>JBCDCO010000322.1:0-5460 GCA_039181635.1 Cyanobacteria bacterium P01_G01_bin.19 | reverse complement strand
TTGGTCATCATGTAATGTCTTACAAAGAATTACTTGTCGTAGCTTTAAGCCATAAGCTCTAAGCTTCAAGCTTTTCAAATCCAGGTTTACTCCTTTAGAGATAGAAAATGCTCTAGTAGCATTACGCATTTACCAACGCCTAAAATAGAAAATCAGGGTCGCCTGTGAATATGCGATCGGCTTCGTCCAGACTTAGAATCTGTCTATTGCCGAAAATGCTGTTTAAAGCATAATCGTCTAATACCTTCAGACTTCTCTGTCGGGCTGGAGGTATCATCGCTAACAGCCCTGCCTGTTCCTTCAGTTCCCACCACGGCCTAGATTGTCTATAAATATCATTGAGGGGCATCCCTTCGTTTCTGTCCATAACTCGGTTCTTCTAGTTGTAATATTTGACTTTTGAATATTCATTAAAGGTGTTTGACTGTTGTATTGGGGCAGAGTAAATCGATATGATATTTTGTTGCGGGGGTAAGACCTAACCCCAGGTGTAGCACGAGTTCGCGATCGCCAAAGACTTCGTTCATCGCGGTATTGCCAGACCAGAGCTTTAAGTTACGATTGATTCCAAATCCCAGCTCCCAAATTATGCGGTAATTATCGTCTAGATCAAACAGATGCTCTAGCATTTTTCGGGCGGGTTCTGCTTGAGGACTGCTGCTAGTGAGTTTAACAATATAACCATTGTCGATGCTGGCGATGACGGGATAATCTTCCAATCCAGCTAACTGTTTGAAGATTGACTGTTGCTCTAGGCGATTGGGATTGTTACCGCTATGAACTATCGGTCTTCCCTTGATGGCAATTTTGCCGTTAAGGGGCAATCGATAGCTGGAATCAAATTGACCGTGAATTAGAGGCAGAACGCTAATTTCACCCGTAGGTACGATCTGCTGTTGACCATCTTGGAGTATTCCAAGCTGTTCGTGCCACTCAGCATCAGAGTCTAACTCTAAAAAAGCCGTGCTTTCAGTATCAGGATCGAACAGGCTCAGGCGATCGTGCTTTTCTAACCGTTGAAAAAAAGAGTCGGCATATTCTTGCTGACCCTGTAAATCGGTTTGCTCGATCGCTTTAAGAAAAAACTCTATGGCTGCTAAAGATGTAGGTGTTGAATTGGCGGCCATTACCGCCACCTTACGTTTGCCTACAAGTTTTGGCGGTATGGCTTTTATAAACTGGTCGGTCGATATTACTAAGATATGGCTGTCTTCTTCGAGTTTAGTTACCGTGGCTTCGAGACTACTATCTAAAGATACGATCTGATAGGACTTATATATTCCTCCTTTAATTAGTTTAATTTCTAAGGCCAGTTCGGGATTGGTAACTAAGTAAAAGTGTTTACCTTGAGGATCGCCGAAATTAGGCAGAGATTCTGGGCAGAGATCTATCATAAAGGCAGAGGAGAGAGAGTGTGTGCAGCTATCTGGAGAAAAGTCTCTCCAGATAGACGTTATCTAAGTTCTTTGCTTAGATGTTGATAGTTATCCAAGCAAAGTGCCTAGGTACTGAGAATTTTTGTTTCTTTTGATTTTTGAGGTTGACTCGACTTGAGTTGATTTGTTTTGAGGTTGAGATGTTTTCATGAGCTTTTTACCTTTGTTGTTTGCTGTACTTATTCTAATTTTTAGCTGTGGGGTCAAACGACCCATGTTTATAGGTTGAATAGAGGCTCAAATATCTGTTATAATATGATGTTAATTTCAAACAGTATAAAAGTAGTGCTGGCTGCCAAGCATAGTTCCAATCGCTGCGGAGCAATACTTAAAAGAAAGAAAACCCATGAGGTTTCCTTTCACTTTCGAGCAGCTAGAAATAATCAAAAACTAGCAGCTCGTAGCAAAATTAAGCCGTGTAGTGAGGCTTTACTTCAAATAACAGTGCGAAGCACTCTCGATCAAACACGGAGGCAGAAGAAGAGTTAGTAAACTTAGATTTAGATCGCAATACGTGAATGCTGTTGGAGGTTAGCAAGGAAGAGTTAACTATTAGCTATTTTGCTCCATGACCGCCGAACCGTTTCAGTATAAGCTTTTCGACCTTTATACCCAAAGCTATATTCTCACCAACCCGCAAGACCCCGAATCTGTATTAATCGAGGAAGTAGCAAACTCGCTACTAGAAAAAATTCTCCCTCCCAAAGCCAAGCAGCAGCTATCTATTGCGACAATTTCTCTGGGTATGGATGCGGGAATAATCGATAACAAACATCCCGAGCCGGAAAAAAATGTCTTGTTGCTGGCAAAAGGAGAAAAAGGTATTTACGGATCGCCTCAGTACAAAGAATTACTCGCGCCCTGCAAAGGGATGTGGAGCAGATTGCTTGGCAGTGAAGTCTAAAAGTAGTGAAGTCTAAAAGTAGTGAAGTCTAAAAGTAGTGAAGTCTAAAAGTAGTGAAGTCTAAAACTATGGCTGGCAAGGGTTAGAGGGAGATGTGACACGATTTTACACGTATCTCGGCTCAACCCCAATAAGATCGAATGGCAGCTACGCTTGACGACCTGTGCGGATATAGGTCTTCGAGTCTAGCCTTCGCTATGCTTCATAACCGCTCTGGACAATTCTCTGAGTTCCTTCGATTCTAGATAGGTACGATTCTCTTTTTGAGCTAGTTCGTGTACCCTTTCGGCATCTCTAACTCACAGACGTAGGGGCTACATAAACAGAAATATTATTCATTGATAGTTAATAGTTTTTTGATTTAGTAACTTATTCAAAATTTGCAGATTACTGAGGAATGAAAGCCTGTATTCTAGCTCTGGTTAATGCAGTGTAG
The DNA here is from genome assembly GCA_039181635.1 of Cyanobacteria bacterium P01_G01_bin.19. Taxonomy (GTDB): domain Bacteria; phylum Cyanobacteriota; class Cyanobacteriia; order Cyanobacteriales; family Xenococcaceae; genus Waterburya. Next base: position 2,684 of record JBCDCO010000322.1, on the reverse strand, counting down.
AGAATTTTCTGTAGATCGGGACAGGGACGCATATCGGCAATGTCAGGAAAAATATAGTTGATGCTCGATCCTTGTGCCTTGTGGGTTGTAATGGCATAGGCGTAGGGCAGATTATCAAAAGATTTAAGCGTATCGTAGTATTGCTTCCATCTCTTTTTTTCCCTAAGTTCCTGCATACGCTCCTGCCTCAATTGTTCGCTTTCAGGAGTCAGAATTCTTAGATCTAGTCTTAGTCCATCGTCAGTTTTAGCAGGCACTAGCCAATATTTCCATGAGGTGGGCTTACTAGTTTTTAAGGTAGCATCTCCAGTTATCTCGCATTCCTCAGAGTTGTTCATCACAATCTGCCACTTGTTCTTACCCCTGCCACCAGGAACGCGACGGAAGACGGGAATCTTGGCAATGAGCCTATCGCCTGGAACATAATTGGGAACATCTTCACCCCATAGCTGGCTTCTCACATAGTCATTAAGCGAGGCTGCGGTTCTGTTTCTCCAGACTAGGAATCGCACATGGTCGGGATTTTCAATATAAGAGTCAGATTTGAAGTAGGCGATCGCGTTTTTGAGCCAGTCGTCTCGATTCAAACAGGTAATAGTTTTATCAGGTGTGGTTTGAAATGGATAAAGTGAGGAGTTGAAGGTGCGATCGCTGCGAATTTCTTCTGCTACTTTTGCTATGTCGCCATCATATCTAACGATTGAACTTAACGTGGCTTCGTTTTGGATATATTCGCTTTGGGCTATAACTGGCTCTGATTCACCAACGGGTGGTAATTGTGCTTCATCACCAACAAAGATAATTTTGGTCTGAGTGTGCCAAACAGCCTGATTGATGTCCTTAAAGTTAGACTTGGAAATCATCGAGAATTCGTCGATCAAAGCCACTTGATAACCACCGATACTATCAGTACCTTGAGTAATAAATTCTTCTTTTCCTGTCGCTTCATTTAGTTCTGGCTGTTGTCCGAGTAGTTGAGCTACTGTGTGAGCTTCCACACTGACGTTGGCTTCTGCTGCCAGTTTCTTGAAATTTTTGACTGCTTTGTTAGTAGGAGAACCTGCGACAAAATTTATCTTTTGATTAAGTAACCATTTCATTAATTGAACAATTAGGTAGGATTTACCAGTTCCTGCATAGCCTGTGAGCCTGAAATATTTTTGCCTCGGAGTGTTAATGAATTGCTTCATTTTCTCTAAGGCTGCTGACTGATCTGGGGTTAGAAAAGAATTGGATTTAAAATCCGATTCGCCAGTTTGAGGATTGGTAAACTTTTCTTCACGATCTTCTGTCACACGCTCCCTGCCTTCCGCAGTTAATACTTTAGCAGTTTCAATTTCAGCATCCAAAGATAAATCATTGCCCTTGTCGTTAATGGCAACATGTACGAGTGATGGCTGTTGAATTGCCGAACTTGTTTGAGTCGCTGTATCTTCGCTTGCGGAGAGAATTAGTAATTTCTTGGCAATACGCTCTAAAACATCAGAATAATTTACTTCTTCAAAAAGTATATCTACCAAGCGATCGAGATCTTCGACCTTTTCCCGACCGTACAACCCGTCAACTAAAGTAGAATCTATCACTTTGGCAAATTCTACGATTTCAGGAATTAGTAATTCAGGAAGCTTGACCGCTTTAGTTTTGCCAGAATTCCAGAGAGCTTTTCTTCCAGCACCTTTGCGTTTTCCGCCTCTTGGCATAGTTTTTACAAATTGCTTTTACTTTTAATACTTAAGATTATAGAATAAGTTACTAATTCAAAAAATAAAAAAAATTACGATTCGCTTCTCGTTTATGGCTTGTAAATTTCAACGCCCTGTTTAGCAGTTCTAGCTACAATACGTTAATAATTTAGCTATAACTACTAATTAGCTAGAACAAACCGTGTTATTTGGTTTTCCGTTATCCATGTTGTGTTGTATTTTTCAAGGCGCGATCTGATCTTAAATCGACAATCGACGTTAACCGCTATAACCGTTTATTATCAAAGACTTCAGTATTAAATGAAAATGAATAATGAATAGGTAACTTATTCATTTTCTTTAAAAAGAAAGCCAATTAAGTTAAGTTTGTTCAAAGATTTTATGAGTTACAACCTCTTCAATAGGAACATCTTCAACACTTTCCATTGCTTTGGATAATAGTTCAGTGGCTTTCTCTATTTGAGTTTTCAGGAAGAGAATTCGATTCCGACGCTCGATTCCCGATCTACCTAAGATATTCCTTGGGTCTGTGTCGCGAGAAAGATGAAGTACTTTTACCTCTTGTTCCTCTTGCTGGGGAGGAAAAATAGCTTTTTTACTAGTAAGCTTGTTGTACTGATACGTTGCGTAGGGGCGTTTTACTAGATAACGATGCGCTTCCACTCCAGGTGGGGCGACATAGGATGAAGTTAAGTCGGCAACCAATTCCTGACACTGCGCGATCGCGTCAATGAGGGCGACAGTAGATTCTTCTATACCGATAGTTTCGGCAGTTTGGGGACAACCGCGATCGCGCAAGAGCCTTTCTGCTGCTCTCTGAGGAGACATCATTACGGTCTGGCTGTGGGGGCGACAACTAGCTCAAAAAGCAGACTCTATAAGGGAAATAGCCCTCATTCCTTTTAAATAATAAGGCGTTTTGTGGGGTGATAATTGAAGTAATTGTAAAACGAGATCTTGAAAAAAGGCGCTCGAATCCAA
>JBCDCO010000321.1:0-5461 GCA_039181635.1 Cyanobacteria bacterium P01_G01_bin.19 | reverse complement strand
TTTAGAGACATGGCGATCGCATTTCTTATCGCGGTAGATCTACCTCAGTCTACAGATTTTTTGCCACTTTCGGAGTTCGCCAACAGTGTCTTAAGTTTATGCAGACAAAACAAAATGTTGGTCTGGTTTTGAATGCAATAATCATACCTATCTTGACTCTGTTTGCTGCCACTTCTACAAAAGCCCAATATGGCGATCGCGATCCTCACTATTACTGTGATGGTTATGCCCGCGATCGCACTGCTCGTTTTGCCGAAAGAGATGACTTTGGTGCTGCTGCTGAAGATGCTATTGGGGGAGCAATCCTGGGAGCTATTATCGGTGGTATTGCTGGAGATGCGGGCAAAGGTGCGGGAATTGGCGCAGGTGTAGGTGTAGTTGGCGGTGGCGCAGAAAGAGCAAAAGATAGAAAAGCATTTTACCGCAGGGAATATGATGCCTGTATGCGTCGTAATGGTCGTTAAATGTAATTAAGTTTAAACATATTTAAAGAGGAAATCAATTATGAAAAAATATAGTTTGGTCTTGTTATTAAGTGCGATCGCAGTAGCAACTGCGAGTCTACCCGCAAGAACCCAAGAAGAAGCAACAGAAAGCTCCGATACACCTTCTTTGGATGCTACAACCTGTAGAGAACTATTACAATCTAGCGGAGATAATCGCACTAATAGCTTGATCTTTATGCACGGTTATATCAGTGGTAAAAAAGGAGAACTGGTTATTGACGCTCCAGCATTAGCCAATGTTACCGAGCAAGTAATTAATACTTGTATTGATAATCCAGATCGAAGCGTTCTCAGCGTTATGGAAGAAGTTCGTCAGTAAAGCGGCTTTGCCGCAGCTATAAGCACGTTGAACGAAATTCAACAAGCGCGACAAGACAGCGCGTATGCGCTATCGCCTCCAAAGGAGGCTAAAGAAGCGAAGCTTCTTGTCTTCCGCGAAGCGGTGTAGCTATAAGCTGTTAGCCGTTTACCCAAGTAAACTTTAGAGCCTAAAGCTTTATAAGGAAAAAAAGATTATTACTGTGGAATTGATTAGCCTTTTAATTTGATTAAGAGGCATTTTTGTATTTTTATTAATTATCGATTTTTAAAACAAATGCCCCACGATTTACTTTTGACGACTGAGATCGATATCTTAGTTTTACTATTAGTCGCTTGTCTGGCTGCGATCGCTTTTAAAAGAATTAAGTTTCCCTACACGGTAGGTTTGGTAATTGTCGGACTGATTCTCAGTGGTTTAGCTAGTAAAATCCCAGCTCTAGAAGTAGTCAATACTTTTGAGCTTTCTGAAGAACTTATTTTATTTATCTTCGTCCCGCCGTTGATTTTTGAGTCGGCGTTAAATATGGATAGTCGGTTGCTGCTACGCAATCTCACACCCGTATTAACTTTAGCTGCACCTGGCTTATTGATTTCAACAGCTATAGTGGGTTTTATTTTAGCTTGGCTGACTCCTCTATCTTTAGGTCAAGCTTTGTTATTTGGTAGTTTGATTTCTGCTACCGATCCCGTTGCGGTAATTGCCCTGTTTAAAGAGTTAGGCGTACCTAAACAGTTAGCCATCCTGGTAGAAGGAGAGAGCTTGTTTAACGATGCCACAGCGATCGTCGCTTTTAATATTATCTTTGCCACTATCGCAGCAGGACAAGTTGGAAGCGATGCTATTCAAAGCAGTATAGTTTCTTTTCTGGTTTCCTTTGTGGGGGGGATTGCGATCGGTGCGGTATTTGGCTATTTAATGAGTCGCACAATGGATCTGGCTCAAGAAAATTCTTTGGTCTTGGCTACTATTACTACTATTGCCGCTTATGGTGCTTTCCTGATTGCCGAAGAAGTCTTTGCCGTTTCTCCCGTAATGGCAGTGGTGAGTGCTGGTTTAGTGGTGGGTTGGCATAAGTCCAATCGCATGGATGCAGAAGAGAGGTCATATCTGGGGGAATTTTGGGAATACGCAGCTTTTCTGGCTAATAGTTTGATCTTTTTGCTGGTGGGTATAACTGCCTCTAGCTATAGATTTTTCGAGCAGTTGGAGGAAACTAGGTCTCTATTGACTATCTTGGGTATAACGATCATTACTGTTCTCATTTCTAGGGCAATTGTCGTCTTTACTTTAGTCCCCTTGGTTAATCTTTTCCGCGAGTCCAAGATTCCTTTTAGCTATCAAGCCGTAAGTTATTGGGGTGGCTTGCGGGGGGCGGTGTGTCTGGCTTTGGCGTTAAGTATTGAAAAAGAGTTTCCCAACAGAGATTTAATTGTTATTTTAACCTTGGGTATTGCTTTGTTTACCCTTTTAATTCCTGGTACGACTATCGGCAAGCTGATTCAAAAACTACAACTTAATCGCCCTTCCAATTTAGATCTTGTAGGACAAGCATTAGCCCTAGTTAAAGCAAAACAATCGGCACTCAAGGAAATAAACAATCTCCAATCCAATCCTTACTTTTTACTCGATATAACTGAGGATTTTAGCCAAAAATGCCAGCAAGAAGTCGATCGCGCCCAGAAATCTCTGGGAAATCTTAGACAGGAGCTAAATTTACAGCCACAGGAAATAGAACAGCTAGTTTGGACAGAAGCGATCGCGATCGAACAACAAGTCTATCAGGAATTACAAGATCGGGGTTTTATCTCTAATACAGTTTTGGCTCAATTAACCTTGATGATGAACCTAAAATCTGATGCCATCCAAGCTGGAAAGTTTTCCCCACAATTGCCCTCTGTTGAACCATTAGAAGTGCGTATTGGCAATCTACTAGTTAATTCATTCAATGGTGCTTGGACAGAACAAATTAGAAATAATCAAATTGCCACAGAGTATGAATATTTAACCTTTATTGCCTATAGCTGCAAACAAGTGCCTTTAAGACTAAGGAATCTTATCGCTGACACGAACATCTCTGAGGGAGCAATTGATAACTGCGTAGATTATTACGATCGCATTAGACAAGAAAAAATCGCTCAAGCCCAAGCCATAGTTAAAGACTCCCCCGATAGCGCGATCGCTTTTCAAACCAAAATCCTAGAAAGGGTTAGTGCGGTCGTCCAAAACAATACAATCGAAGAGTTAGCAGAACAAGGAGTAATTGTTCGATCTGTGGCAGATCGAGTTAGTCAAATAACCAACAGTAAATAAACCACCATGCGATCGCGCCTTATCAAATGACATCTAGATATCTTGTTTTACCTTTGTTGGCGACAGCCTTTTTTACTTATGTTAACTCGGCAAAAGCTCACGATCGTAACCCCAAACATCAACCTCAGTTACAGAATTTTCTCAGTAGCAAACAATATCGATTAGCAGCCGAAACACACCTATCTGACTCGCAAAAAAGCAATGGGGGAATTTGGAAAATATTTCAGTCTCTGCCAATTAGAGAAATAACTGTCCCTGCTAGTCAAGGGCAAACGATCGCCGAAATTCAGGTTCGTTTTGTAGATCGCATGGGTAAGCCAACTGAAGGCAGAACCAAAACCGAAATAATTTTACAGGAATTTGAGTTAAAGCCAGGGGATAGATACGATTCAGAACTAGCGGAATCGGGTTTGATCGGCGTAAATAACTTATTGGCAGTTAGACAAGCTAGTCTATCTTTACGACCGCTCTCGGACAATAGCACGGCAGATAGCAGTTTAATGGTAGTTACAGTAGAAGAAAGTAGTGTTTTCTTCTTCAGATTTGGCGGGACTTTCGATCCCCCTACTGTTCTGCAAGGTCCTGCCAGACCAGCGATCGTTAAGCCAATATCCAATAAAGCTAGCGGTTTTGCACCTCGATTTCGCCTGGGTGTCAATAATTGGAGTGGTAACAATCAAGCCTTAACTTTGGGCATTGAAGGAGGGGCGAATAATCTCGGTTTCGATCTCGACTATCGCAAATTTATCAGACACGATCGCGGTTATGCCATCAACATTTTTAATCGTCGAGGGGTAGAATCTGAGTTTGACAATGGCGAAAATGATATCGATTTAGCTGATGGCAGCGATCCTTGGGTACATCGTCTGGGGGGAGGGGTAGAATATTTTCATCCTTGGGCAGAAAAGTTTATCGGTGCTTTGGGAATGTCTTACCAAGTGGTTTCGGTAAGAGATGCCGTAATTTCTGATGAGTTAAACTCTACTGATGCTTTAGGAAATACCCTAACGGCTAGCGATGATGGACGAGATGAATTACTGACCCTTAATTATGGACTGAATTTTGACCGTCGTAACCGAAATCGCAATGCTTCTAGGGGCTTTAGAACTCTGTTTGAAACCGATCAATCCATCCCTGTAGGCGACTCAAGCTTGTTTTATAACCGCCTGTCGATTAACCATACTCACTATATTCCTTTGCCCTTGTTTGGTTTTACCGAAGGCGACCGCACTCTCATTCTTGATGTTCAAGCGGGGACAATTCTGGGAGATGCCATTGGTTACGAGGCTTTTAGTCTCGGCGGTTCGGAAGCAGTTAGGGGGTATGGTAGAGGAGAATTGGGAACGGGAAGAAGTTTTGCGATCGCTACAGCAGAGTATCGTTTTCCCATGTTCGCTTTCAGAGCTTTGCAAGGCAACTTTGAGGTGGGAGGTACTTTGTTTTTTGACTATGGTACGGATCTAGGTTCGGCAGATGCGGTAATCGGTCAGCCAGCAGTGGTCAGAGATAAACCTGGCAACGGTTTTGGCTATGGTTTGGGTTTGCGTTCCCTAACTCCTGTCGGTACGGTAAAACTTGAATTCGCTCTCAATGACGAAGGGGATAGCGAGATTATTTTCCAGATCGGCGATCGCTTTTAACAAGCTTTAAGCTACAAAATCAATTTATTACTATGTCAATGCCGAAACGGTTTCATTCTCTAACTTTTAAAGTAATTTCTTTCCTACTAATTGGAGGAATATTAACAGCCTGTAACCCTCAAGCTAACCCCCCAGAGGCACAAAGCAATGAAGAACAAGTAACTGAAACAAATAATACTTTTTGTCCGATGGAAAGTCGTAATTGGCGAGCCAGTATAGATCGCGTCGCGGAAGATGAACCCCGCCTAAATATATCGGGAGAAGTAGATTTACCCACTCCAGGTTATAAAGCGGAATGGCAGCCTGGAATTTTAGACCGCAGAAACCCACCTTCCCAACGTATTTCAATTTCCTTTATTCCCTCTGAAGGAGTAGTTGCTCAAGTTATTACGCCTACAGAAGTCAGTTTTACAATGCGATCGCCGATTCTAAAATATAGCTCAGTTGCTATTTATTGTGACGATAAATTATTAACGGATATTCCCGATGTTATACCTAGTGAGTAAATTTATTCAAAAGCTTTAAGCTTTAAGCTCTAGGCTCTACCCCTGTTAAGGTGAGCGTTTGTACTGCTTTTGCTGGTGAAGAAGGCGAGCCGTAGAGCGATGAGGATGTCTGGGGTCATAAGTCGGTTTGGGTTTAGGCTTCTTTTTTTGCCTTGGAGAAGAACAAAACCGTTTGAG
>JBCDCO010000320.1:0-5481 GCA_039181635.1 Cyanobacteria bacterium P01_G01_bin.19 | reverse complement strand
TCTATAATATATACTTATAGATATTTATACATAGTAAAAGTTTCAAATTAATAAAGTAAATTACCAAGCTAAGATTAGCTACTAATGCAGTTTAAAGATAGATTTTTGAATTTTAATTTAAATATTAAACTTAATACAAAACTTTATTTGAAGGCGAATAGCGTTAGTAGAGTGTCATCTAGTGTAAGGTTTATTTGATTTCAAAAACCAGCATACATAATAGTTGCTATAAGTTTTCGATTTTCCTACTACAGTCATTAATACTAAACTAATTTGCTCATGAGCTATTCTGCTAAGATTTTTGGTTCTGCTTCAAACTGGTTAACAGCAAAAAAAACTGCCAGAACTTTCAAGTTATTGACTACCCTGGCAACTGCCTCATTGCTTGTATCTCAAAGCAGCTCTCCCGTTGCGGCAGAATTGAAAGACAGCCCAAAGAATGTCGTGGATGAAGTTTGGCAGATTGTAAACAATGAATTTGTAGATCTGGAATTCAATCGAGTTGATTGGAAAATTAAACGTCAAGAATTGCTGCGCCGAGACTACGCAGACGAAAAATCGGCATATAGAGCAATACGTCAATCGCTCAAAGATCTGGGAGATCCCTACACCCGCTTCTTAGAACCCAAGCAATATCAAGACCTGACTAGCCAAACTTCAGGAGAACTATCGGGAATTGGTATACGCTTGGGAATTGATCGCCAAACTAGCAAACTGACTATTGTCGAACCTATCCCTAATTCTCCTGCTAGCGAGGTGGGTTTAAAATCTGGCGATCGCATTGTGAGCATTGACGGCAAACCAACCGAGTTGATGAGTTTGGAACAGGCTTCGGCTGAAATTAAAGGAGAAGTGGGAACAGAAGTGGAGCTAGAAATTGTCCGCGAAGGAAAGCCTGAATTTAAAGTAGCGATCGCCAGAGCGCAGATCGAACTTCCTTCTGTTAGCCATACCCTCAAGCAAGAACAGGGTTCCAAGGTAGGTTATATCAAGTTAGATGAATTTAGCTCTCACGCTGCGGAGCAAATGCAAACAGCCATTGAAGACCTCAGTCAGAAAGAGGCTACTGGCTTCATCCTAGATCTGCGGGGCAACCCTGGAGGATTGCTCTTTTCTAGCGTCGAAATAGCTAGAATGTGGATGAAAAAAGGCGCGATTGTTTCGACGATCGACCGTAGGGGGGGTAATGAAAAATTCTCCGCTAATGGTAAATCGATTACCGACTTACCCTTAGTTGTCTTAGTAGACGGTTACTCTGCAAGTGCTAGCGAGATTTTAGCGGGGGCATTAAAAGAAAACCATCGAGCTAAGATAGTCGGAAGTCGCACCTATGGCAAAGGAACGGTGCAGTCGGTTCATCCTTTATCTGATGGTTCTGGTTTGGCGGTAACAATTGCTCGTTACTACCCTCCTAGCGGTATGGACATCAATCAAAAAGGTATTGCTCCCGATATTAGAGTAGACCTGAGCAGGGAAGAAGAAACCAACCTAGCGATCAATCCCGATCTGGTTGGTACCAAAGAAGATCCTCAATATTCAAGAGCAGTAAGCATTTTGCGCGACGAGTTTGTTGGCAATCCCCAAAACAATTCGCCCGAATCTCTAACCAACAGCCAAACTATACCCAACTTACCCAATCTAAATTAGTTTGAATACTCAACGTAGAATCTAAATATTTTTTGCCCAATGTCGATCTAACTGTCCACATTGGGCATTTTATTTATTGTGAGTTCGAGGTAAATTATTTTCTTGGGCTAGATTGACGGTTAGATTCGGCAGGATCGTTGAACTGTCGACTGTCTAGGAAATATATTTTTATCGAGCGACGTTCGACAAACAGATAATAGTAGTTTTGGCTTGCTAAAGTTTTATGACAACATCAAATGTAGCATCTGCGGTAAATTCTTCTAACTCAACTCAATTTATTGAGGAAATCTCTATCGTCATTGCCGCCACAGACTTGGCTCCGACGATGATGAGCCAAGATTTTCTCAAATTTAGTGGTATTATCCCTAAAGAATGGGAACTAGCCCAGCAACCAATATTAAATCCCAATTTTGCCCAGTTAAACTTCAAAAATGGAGTTAATATTACCGCTCAGCCAAGAACTGTCACCATCAGCGAATCTCTTGGTAACAGACAACTCAATGCATTGAGTCTGGGTGAAGTCGCCAGTAAATATCTAGAAAAACTGCCCCATGCCGAATATATGGGCTTTAGCTGTAGTCCCAAAATTTTGATTCCTTTTCCTTCCGCACCAGAAACCGTTCATAAATACATAACTGGCACCTTGTTGGGCTCTGGATCGTGGAAAAATATTGGCAAAGAACCCGTCCAAGCTGGCATCAATCTGATGTATACCCTTGATAGATGTCAGTTGACCTTGAGTATTTCTGAAGCCAGACTGCAACAGCCCCAAAAACACCCCATAATTGCAATTTTGTTCTCGGGCAACTTTAACTACAATATCAATCCTCAAGCGGAAAATAGCGATCGCCTGACACAAATTAATGGATTTCTCGAAAATTGGCAGACTGATTTTCAAGAATTCAAAACTATTATCACTCAAAAGTTTATGGATTCTGAGAATGCCGAACTGGGACAGACGATTTCCGAAACTAGTTTATTTCCTAGCCAGAGTCTCTAGGGCGCATCATCAATTAAAAAAAAGAGCTTTTTTCGGCATTTTAACGACCTACTACGTCGAAAAATAACCTCCGTAGCTCTGCTATGCAGAACATTTTTCTTCTTGTATCTCGCTAAAATGACACTCAAAAGCATTCTTCCCCTCAATTGATGACACGCCCTAGCTTTTTTTTGGGAAACCATTACAATAGAAAGGTTGTTCTTTTAGATTAAATAATTATGGCAGTACCAAAGAAGAAAACTTCTAAATCGAAACGCAATAGTCGCAAGGCAGTCTGGAAACGTAAAGCAGCAGTCGAAGCGCAAAAAGCCCTATCTTTGGGCAAATCAGTTTTATCGGGACGCTCCAATAGCTTTGTCTACCCTCAAGATGATGATGAAGATAACGAAGAGTAGACTGTCAGTTTTTACTACCTAAATAAGCTTAAAATAAAATATTAGAATAGTGGTGTGTTTCCTGTAGGTTTCGCACCTTTGTTTTTTGTCTTTCTACTAGCTCGACTATTATGCCTGGAAAATATTTTACCAAGCCCGAACCAGACCAAGGCGATCGCATTCCACCAGGTCAATATCTAGCCAAAGGTTTTCCCGTACTTTCCTATGGCGAAACTCCCCAGATTAAAACCGATGACTGGATCTTTAAAGTTTGGGGTTTGGTAACAGAAAAGCGTTTTGACTGGTCGGATTTTATGGCTTTGCCTCAACAAGATTTTACTGCCGATTTTCATTGCGTAACTCGCTGGTCAAAACTAGATGTAACCTGGACTGGAATCAAAGTGACCGACTTTTTAGCTGCGATCGAGATCGATCCTAAAGCAACTCATATTTTGCAGCACTGTTACGGCGACTATACAACCAATCTGACTTTAGAAGATTTTGCTCGTCCTGAAAATTTCTTTGCTCACACTCTCAACGGGGAACCTTTACCCGCAGAACATGGAGGACCCATGCGCTTGGTCGTACCTCATCTCTACGCTTGGAAAAGTGGTAAATGGATTAAGGGAATCGAATTTCTAGACCATAACGAACCTGGTTTTTGGGAACGGAATGGCTATCACGACCGAGGAGAACCCTGGGCAGAAGAACGCTATGGCGGTAGATAATCATTATCGGTATGACGTTTGACTAAACAGCAGAAATTATCAATGGACAATGGATAATTGACAATGGACAATTGGCAATTGTTGAATTAAGGCGATCGCCAGAGTGCTATACAGAATAAATTGTTTCTAGTACTATTAGGACTAGGTAAATTTGTCACTATGGTTTGGCAGATTTGCTCTCTGCTATCTCGGGATTGAAAGTTTACTTTCAAATACTTATTTTCAGCACCAGGCAAATACTTATTTTCAGCACCAGGATTTTGGTAAAGGCGATCGCCTAATATGACCTTATTTATACATATTTTAGATATTTATATTTAAAGTAATATTCCAAAATAAAACAGTTTTAGTGTATACGTAATATTACTGATAATTTGAAGTATTCAACTATGCTTTCTATAGACACATCTCAGACAAGTGCAGAATCTAAACTGGCTCAAGCGAATCGAATTTTGCTGGTTGAAGACGAAAGCTTGATTTCAGAAATGATCGTTATTGCCCTAGAAGAGGAAGGGTACGAAGTTCACACCGCCAACAACGGTCGTTCTGCTTTGAGTTTGTTGCAAGATGGAGAACGGGGTCAAACAAAGCTAACTCCAGATTTGATTATCTTGGATTTGATGCTACCTGAAGTAAATGGTTTGGATATATGCCGTCTACTACGGTATCAGGGAAATGTAACTCCTATTTTGGTAGTAAGTGCTAAGAGTAGTGAAACAGATAGAGTATTGGGTTTAGAGGTAGGCGCGGATGACTATTTAACCAAGCCTTTTAGCATGAGGGAATTGGTTGCTCGCTGTCGCGCTTTATTGCGCCGCCAAAGATACACGGTGTCATCTCCTAGTTCGGTGCAAAAGTATCGAGATATCAGTCTTTTTTCGCAAGAATGCCGCGTTATAGTCCGCAATACTGAAGTAAATTTATCTCCCAAAGAATTTCGCCTTCTAGAGTTGTTTATGAGTTATCCTCGCCGAGTATGGTCGCGGGAACAGCTTATCGAACATGTATGGGGACAAGACTTTTTAGGAGACACCAAGACAGTTGACGTTCACATCCGTTGGTTGAGAGAGAAATTAGAAGAAGAGCCGAGCCAGCCTGAATACATTATTACCGTTAGAGGTTTTGGCTATCGTTTTGGCTGATCGACCTAAAATCTGAACATCCAGGCTAAATTGATAGGGCGTACTTGGCAAAAAAGATAGATTTTGCCATGCGTCCTAAATTTTTGTGTCAAGATTTAGTGACAAACATCGAGCAGTGCGGGAGAAATTATCATCGATTAGCATTAAGATTAAGTTCCGATCTCGAAGGAGGATAAACGATCGTACGATAGTCAAACATGAAATTGATCGCAGTTAGATCAGTAAGGATTAAAAAGTAGCCAATGGCAGCTATGGAGTTTTTTTTAGGACTGGCAATTGGTTTAGGAGTTTATTTAGGACAACAGTATCGCTTTAGACGACAATTAAAAAGTACTTTAAAGTCTTATGGAGCAGAAAAAGACGAAGAAATATCTTTGCCTTTGCATTCACTCATTCGCCGAGAATTAATCGACTTAGACCGTCGGCGTCGAAAATTAGAGAAAGATAAGCAGGCTTGGCAAGAATTGATCGAACAAGCACCCATTGGTTATCTACAGGTGGATGGAGAAAACCAGCTCCTCGGCTGCAATCAAGCAGCTAAAGATTTACTCAAAATTGACTCTAGGCGATCGCAGCGAGTTCGACTCTTG
>JBCDCO010000319.1:0-5528 GCA_039181635.1 Cyanobacteria bacterium P01_G01_bin.19 | reverse complement strand
CGCTCTTAAAGAAGAAGAGGAAAAAACCCGCTTGGAACTAGACAAAGCAGAACGAGTTTACGATCATGAAAAAATGATTGCTCTTACACACAACAAGTTAGAGCCATTACGGAGAAGCTTAGAAGATAAAGAAGCTCAGTTAATTAAATTGCAATCTAAGGGTACAACTCTGTTAAGAGAACAGGTAACAGAGTCGGATATCGCCGAAATAGTAGCTAGTTCTACAGGAGTACCCATCAATCGCCTGTTGGAATCTGAAAGGCAAAAATTGCTTCAGTTAGAAGGACACCTGCATCAAAGAGTTATCGGGCAACAAGAACCCGTAGAAGCCGTTGCTGCGGCAATTAGAATGGCGCGGGCGGGGATGAACGACCCCAATCGTCCCATAGGTTCGTTTTTATTCATGGGACCTACTGGCGTTGGTAAGACCGAGTTAGCTAGAGCTTTGGCAGCATTCTTGTTCGACAATGAAGATGCTATGGTACGGATCGATATGTCCGAATATATGGAGAAACATGCAGTATCTCGTTTAGTAGGTGCGCCTCCTGGATATGTGGGTTTTGAAGAAGGGGGACAGTTAACTGAGGCAGTGCGCCGTCGCCCTTACTGTGTGGTCTTGCTCGATGAAGTAGAAAAAGCCCATAAGGATGTATTCAACATTTTGCTACAGGTGTTGGATGATGGGAGAATAACCGATTCTCAAGGACGCATGGTAGATTTTCGCAATGCGATCATAGTCATGACCAGTAACATTGGTAGCGAGCATATTCTCAACGTCACGGGAGAAGAAGAAGATTACGCCAGGATTCAAGATCGTGTTACTCAAGCTTTGCGTGGTCATTTTCGACCAGAGTTCCTCAACCGCATTGATGACTTGATTATTTTCCAAGGTTTGAAAAAAGAAGAACTCCGAGAAATTGTCACGATTCAAATTAAAGGTATTCAACGCCTACTGAGCGAACAAAAAATTACCATCGAACTACTGCCCGCCGCCCAAGATCGTATAGTCGATGTTGGCTACGATCCTGCTTTTGGAGCGCGTCCAGTAAAACGAGCTATCCGAAGAGAATTGCAAAATCCGATCGCGACTAAAATTTTGGAAGGTGCTTTTGCTCCAGGAGATAAAATTATTGTCGATTGTGCCAACGATAAATTGACCTTCAACAAAGCTGTTCCTCTTCCTGTAGAAATAAAGCCGTCAGCTGCCAAACCTCAAGCAACTAAAACTGAAAACAAAACAGAATCAGATACCGACCTCAAAGAAGCACCAGATAAGAAAAATACATCTTCGGTGGATGATAAACCAGAAGTAGTTTCTTCAGAAAAGTAGTAAGTTGTAATATTCCTACAGCTATAATCGAGTAAGATAGTGTTTTTTGCTCGGTTAGGCATAATGAACGCAGTTTTCGCATTACTATTAGCGCGATCGCCCAAATGTATAATTAAATATTCAACAAGAATGATTGCCATCTCGGTCGATAAAGCATAATCTAAACTCTGTGTCGATCCTTTTTTTTAGTTTTTTTCTGTAAACTAGAAAACTGAATTTCATTTTTATTGTTGCGGGTTATGTCTTACGAGTCAAAATTAGATAATAAATCTGGCAAGCTAATTAACCCAGCACAGCTATGCTTTCTGCTTTCGATCGTCTTACATTTATTGGTTCTCAAGTTTGGCTTGCCCACGATCGGGTTCAACAATGAATCTGGTAGAAGAGAGGTTTCTATAATCGAGCTCAATTCCGAACAACAAGCTCGTCTGCCTGACTTATATCCTCAACTCAATACTCCAGATACTCCCGTTCCAGACATTAGCGATCTTCCTCCTGTCGATACGAGCGAACCCGCCGCACCATTTGCCATACCCC
This sequence comes from Cyanobacteria bacterium P01_G01_bin.19, assembly GCA_039181635.1. Lineage (GTDB taxonomy): Bacteria > Cyanobacteriota > Cyanobacteriia > Cyanobacteriales > Xenococcaceae > Waterburya. Next base: position 3,661 of record JBCDCO010000319.1, on the reverse strand, counting down.
GTGATTTGATTCCTGGTATTGGCAATCCTGGAGATCTTTCTCCTTTAGTGATTCCACCGCCACCCAATTTTGATAATTTACCGCCAATTACAGATATTACCCTCCCTCCTATCGGCGATATATCTAGTCTTCCTTTACCACCAGAAATTAATTCTGAGGATTTTGAGATCGATCCAAAAGCAGTACCGCCTACCAATACCGATAAACCAGACAATTTAGATCCTTCAGAGGTAGAGCCGTCAGAACAAGCAACTGCCAAACCAGAAGCAAAACCTCCTGCCAAAACTCAGGAGAATAAACCACCCGAAGTTAAATTAACCCCAGAACAAATTGCCGCCAGAAAAGTTGCCCAGAGCCAGGAACGCATTCAGAAACTCCGCGAGAGTCTGACTAAAAATGAAAATGGCACTAGCGATGAAGATGCCAGAAAAAACTATATCGCATGGTTGACTAAAGTTAGAGATGTCGAACCAGAAGCGATTGAAGTTAGGGGTACTTATCCCAGAGATGCTTGTATTAGAAGACTTAAAGGAAGTAGCGTCTACGGTGCAGTAGTTAACAATGAAGGAGAGGTAGTAGCTCTAGATTTAATCAAGGGTGCCAAGTATTCTATTTTCGATCGCGCAGCAGGAGAAGAAATTGTTAAGAGCGTATTTGATCATGATGCTGGAAAGCCAAAACCTTACCAGATAAGGGTCAATTATGAATATGATGCGGAAATTTGTCCTTCTCTTACTCTTCCCTCAATTCGCCAACGGGAAGAAAAAGAGCAAGAGCAAAAAAATAATGAGCCCAAGCCAGAATCCGCACCTTCATTAACGCCAAAACCAGAACCAACTCCTGTACCCAAGCCAGAGCCAACTCCTACACCAGAACCAGAACCTGTTCCCATAACTGAGCCTATACCAGAACCAGAACCCGCTCCCATACCCGAGCCAACTCCTATTCCTGCGCCAGAACCAGAAACCGTTCCCACATCCGAGCCATCACTACGCGATCGCTTACGAGATATTCCTTTACCAGATCGCAAACCATCAGATTTCAAGGATGTTCCCCTTCCCGATCGACCAAACTTTAAGAATTAGGCTGTTTAAATAAATCCTGTTTGAATAATGTTGGTGAAAATAGAGCGCAATTAGGGCGTGTGATCAATTGATGGGAAGAGTGCTTTTCCTAAAGGATACCGCTCCGCATATGAGAGGATTTCAGCGAGATACAAGGAGAAAAATGTTCTGAGTAGCATCGCAGGGCGCGGTTATTTTTCGACGAAGTAGGTCGTTGAAAGACCGAAAAAAGCTCTTTTTTTCTAATTGATCACACGCCCTAGTTATCCAAAATAATTCTGCTTGAGGATTTGCGTCAGCTCGATAGGAATATTATTTGGAATATAAAATTTAACTTGCCATGTATTCACCACATTACGATATAAGTCAGGATATATTTGTTCCATATACTCTTGTAGGTAAGGATGACTTTCTAGCAGTTTTTGAATGCAGCTGCGAGATATAGATACCACAGACTGCCAATGTTGGTAGTTTCTTCCTTCTTCTACTTCCCAGTATTGAAGCTTTAGTATATTTTCGACTAATTCCTTTAAGTTAGTTTTGAGTTCTTCTCGATCAATTGAAGAAGAGCGATCTATCTCTTTTAATAACATTAGTAAATAGTCTAAATTCATTTCCGAGACTTGTTCCATTTTATCTAATCATAAAAAATAACCTTATTTAGTTTTGCGCCAAATGTAATTTGAAATAAATGACAATTTTGAAGACTGATGCTCGATCTAATCATAAAAAATAACTTTAATTATTTCTAAACTTGTTACTTTTGGCATCAGATCGAGCACCATATTACTGGTTGTTAATTTACTTATCGACCTCAGAAGAATATCGGACTAATTGACTACAATAACTTTGCTTTTATTGACACCTCGGATAAGGGTATATTCAATACCAATCCTTTTTGCCATTCCAATTAAATATCCTTGACGATATTCCAAGTTTTCCCATTGATAAGCAATAGGTTCGAAATTGTTTTCTCCATCTAATTTGCCATCAGTGAAGTCACTAGTAAAATTGCAGTCAATCTGCTCTGCAAAAATTCCCAAATCTGTATTGAGTTTCAGAGCTCTCTCTAGTTGCTTGAGTTTTTCAAGATCGATAGTTGGAAAATCTAGCAGGCTGATAGATAAAGTCATAACAAATACTAATTTTTGCTGAAAGAACTAAATAAACACAAAACAGATATTTTTATCTTTAAAAACAATTGATCAAGTATACTTAGATGCTTTTAAAGAAAGAAAATCAATAAGTTATCACCCCAGGTTTTGAACCTGCATTAAATTATCGATACAATTTACCAGATCGCTATCATCACGATCGTCAAGACAAATATATTTGGCTTTTGATCTAAAATAGATAGCTCGCTCGGGTAGAATATTGGTCAATCTTTTTATCTTGTTCATAGATAGAGAGAATGGAAATTTATTACTAATCGTGGAAAACTAAAAAAATAAAATTCCACTGTAAAACTGAGGCAAAAAGAGAATTTTGCCCTATGTCTTAGCTAGATATTGCGGTAATTTCTAATAAATAGAAATATAGAAGAACTCAGAATTGAGGCATTCTAGTAAATGCACTAAAGCAATCAAAAGAAGCATTAAGACTTTCTGCCAAATATACAAAAATACAATCAAAATTGAACTGACTGACTAACTTTTCTTCCGTTAAGTAAATCCTTTGCTTGAACTTCATATTAACTTTATAGCCGCAAAAATTGTAATTGCCCAGTAAAAATACGCAAGTTGTGATCGAGAGATGCCAAAATTTGGCTGCAAAAACCCGCAAAATCACTTAGGGGAAATATTGCAGCCAATGAAACAAAAAATTAATTTTTACTATCAGAAAATTTGTAACTAAAGTTTTTTTTAAGCGTCAAACCGATCAAACAAACATAGTCGAACTAGAAAAATTTAAATATTTAGGCTTAGTTGAAGATAGTTAGAATCCACTTCATGAGATGAATTTTGGCTTGATCGCCCTTGATTTTCTGTCCAAAATAAAGAATTTCCTGGGCGTTGGCGATCTATACTCAACCAATGAGCAAAAACTCGATCTCGTTTATCTTCTGAAGCCAATATTTGATATACCCTAACCCGCTTTTTATTTACGCTTTCATACCGCAAGCACTGAATTTTGCAGCCGATTTTGTTGAGCAAACGACTGACGATGGTAATTGGACTAAAGTTTTTGGCGATGCCTAAATTAAGAATAGTTTTTAACTCTTGGCGATTGTGATGGGCGATCGCAGCTAAGGATTGAAGATCGTCATCGGTATTCCGCAGTTCCCGCGATATGTCTCGGAGTAATGTCGGAATACCCAATATTTCTAATGCTCCCACAATCGCACCCAGTTGAGAACTGTTAAAATCTGGCAAAAACAGGCTACCGTCTCCTTTGTCAATCAACTTACGCGCAACCTTTGCATCGCGATCTGCTAAATAAAGACGACCAACAGTCAAAAAATAGTGTAGCCTAATTTTTTGATACCATCCCTCGTCGTCCAGCGAGACAATTTCGGGGGTGATAGGCAGGTGATAGCGTTGTTGAAGTTCGTACTTCCTTAGCTGGCGGCGATCGTCGATTGATTTGATTAGCTGTTT
>JBCDCO010000318.1:0-5547 GCA_039181635.1 Cyanobacteria bacterium P01_G01_bin.19 | reverse complement strand
ACTGGGACAGTTTTATCTGAAACCATCGCCAAATAGTCATTACAGGCAATATTTAATTTAATGTCCAATCATCATAAGTGGGACAGTTAGTATCAAAAAAATCTCTACCGACCAAAATTGTTCCGTTACTATCCAAAGGCCGTATACCAATAACATTAAGGCGTTGCGAATTCATCTGGTAGCTCCGTGACTAAACTCAACCAAGAAATTTGATATCCGCTCTTCAAATTTTTTGCAGGCTTGCGGCAAAACGATCTTGAGAGTCAATGCTAATAAATAAAGCCATCTTTGTCACAATGAAAAATTATGAATATCTAATGGCTACATAATATTACTATCGTTAAATTGAAATTGTAGGTATACACAACCGTTTTGGTCTGAGTTCTGTAAAGAAGTACTAAGACTTTGGTGTCAAAATACTTCTTTTGAAGACGATAAATGTTTCCTCAGCCCTCGTATTTATGCTGTTACAGAGTAAAAAAACAATTCAGGTTTCATAGAAGAGCTTCTCTTCTACCGCTGCACCTGGATTATGCTCCCAGCGATCGCCTACATGAGCGTAAATCGAAGTAGTTCTAGGGTCGGCGTGACCTAGTAAGTCTTGTACCTGCCTTAAATCCGAACTAGTTCGCAACGCCAACGTACCAGCCGTATGTCTTAAACTATGGGCGGTAAGAGTTCTACCAGAAGTATGTTTGAGATTGCATTCAATCAAAGCGCGATCGCATATCTCCCGAATACTGCGGCGGGATAATTGACCTCCTTTGTTATTGTTACTAAGAGAGACAAATACAAAATCTGTAGGTTTAATTTTTCGCCTTAAAACCTTACGCCTCATCTGAAGATAATCTTCTAGTTGGACGGCTAAATTCTCAGTTAAGGGAACAATTCTACTGGCTCGTTTTGCCGATACTTGTAGACCAGTTTTAATTCCCTGCCTGACAATATCTGCTACCTTTAGTTGGTGCATCTCAACCGTTCTGCAACCTTCTAAACTCATGATGCCAACTAAGACGCGATCTCGCAGCAAACTCAGTCGGTCTTTATTCGTCTTAGCTCGCTCTAGTTGAGATTGAAGATGGTCGAGTAAAAACTTTAATTCTTCTGCCTCCATAAAAGTAATTCGAGCAGCAGGATCTTTTCTATCTTTGGGAGCTTTAACTTTAGCTACGGGATTATTGCTAATCAGCCCATGAGCTTGTGCTGCTTTGTAGAAGATTCTAACAATGTTAAGCTTGGTAGCGATCGTCGAGTTAGCGTATCCAGAATTAACTAAATGTTGTCTGTACAGCTTGATATCTTCTGGTTCTGCCTCGGTGGGCGAGAGTAGATTATCTCGGCACCAATTTAAATACTGCTTAGTTTGAGATAGATAGTTGCGAATAGTATCGACTGAAGCCGCACCATCACCTACTTCCATCTGGAGGAATCGGGCAAATATCTGCTCTAGGTTAGAGGTATAATTTAGCTCGATCTGTGCCGATTCTAGTTTGCCGTTCCCTGGAGGCGACCTCCAGGGCTTGCGGCAAACCGCGGAATACGGTTTTTGAATCGAACTATCCTTGAGAGTTGAAGATTCTGGAATTATTTTTGATTCTGTTACGGGGACTATATCGATCTTCATCTCACGCTACTCCTCATTCGTTAACACTTCTGCTTCTTGTCTCTATCAGTATCAATTTCCATGCCTTACTTGATTTCTGCTATGGCTGACTTCAACTTTCCTTGTAATTTAGGTTGACGATCGAGAACGGAAAGAAACAAGTCGCGATCTCGATCTGTCAAGACAAGTCTTTCTTTATTTCTGGATGAAGATATTACCTTCTGTTTTTTCATAAAAACAATTTTATCTAATTAATAATCCATGAACTTCAGCAATTTCTAAGATTGGAGCTACTAAATCTGGATGATTTAAATTCAATATTTCTACTGTTGCTGATTCAATTTTCGGTTTTGCTCGTTCGTAAAGCATTATGGCATCCTCTCCATTATGCGCCCCAGAAAATATCAATCCTTCAATTTCATCATATAGTTCAGGGTGATCGTAAAAAAATTTTCCCCATGCTTGGGAAATATCTCTTTGGGTAATGCTTGAAATAGCAGCTACAGTACCCGCTCCCATTGCGCCTGACCCTCTTATGTCCAGAAGTTTTATATTGTTTGTTAGAGTTAAAAATGCTACCTGCTGTTGCTCGACCGCAATTATCCCACCGTCACCAAATATTTCTACCAAACAGCAGGAAAAAGCCAGTCCAGCATAAATAACACTGCGATTAGGATCGATTTTATTTTTATACGAACCGTGATGATCGAATCTGCTGATTGGTCCATAGTTTCTAAAGCTGGTGGCAGTAGCACCATATCGTGTGGGGTCGAATATCCTAATTAGTACCTCTCCAATGCCTAAAGTTACGTGAGTCGGACTAATCCCGCCTATAGGTGGAGGCATACGAACCAAAACCATTACCAGCCTACACCTACTGCTCGTGCTTCGACTACTACCGCTTCGACTTCTCCCTGTTTTAGCATCTCTACTGGAGTCTTACCTTCAAATGCCAGATGGGGTTTACAAAACCAATTGAGTTTAACAAAGTCAGAAACATCTAATGCTGCTAAGACTTCAGGTAAACCATCGATTACGCCATCATCTCCTTCAGGATCGAATTGCCACAGCGGATACTTATAAACTCCTTTGTCCTTGATTCCCAAGATTCTTTTAGCTAACCTGCGATCGCGAACTGTCGATCTATTCTCACAGCCTAATAGCTCTGCTACTTTGGTAGAAGTTATACTGTCAGCCAAAAGTTCTCGACGACGCTGATAGTAACGCTCTAAGTTGCCAAGCTGTAGTTCTAATAATCTACTAGGATTGGGTTCGATATAATCCTTACCAGCAATCTTTTTGGCTAGTTCTCTCTCTTGGGGAGAAACTACTTTGGGCATAAGAGATTGTTGGATGCGGATTAAGTCTTCTGGTTCTGCTACCTCAAATAAGTTTTCTAGCTGTTTGAGTATTACCGTCGCTGCCTCCTCCTTCGACTTGGGTATCTCTATCTTTTGAACAATCGTGTTTTTCATTACCCCTGTTCCCCTAAATTCATACCTCAATTATAGGTTATGTGTGAGATGTATGATTAAAAATGACTAATAATATGCAATGTTGCTCAACCTCTGATTAGTGTCCTAATAAGAACTAGAAATTGAGAGTAAAACGCTGAAACTAACTAGGATTAAGCTTTTTAAGTATTTAAAAATTTAACAGCTATTGTTTGATATGCAATTGATACGCTATTATTCAAGTTCTAGAAGAAAAAAAAGCTGTGAATTATAAAAGTGAGTTTATTACTGACGATCTAATCGGCGATGTGAAAGAACGCCATGAGTATATTGTTGCCTTAGCGAAGCAGTACACTGAAGGATTCTTCATCGATACTTTTAACCAAGAAGGTGATTTTCCACCCATGCACAAAAGCTTACGGTTTTGCAGTCGAAAAGATTTTGATAACTTCGATCTCTCAGAAAAGAATGCTGGATTGGGTTTAGCAATTAGAGAGCAACTGGAGAGATATGACTACTGTAGCCGATACTTATTGGTCACGGAGGTAAACAGGATTTTCCACCTACTCAGAATCGTACCGTTTGACGAGGCATTTCAATATAGATATGCGCTCCAAGATACAGTACGCACCTACAAGAAAGTCAGACAGAATATTCAAGTTGGTGATATTGTTCGTCTCAAGCAACCGTACAAGGTAGATGATTTGCGTCACAACCAAGCGTTTTTGGCTGCTTTAGGTGATGAGAACTATAGCGATCGCAGCAGTTCAGGGGAGCAAATTTTTCAAGAGTGGCAAGGCTTCACCTTTGGGATTGTTCATCAAGTGTTGAGCAAAGAGCTTGATGGCTCATCTCGCAGAGTATATTTATTTCTTTATTATCCTCAAGCTAATGGAGTGTGGCTAACTTACCCTTGCGTTAGAAATGTGCCAAATTTTAAAGATTATAATGTTGATGAACTTGAGCTATGTTATCTAAGCGAAGAACTTAGCTTTAGTGATAGATTTGTCAGCGATGGGACGTAAAGCTAATCCCACCTGCGTGTACTGCGCTCTCAACTACCGTACAGAGGATGAGGCAAGAGAAAAGCATTCTGAATGCTACGTAGAGCATAACTGTCGGGTCAAACGCTATCGTCTTAGAAAGGCTAACAAAGTTAACGCTAAACGCCGTCAAAATGAAGCCAGGAAAAAAGGCGTTGCTACCATCGAGCCGATACTACCCGAAGCATATCGGGCAGAACTAGAACTTTATGGCAAAGAAAATCAATTCGTCCATGCGATCGCCCTTAAGATCTATCAGGGCAATAAACTTACCCATCAAATGTTGCCCCAGCACACTCAAGGATTAAGACAGTCCGAACTCGAAGCTTATATTCAAAAGCTTTTGTCTCATTTAGAAGCAGAATATGGAATCGACTGTTTTGGCTTGATTTATTGGCTTAATGCTGAGGATTGTCCAGAATGCTCACGAAGGTAACCACTATCTTTCTTTCATTTTTGTCGGGTTTTAAAGTTAGTTCTAGATAAAAATATATACATAATATAGCTAGAACTAAAAATTATGCCTAAAGTTTGCTCCTATGGCTTTTCCTGTGCCTCAATGCTTCTTCAGCCAGGACTCACTGCTGAAGACTGCCCTAATAGATTAGTTTGTGGAACTATTATTCAGCTCACGGAAGAAGAAGAGGCAGAATTATATGCAGCTAGAATGGAAAACAACCGCCGTGTAGTTCGCACAGTAATGATGTCGCAACATCGGGCAGCTCAGAGACTTTTGCGCGATCGCGGCTGTCCCCAAACCGCTGAAACTATCGGTATAGAAGAATCTACTGTCGCTCTCATCGACACAATCTCTCAATGTCAGGAATTAGTAAAACAGCTTACTTCGTCCTATGTCGCTCCGCCTGGAGTGGAAGCTCATCGTTATCTGGTAAAACGCCCCTATGGGACTTATCAATACAACAAGTTAACTAGTAAGTCTACGATCTTTCCTCCCCAGCAAGAAGATAATGAGGTAAAAGTACTTCATCTTTCTCGCGATACGGATCCAAGGAATATCTTAGGTCGGTCGGGAATCGAACGCCGAAATCGAATTCTCTTCCTCAAAACTCAAATAGAGAAAGCCACTGAACTATTATCCAAAGCAATGGAAAGTGTTGATGATGTTTCGATTGAAGAGGTTGTTACTCATAAAATCTTTGAACAAACTTAATTCGCTTTCTTTACTTTTTAATGCATGAATAAGTAACTTATTCATTCAATACTGAACCCTCTGATAGTAAGTGGCTATAGTAGCGGTTAACCAACAAGACGAGATTGCGTCTAAAAAAAATAACACAACGGAAAACGGCCTATGTATAGCAGCGGAACAATTTTGGTCGGTAAGGAAAAAACAACCTCTGAAACCCTTATATACAGAGGATTTTGATTTAGAGCATTAAAATTTTAAGTGATCGCTGTTGAACAAGATAAACATTTTTGAGCTAGT
>JBCDCO010000317.1:0-5558 GCA_039181635.1 Cyanobacteria bacterium P01_G01_bin.19 | reverse complement strand
GCTTTTTCTTACCAAAATGTTCAGCCTTGCTTTGCTTCCAAAAAGGCTAAAAAGCAATACTATGATGCTATTTGGTTTAGTCGGATTCGTGAAATTAAATGCTCTAAGGTTTAACTTTACTGAAATGTGTCAGGCAATCAGATCAATACCTTCTTCTGAAGATGGGTCTAAAGTATTTTCCAGTTGAGCTATGGCAATCTGCTGTAAATACTTACATAATCGGTGTATCAGCCCTCTAGATAGAGTATGCAAATGAGTAACAATCGTTTCATTTTCTGCTAAGTTCGGTTTTTCTTCCCATAGTTCCAAAACTTCTTCTTCCCAAGCTGCCATAACTGAAGCTACTTCATCTATCGTTAATGTTCTGTAGTTATGTTCTGTCAAAAACATATTACTAATATGCTCGTATCCTTTAGAGTTAGTTAATCTATCGTTGAGGTCGTAAACTCCAGCCATAACAACAGGAATTGTTAGATCTTCATAAATTTTGACAAGTTCAAGCATTGCTTTACGTTTGAGAAGATGAGCATCATCTACAATTAGCAATTGAACTTGATAAGATTTCAGAGTCCCTTTTACACGTCTTCTTAAATCTCTTAGCTGACCACGATTTAAAGGACGTTTTAGAGCATTGAGAATATCAACATGTATATCGATAGCTCCTCCAGGCAAACTGGTTCTAACGTATAGAACCTTTACAGGAGTTAGAAGTAAATTATCTTTTTGGCAAACTAAGCTATCAAAGTACTCGTAGCAAGATTGAGATAAATTCGAGCCTTTATCTTCCAACAGCAAACCACATAGTTTTAACTTCCTTTGTTGGTCTAACCATCTATACAAATCCTCGTCACGTTCAGTTTGGATGAAAGGATTAACACCTGAAATATGATGTATCTCTGCCCGAACTATTTCTTGCTTATTTTCTACAGGTGTTTTTCTTTCGATAGGTTGTTGAATTGATTTAGCCATATTTATCTATTTAACGATTTTAGTTCACAAATTTATCCCAGTTAGAAGCTTTAACTTTGGCAGGTTTAACTTTAGGTTTGTTTTGTCTGCTTTTTAATGTTACTGGTTTCATCATCAATAGTTTTTTCTGGCTGGCGATGCCTTCGGCTAGCTTCGCAATCGCCTTTTGATTGTCATCTTTTACAGGGGCTTTAAATTCGACGATATTTAGTCCCTTGCGATCGCGATCTATTCTTTCCTGTTCTTTCTTACGTTTATCAGCTTTGCTTTGTTTCTTCTTATTTTCTACTGCTTGATGCCTATCTAAACGCTCAGAATATATTGAAGTTCGGTCTATTTGTTTGCTTTCAAAGTTAATTCTTTTATTTTTAGCTTTCTGCTCCCAGATAGAAAATTCTTCGACCCTATCACGAGCTTGAATTATTCCCAGATATTTTGCTGGCTGTCCTTGTTCTTCTTTGGTATAAGCCATTAACCTTAAAATATTGCTGGGATCATAGCGTAAATTTATGTATTCAGATTGGCAATATCTCAGACACTCAGCCTTGTAAATAGAGTTTTCAAACTGAATTTGCCCCCTTCTTTGTACTTTGCGTTCCGTGGATTTGAGTAAGCAAATATCTAATCTACGTTCGTCAATGTCTTCTAAGGGTTCGAGTAACATAGATTCCCATCTACTAACGCGAGTTTGATTTTTAGCACGAGGATAAGAACACTGGTTGAAGTTATCGACTATATATCTCACTAAAAGACGCTCAAATTCATCCAGGGTAACACAGGCTTCATTCTCAGCATTTCGAGGACGCTTTTGAATATTTGAACCAGTATAACCAGGAATAGATTCCAAAAATTCGGTGTTTATAGTGCCAAAAGGACGCTCTACCAATCCTCCTTCTTGGGGATAAGCCCGCAACCGCAGCTCGATTCCTAATTGTGCAGCAATTTGTTTTAAATGATTGGATTTGAATTCTTTCGCTCTGTCAGTAACGAAGTATTGGGGGATGCCAGATACGTTCCATGTCTTTTGCAATTCGTATTCTTCACCATATTCCTTGGGCAAAAAAGCATGGCGTAACGCTAATGCTACCTCATGAGAACCAGGCTTTTTGAAGCTGATATGAAATCCCACAATACAGCCTGAATTGGATTCAATAACAGTAGTTAGATAAGGACGACCAATTTCATTTCCATCTACATCTACTAAAAGAACATCCGAATCAGTATGGTCGATCTGGAAAATTTGATTGCTGTGAGTTATTTCGAGTTGACCATCTGTAGTTTGAATAAATTGTTTTAGTCCTTGTCCAGGATGCCGTAGCTTCTTCTTATTTAAAAATGGTTCTAGTACTTTGTAAACTGTGACATGAGAAGGAAACTCACCATCTTTTAAGCCTGATAGCTTGGCTTTTGCTTCAATTAGCTTCCAGATTTGAAAACAGTTGACTTCTAACTTTTTCTCTGACTTCTTCTTATTTTGGTTCTTCTTTTTTAGTATTCGTCTTTTCTTTTTGTAGAGTTTAACGATCTTATCTTGCCATTCGGGACTAATACGAAGTTGTCCTTTGTCGGATCTAACTGTTGAGGCTAAAGCACTCAGCCCTTCCTGTTCTACCCTTGAAACCATTCGACGAATAGTTCTAGTACTTTTCTCTAGTTTTTTTGCTGCTTCCTTGATTAACGTGGTTTTCGTTTTAAGATCGCTAGCATGACGAATACCTTCGATTAGTTCCATCTTCAGCTTATCTTTTTCTGAAAGCTCAGAAAAAATTGTGTATTCCTTCTCTTCAGATGGGTCATTAATAGCTATTGAGCCATCTTCAGGTAATTGCTCTGATACTAAATTAACCATAATTGCGACCGCGAAGCTTTGTTGGTTGACATCGCGCTAATTAATAATTAAGTTTTTGTCTGCTTACTTCAATATATTAGCGTTATAAGCGATAATAGCGAAATATTTTTTCACTGAGTCTCGATTAGAAATCTTTCGATCTGCGGTGTCTGGCGATCGCTGCTCTATTAAAACAATGATAGTTGAACTACCTGTAGCTTTTGTCGATCATTCAAATTAGATAATGAAATACCCAATAGACGAATACTTTTATCTTTCAACTCCACTATTTCCAGTAGCTTCACTGCTTCGATAATAATCGTATTTAAATTATTGATACAGTTATCGAAAGTATGAGAGCGCGTAATCTGCTGATAAATCGCAATTTTAAATCCGCCCCAGTATGTATTCCTAGTTTCCTCATCTTGGCTGCGGTAACTTTACCAATACCGTGGAATGCTTCGATTGGTAGAGTTTCAACAAAGGCGATCGCACCTTCTGGCAGAATTACCTTCATGCCGTTTGGTTTATTAATACCAGATGCAATTTTTGCCAGGAATTTATTGACCGAAACCCCAGCCGAGGCAGTGAGATTGGTTTCTTTTAGTATCTCTTGGCGAATGCGTTTAGCAACCGTACAGGCGTAGGGCAACCCTAGCTTATTTTCACTAACGTCGAGATAAGCCTCATCTAAGGCTATTGGTTCGATAATATCGGTATAGCGTTGGAAAATATCGTGAATTTGTGCCGATACTGCTCGATAAACTTCAAACCTCGGTCTGACAAATATCAAATCGGGACAAAGAGCGATCGCAGTTTTAGATGGCATCGCCGAATGAATGCCAAACTTACGAGCTTCGTAACTGGCAGCAGCGACTACTCCTCTTTGCTTGGGAGAAGCACCCACTACTAATAGTTTACTTTGGTACTGAGGATTATCTCTCTGTTCTACCGAAGCATAAAAAGCATCCATATCAACATGAATAATTTTCCTAATCGGATGCAACATTATCTGAAAACTAAAAATTTAGAATACTAGTGTAAATATACTAGTGAAAATTAGAAAGAAACTAGTTTGCAATAAATTGATGTAGTCAAAACAAAAAACCCAGTTGCTTATATAGTGACTGGGTTTCACTATTAATTTGGGTTAATTGTATATATGTAAAATGGGAATAGTGGGACTCGAACCCACAACATACTGGTTAAAAGCCAGTTGCTCTAGCCAATTGAGCTATATTCCCAAACGGAAGTTGGACAAAGGCGCATAGTTCGCCGCATGTAATCGAACCCCTACGACATCCTCTGCCGTACCACGGTTTTCAAGACCGCTTGCCATCCATTTAGCGGCAACTTCCATGAGGGGTGTCTGACGAGACTCGAACTCGCTATTAACTGGTTTCACAAACCAAGCTCTGGAGAGCTTCCAGAACGGAGTTCTGGGACGAGCATGGCTCGTCGTCTCGACCACTTTGACTTCAGACACCATGACGAAGACTAGGGAAATCGAACCCCTAACCACTGTATTGACCATGCAAAGGTCGAGTGTTTCCGTTACACCAAGTCCCTAATCAAGCGGATAACGAGACTCGAACTCGTATCAAGAGGGTGGAAACCTCTCATGTTAGCCGTTACACTATATCCGCATATATCAATACCCCTGACACAAAGGCGATTTGGTTCGCCGCATGTACTCGAACCAGCATCAACCTCGAACTCAACAAGGTACGTCTTCCAATTGCATCACAGGGATTCATCGGGATGGTTGGATTTGAACCAACGACTCCATGTTCCCAAAACATGGCTTCTAGACCACTGAATTACATCCCGTTAGTACCCTCGGTACAAAGGCGCATAGTTCGCCGCATGTAGTCGAACCCACAAAACCTAGTTTCTAAGACTAGTACGTATGCCAGTTCCGTCACGAGGGCAAACATTTGGTACTCAGACGTGGGACTCAAACCCATATACGAAGTGGTATCCTTTAGGACACACGAACAGATTTTAAGTCTGTCGCCTATACCAATCGATGCTCCAGGAGCTTGTTTTAGCTGGGAAGGAGGGAATCGAACCCCCAAATTTCGCATTCAAAGTGCGATGGCTTTGCCTATTTGCCTACTTCCCATCAGCCCCCCAGACTGGAATTGAACCAGTGACTTTCTGCTCTTCAAACAGACGCTCTACCAACTGAGCTACCAGGGGAAAATAAGTTTATCTGGTGGGTCGAGTAGGATTCGCACCTACAACGTACAAAGACGACAGTTTTACAGACTGCTGCCCACTCTAAATAGGCGAGCCGACCCAAATATGCAATTCATTCTTGTTACAATGCAACGCATATAGGCGGAGAGAGTGGGAGTCGAACCCACAGTAGAGTTATTAGATCTACAACTGTTTAGCAAACAGTTTGCTTTGCCAATGGCGACCTCTCCTTACTGCCCCGACAGGACTCGAACCTGTGACCGTCAAGTTAACAGCTTGCTGCTCTACCAACTAAGCTACGGGGCATTAATAGTGCTGACGGGACTCGAACCCGCAATCTTCTGCTTGAAAGACAGACGACTTAACCAGTTTGTCCACAGCACCATAGGCGAGGGGACTAGGATTTGAACCTAGAACGAGAGTTTTGGAGACTCCTATGTTGCCAGTTACACTATCCCCCCTCAAGAAACAGCGAGTAGTTATACTACGCTGTTTCTAAGCATCGGGTGAGACTCGAACTCACGATTGGTAGTTTTGCAGACTACCGCCTTAACCAGCT
>JBCDCO010000316.1:0-5675 GCA_039181635.1 Cyanobacteria bacterium P01_G01_bin.19 | reverse complement strand
TCGCCGACAAGGTGTGTTCGGACTCAAATTAATCATATTTTTATGTCTATTTATGCTGCATTTCAATTAGAGTGTCTATCTTTAAAGCACAAGATGAATCATTTTGCTCTGCGAAGTCGTATTTACATACAGGCTTTGAAACACGCTATGTTGGAACTGCACTCTCTTAAAAGTGCGTAACTTCAGTTAATAACTAACCTGAGTTTAGGATAAGCTGAAATGCTTACTGCAAGGAAATTTCAAAACTGGCTTTTTTTCACTTTTCATTAACTTAATCTAGACTGTTAAAAGACTTTCTTTTATGAGAGGCGATTGCAATAATCATTTTGATTTAGTCACTGAAATTGCCGTACCGCTTAAGATTAAACTACAGCCTACCAACATCGAAACGGTTATAGATTCTTGTAAAAAAATCGCACCCCATAGCATGGCGAATAAGGGAACGAGATATGCCACTGTCAGGGTGTTGCTGACGCCAATGCAATCGATTAATCGAAAATAGAGAATATAGGCTAATGCAGTAGAAAAAAGTGCCAAAGCGATCGTTACAGTTGCCACTTCCCAAGAAACAGCAGTCGTGGGCGGAAAAAAGGGAATGAGAGGTAATAAAACGATCGCGGCACTCAATTGGCTTCCTGTGGCGATCGCCACGGAAGAAACTCCCGATAGTCTATCTTTGGCGAAAGGGGCTGCGATCGCATACATTAAGGCGCCAGAAAGCCCCGCGATGGTGGAACCGACAAAGGAAATAGTCCAGGGAATATTTGTCCATCCCACTAGAATAGTAACTCCACAAAATCCAATCACCAAACCCAAAAATCTGCTCCAGGTAAACTTTTCGTTCGACCATAAGGCGGCAATTATGATGCCAAACAAAGGAGCAGTTGCATTGAGAATTGCGGCAAAACTAGCAGGTAAATATAAAGCGGCGATCGCAAATAAAACAAATGGAATCGCCAGATTTATACAGCCTAATACAAATAAGGAGGCTAAATTTGCTCTAATTTCTCGTACTGTGTTCAGCCGCATTGAGAGCAATAGTATGGTCAAGCCAGATAGTAAGACCCTTAACTCGATTAGCCAAACGGGTCCTAGTACGGGTACGGCAATGCGCACGAAAAGAAAAGACGCTCCCCATACTGAAGCCAACAGAAGCAATTCTAAAATGCTGGATATTTTCATCGAGCGATCGCGTTCCAAAAAAACCCGATTGACAAGAAGGTTATGGCAGCAAAACCAAGAACTACAATAGCCAGTACTACAATTAAGCCAATGATAAGCAGAGGATTGGGGGGTTCGGTTTCTGCTATTTCTAGATGCTTTTCTAACAGTTCGATATTTTTTAGATTGGATTTCCAGCCGACATCAAACAAATCCCCCACGATAGGCACTGTTCCAGCCAAAGAGTCTAACAGAATATTACCGACCATCTTACCCAAAATTTCGCGAGGTAAACCCATTCTGGCAGCTTCTACAACAATATAAGCCGATAAACCACCAGAGATGGTATCTCCACCACCAGGAAGCAAACCCAAAATCGGATCCAAGCCAAAACTAAATTTAGTTCCAGGTATGGTGATGGCACTATCTAGAACTCTACTGAGACGACGAAGTTTTCGGATTCTGGCAAGATGCCTGGTGGGTGGAGACATTTTAAAATTATCTGTAGTCGTACTAAAGAGAAGTAATATTATGCTCCTATATCCTCCATCGCCAGGCGAATTTGTTCGATACGTCTGCGGTTGACACCCAAATCAGATTCCCCCACTCTAGAAGCAGATCTAACTTCAATTACCTGCTTATCTTCGGGGAAATAAAATTCTGCGTCATCAACGAACTTGAAAATGCGGCTAGTAGATTCGGTATGGATATAGTTATCAGTCTGTTCGACAACTTCGGTGCGAGGAACGACCGACAATACTTTTAACAGAGTTTCTTTGGCAGTAGAGCGATCACTAGTATAGGGAATAGGTGCAATGCTATGCTCCTCATCGCCATTTTGACTGACGACGCAGTTAGGGGAAGACGGACAAGGGGATAGCTGACCGTTATTTAGTCCAGTAGCCGCTAATGCAGGATGAGAAAAGATAAAGCTGCTCGACAGGGTAAGAATTAGACCAAGAATAATTGATAGGAAACGTGACACGATAAATTTACTCTCCAACAAGATACTCTTTAACTATAAAGCGATTTTTAACTTTTATTAAGCCCCAGAAATTCTCAACAAATATTTGTTTTCAATTAACCGCCGCTATATTTACTCCTTTGAATAATCAATTTTGCCACCAAACCAGTCCAACCAGTTTGATGAGATGCACCTAATCCCGCACCTTCATCGCCATGAAAATATTCGTTAAATAGCAATAGGTTTTGCCAGTGTTCGTCGGTTTGGAACTTTTCAAAGTCTCCATAGACTGGTCTTGTACCATCGTCTCGAGGCACAAAGATACTAATCAAACGCCGTTCCAATTCTGAAGCCACCTCCCACAGCGTCATCATGTTACCCGAACCAGTCGGACACTCAACTTTAAAGTTACCGTCGTAGTAGTAATCAAATCTTTGCAGGGATTCGATGAGTAGATAATTGATCGGAAACCAAATAGGACCGCGCCAGTTGGAGTTACCACCAAACATTTTGGTGGGGGATTCTGCGGGTTCGTAAGTCACGTCGTAGGTTTTTTCGCTGGTCTCAAAGGTGTAGGGATGTTCTAGATGATATTTAGAAACAGAACGAATGCCATAATCGCTGAGGAACTCGGTTTCATCGAGCATTTTTGCCAATAAAAGACGCAGACGATCTTCATTAACTACCGCCAGCAATCGGCGAGACTCATTTTCACAGCCTTCCATACAGGCTAAATTACGGCTGAGTTGAGGACGTTCGCTAGTAAACCATTGAACTCTGTCGTTAAATCCTGGTAATTTGTCTAAAGTTTTTTGGTCGATGGTGGTAACTGCAAACAAAGGGATCAAACCTACGAGAGAACGTACTCGAAGATCGATATTTTTGCCGTCGGGAAGATGCAGCACGTCATAATAAAAACCATCTTCTTCGTTCCATAAATCCGTACCTTCCGAACTCATATGATTCATCGCATCGACAATATATAAAAAATGTTCGAAGAATTTGCTGGCGATATCTTCGTAGACATCATTATCTTGCGCCAATTCTAAAGCGATGGTGAGCAAATCTAAGCAGTACATTGCCATCCAGCTAGTACCGTCAGACTGAGATAATTTACCTCCCGTAGGCAAGTCTCCCCCGCGATTGAATACGCCGATATTGTCTAAACCCAGAAAACCACCTTGAAAGATATTGTTGTTTTCATCGTCATGTTGGTTTACCCACCAGGTAAAGTTGAGCAGCAGTTTTTGAAATACTCGTTCGAGGAATTTGCGATCCGAACGTCCGTAAATTTCTTGTTCGATAGTGTAAACTCGCCATACTGCCCAAGCATGAACTGGAGGATTTACGCCATCAAAATCCCATTCATAGGCAGGCATTTGTCCATTGGGATGCATATACCATTCGCGAGTCAGCCTTTCTAGCTGTTTTTTAGCAAAGTCTGGGTCGATCGCAGCCAAGGGAAGCATATGAAACGCCAAATCCCAGGCTGCAAAGTAAGGATACTCCCATTTATCTGGCATGGAAATAACATCATCGGTATGGAGATGTATCCAGCCACTATTTTTTCCCTGTTTGCGAGACGCTGGCGGTTCTACCTGGGCGGGATCTCCTTCCAACCAAGTATCGACTACATAGTGATAGTATTGCTTGTTCCACAACATTCCCGCAAAGGCTTGTCGTTCGACATTTTGCAGTTCCAAGCTTTTGGCATGGGGAGATACGCGACTATAGAAATCGTCTGCTTCTTGCTGGCGTACTTGGAAAGTATCGTTAAAGCCACGTCCAAAAGGAGCTTCTAGTTCTGGAGTGTCGCAGAGTCTTAACTGAATGCCCGTAGTTTCTCCTGGGGCTAATTCCAGGGTATAGAGGGCGGCAAACTTGGTGCCAATGTTGCCTGGATTGACTGCATCTTGTTGTCCTTCCACCACATATTTATGGAAGGCATCCTTAACGTAGGGAGAACTGTTTTCTGTCTGAGATAATCTTTGGTAGTTAGTATTGTTTTCGGTAAACAGCAGCGATGGTTCTTGGGCGCTGTCTTGGTGCGCGTACATGCGGCTAAAGCCTTTGTCTTGCGCCTTACGTCGAACGGCAGCTTTCGCTGCCAAGCGCACAGCGCGCTTCCGCGAAGCGGTGTGGGTCGCACCGCAGTAAAGCCAGCGTTTGCCCAGATCTGAATGTTGAGCTTCGATTATGCTGTATTTGTCAGCGCGATCGTAAACTTTTAGTTGGGGTTTCTCAACATCATAGCCCCATGACCAAGTATTGCGAAACCACAGGGTAGGCAGCAATTTAAGGCTAGCAGAGACATCGCCGCGATTAGTTACCTGAATGTAAACCAAAATATCTTCATCACTTTTTTTGGCATATTCAACCGTAATATCAAAATATTGATCGCGATCGAAAATTCCCGTCTCGATTAGTTCAAACTCCCGATCTTTTAAATCCCGCTGTTGATTTTCCCGTTCTAATTGCTCGTAGGGAAAAGCCGCTTGCGGATATTTGTAAAGATACTTCATATAAGAGTGGGTTGGCGTATTATCCAAATGGAAATAATACTCTTTGACATCTTCTCCATGGTTGCCCTGAGTGTTAGTCAAGCCGTACAGTCTCTCTTTCAAAAAAGGATCTTGTCCGTTCCACATGCTCAAAGAAAAGCACATCCGCTGATGGTTGTCAGAGATGCCTGCAATGCCATCTTCACCCCAACGATATGCTCGATAGTGAGACTGTTCGAAACTAAAATAATTCCATGCCGTGCCATCCGCACTATAATCTTCTCGTACCGTACCCCATTGCCGATTGCTAAGATAGCAACCCCATTTACGCCAATATGCTTTGCGTTCTCGATCTTGCTGTAGCCTAATTTCTTCTTGAGTCAGCTTTTGCGGTTCGGACATAGAATATGGCAGTAATAAATCTTAACTTAAGCTTAAGATATCGCGATCGCCTTGGTAATTTAATCCAACTAAGGATATAAAGCGTTTGTGCCATAATTCTTTTTCCCCTCTTAACTATACGGCAAGCATAAATTAATCATATGGCAGGAGTAAATCACACCTTTGTTTTTGACATCACAACTGTACTAGGATCTTCGGCGCTCATGGGTTTTATCGCCCATCGTCTGCGCCAACCAATCTTACTGGGTTATCTAGTAGCAGGCTTGATTATTGGTCCTTTTGGTTTTGGTCAAATTAGTCAGCTAGAAGAAATAAAATCTCTAGCCGAAATAGGCGTGGCATTTTTATTGTTTGCCTTGGGGGTAGAGTTTTCCCTGGCTGAATTAAAGCGAGTTAAAGATATTGCCATCAAAGGCAGCCTACTACAAATTGGTTTTACCATTGCTTTGGTAGCTTTATTTACCACTCTTTTGGGCTGGGTAAACTCGGCGATTGAAGGAATATTTATGGGAGCAGTACTATCTCTTTCTTCTACTGCTGTGGTGTTAAAAACTTTAACAGAAAGAGGTGAAGTTACCACTATTCACGGTCAGGTGATGCTGGCAATTCTGATCGCTCAAGATTTGGCTTTGGGAGTGATGTTGGCG
>JBCDCO010000315.1:0-5689 GCA_039181635.1 Cyanobacteria bacterium P01_G01_bin.19 | reverse complement strand
CAAACGGTTTTGTTCTTCTCCAAGGCAAAAAAAGAAGCCTAAACCCAAACCGACTTATGACCCCAGACATCCTCATCGCTCTACGGCTCGCCTTCTTCACCAGCAAAAGCAGTACAAACGCTCACCTTAACAGGGGTAGCTATTAACTCTTAGCTCTAAGCTTTTCAGCAAACCCTAATTATATCCAGAGCTTAGTAGGCGCGATTGGTTCTATGTTAGGATCGTATCCTCCCACCTGATATGTTTGTAGCAGCCAAAGACTCGCACCATGACGCAGAAAGGTTTCTGCCAGACTATCATTAGCCAGTCGAGGTAAAAGCGATCGCCAGCTTGTCAGTCCGTTGATAATTGTTGTTATGGGACGATCTGCCAAACGAGTACCGATTAGAGATTGGTAGGGATCTACCCAGTCAACTCGGGTTTGCCAAGATACTAGCTGTCGGTCGATCGCCTTATGCAAATCCTGCAAACGTTTTAGTCTTTGAGTCTGCTCCTGTTGCGGATTAGCAATTAGCCATTGTTGAATGTGTTGATTTTGCTCGATTTCAGTTAGAGTCATATCGATCGCATGATACAAAGCCTGACAAGAATCTTGAACGCAGGAATTTGCTGGATCGACAAACGTACCTCCCGTACCGTCTCCCGTTCGATATCGTGCCATCATGCGATCTAATTGATAGGCTAAGGCGTTGAGGGGAAAGCGTCGCACGCCATCAAAATTATATTCGTCTAAAACATCTAGTTTGACAATGATATCGGTGATAGGACGACTACCCAGCCAACCAAATTGGCGATCGCCTGTAAAGTTAGTCCAGTCCAAACTACCTGCAATAATACCCGTTGTATTTTGGGTATATACTTGAGCATAGCCGAGTTGAAAGCGTAGTTCTTGAGTCAGGGGTTCGCGAATAACCCTAGCTAAACCAAAAGCAAAGTGACCGAAGAAGATACCCAAGGGAGCAAATTCTTTTTGTTTGCCGCCGATTCCGCCATAGGTGTGTAAGACTAACAGGCGATCGCCTTCCTTATAAGAGTCAATTAATTCTTTTTCGTCTGAGTTATCAGGATTTAAGAGAATCGAATCTATTTTGCCTTTTTTTTGCTTTACTCCCTGCCAATATCGATTGCGAACATAATCGAGAGTTTTGTTTTTTCCTTTAATGATTTTAGCTGGGGCTAGTTCAAATAAGGCTCGTGGTGCGATCGCTCTAACGACAAACATGCCTCGGTTATCTTTGGCACCATAAATATACCAACCTGTTTTGTTGCAGGGAGATTGAGTAATTTTATCTGCGGTGGCAGGCAGTACTCCATTGCGATCGCGAACTACAGGGGGAAAATAAACGATGTCTTCTTTGCCATCAAACTTCCCTGATGCAGAATTGTAATGACGCACTATGGCGCAGTTGTTGGGAAATAATTCGCGGACGCTAACTAGAGCATAGTACTTACCCGTAATCAAAATTGGCTCGCGAGCGATATACAGACTAGTAAAATCTTCCCTGACTACATCTACAGAACTTAACGCAACCATAACATCATCGTTTGGTCTAGCACCAGCTAGAGACTCTAATGCCTGTACCTGTCGCCAATGATTTAAACGGGTAGGATGAATGATTCCCTGTTCGCTGCTTTTGTAGGCTTGTTCGGAAAAATCAATCCTAATTTTGACCTGGTTGACATATGCTTGAATGTCAGGGCGATCGCTCCAGCGGAGAAATACCTGCTGACCGACTAGATCTCGGTCTAATTTTGGTGCATGGTGTACTTCAAAATAAACTCCTCTAACCAAAGAACGCTCCTGGACATCTGGTAAAATCAAGCGCCCCAACCATTCCGCTACGGGCAGATATTCTGTAGAATAGGATGCTGCGATTGGATAGTTACTGGGCTGATTGAACTTTGCTTTGACATAATTTTCGTAATCGCTAACAATCCGTTTGGCTTTTGGTTTGTGTTCGGCAGCGGCAGCAGGATATGGTTCATGACCATCAACGCGGGTAAGTATGCGTAAAATAATTTGAAGAGTTTGCTCTAGATGATTGCAACCATCGCTTAAAATAGCCGTTTCATCCAATGGACCATTGTGAGAATCGTGTCCCATCTTACCCAAAGAAATGTAGCTAATTTCTCCTCGACTTTTAGCCAGATTCCAATTCGACCAGGTGACAATCGACCACCTGCGGGGAAATAGTAAGGGAGTAAGCTTGGCTACCCGATCCTGTTCGCCCACCAAATGATAGAGGTGTTCTACTTGGGCTACCTCATTATTGCCGCTAATTACCCCTGCTAGAGAAATAACTTCAATTGGCGCAGCTAAGACTTTCTTGAGATAGGGTACTGCACCTAGAGATATTTGCCCCCCACCACTGTAGCCAATGAGGGTAATTAAAGCACCGCTACCTGGCTGATAACCACTACGCAGCAGGCGATCAATAATTACCTGTGCCGTGCCGCGATTGTAAATTGCCCCGTAGCGGCTGTCTACCGATACTGCAACCTGAAACATATTGCGAAGTAAAACCAGCACTTCTAGCCGAGATGTCTGCTCGATCCATTGCCACAGACTAGCCAGAGGTCTATTTAGAGTCAGAGGAAGATTGATTACCGAGTAGGGAATGATATTTTGAATCAAAACGCGATCGCTTGGTAATGATTCTTTTAATCTGGCTAGAAATCTTGCCGAGCGAAATGAATAGTTAAAAGAGCTTTTGCCAATGCCATCTAGATAAACTACAAAGTGAGACGATTGTCCATCTACTTTTTTAGCTTCTGCTCGATCGCGATTGTATACCAAGATAGTTCTATCCTTTTTGCCACCGTACCATCCCGCCCACCAACCTAAAGCCTCAAAAGGAGCCAGCAAACCCGCTAAAACCATCGCAATGCCAATAATTCTCCCCCCATCAACCACTAAATCGAACAATTGATTTTGCACGAAGCCATACCATTGCACCCACCAAGCATTAGCAGGAGACAAAAAGACAACTATACCCAACGCTAATAAAATTAAGGCAGTTCGTTTTAACATTGATGCGATCGCAAATGATTTTTGGTAGGCAATAAAGATTTTATCAACTAGTTTTTAGGGCGTTGGTGAATCAAAGTATGATTTCTTAAATTGACAATTTATAACAAGATTCAAAAGGCTTATGGCTTATAGCTTATAGCCACGGACGCTTCGCGTCCAAGCCCATTTATTTCGTATTGTTTTCGCTTTTTTATCCTAGTTCTTTATCTTCGCTATTAGCTTCTCCCAATAAGCTGGGAATTTCAGGATAACTTGGTGGTATGGGCAAACCACTATAAAGCATCTGTTCGATATAGTCTGGTTCGGTGATGAGTTCTACCCCTGCAACCCAATCGACTATATTACTGGCAATACTGGCGATCGCTTTGCCAAATACACGTTGAGAAATTTGGAGAACCAACCATCCGCCCAAACAGCATTCAAAAGCTTGCCAAATGCCCAAATTAGAAATTGCTCCTAAGCCAGTTGCGATCGCCATCAGCGTCCAAATTGATAAGACGATTAAAATTGGCATGCCAAAATAAGGAATCACCATCAAAAATCCTAGTGTTAGAGGTGCGTAGCTAAATCCTAAAGTTTTGATAATTTCAATTAAAGATAAATCAACCTTAAAAAACCATTGAGCCACAATCCAGGTACTCAATACCCAGAAATTATAGTTAAAAACAAATATCACTGCAGCAATGGCGATCGACAGCAAAAATCTTAGAGGGCGCACCCTGTTAACAAACAGCATCACGCTTTGACCAAAAGTTTGAGATATACCAGCTAAAAGTACAATTAGGATACTAGCAATTAAGCCCAAAGGTAAATCGATTATTGCAGTAAAAGTTTCAGTGTTGAGGAGCAATACCCCAGATACTAGTTGCCAAAACCGATCAATTGCCGTCTCTGTTGTCGAAGCTACGATGAACATTGTCCTGACTGTTTCAATGAGTTTAATTTCGAGCGTTTATCTTCCATCAAAACAATTAATTTAATAAATATTGACAGTTTTCTTCTATATTGCCAAAAATTAACTCTTCTTTACTTTGAACGGAGTTTCCTGATTTAGAGATTAAAGTGAACCAGATAATCCTTTAAATTACTGGTATTTCAATAACTTTGGCTCTAATCAATAAAATATTTGTGTTTTGTTCTTATTTAAGATAAATTAATACACAAAATTAAAAAAAGCCATTTTTAAAGCTTTGGAAGCCGATTTTGAAAGATAAAATTCGATTCAAAAATAAATAGTCGTGCAAACTTAGACTAACATTCGTTTCGAGATATAAAGTCGCTTTATTTTCCCAGCCAGTTACCTCATAATGCAAACAAGGACGTAACCCAGAAGATTTTACGTCACCTATATCAAACCCAGATAAATTCTTATATTTAAACGCAGGGGAGAAAAGCAACGTGGGACAAATTAGATTAGCAGTCTACGGTAAAGGCGGAATTGGTAAATCGACAACTAGCTGCAACATTTCTGCAGCCTTAGCAAAAAGAGGCAAAAAAGTATTGCAAATTGGCTGCGATCCCAAACACGACAGCACTTTTACCCTCACAGGATTTCTCATTCCGACGATTATTGACACTCTTCAAGAAAAAGACTTTCACTACGAAGATATTTGGCCTGAAGACGTAATCTACGAAGGATACGGTGGAGTTAGCTGCGTAGAAGCAGGAGGACCTCCTGCGGGTGCTGGCTGTGGTGGTTATGTTGTGGGAGAGACAGTCAAGCTACTCAAAGAGTTAAACGCCTTTGATGAATATGACGTGATTCTCTTTGATGTTCTTGGAGACGTTGTTTGCGGTGGTTTTGCTGCTCCCCTCAACTATGCTGATTACTGCATGATCGTCACAGATAATGGTTTTGATGCTTTATTTGCAGCGAATCGCATCGCAGCTTCGGTTAGAGAAAAAGCACGTACGCACTCTCTTCGTCTTGCAGGATTGATCGGTAACAGAACCTCAAAACGGGATTTGATCGACAAATATATCGAACACGTACCCATGCCTGTATTAGAAATACTGCCTCTAATTGAAGATATTCGCGTATCTCGTGTCAAAGGAAAAACTCTATTTGAAATGGCAGAAAGCGATCCTTCCCTAGCATTTGTTTGTGATTACTACCTCAACATTGCCGATCAAATCTTAGCCGCACCAGAAGGAGTCGTACCCAACGAAGCTCAAGATAGAGACTTATTCTCGCTGCTATCTGACTACTATCTCAATCCCCCCGCAGGAAAACAAAACAAAGAAGATGAGCTAGATATGATGATGGTTTAGCTTTTAGCCTGTAGGGTGGGCAACACAAACTAATTTTGATACTGTTATTCAATGCTCTGTTGCCCACCATCAAAGCAGGTAAACATTAGGGTGAGCAAAGCGATCGCTTGACTCCGATCTCATCAATAAAGTATTGCCCACCAAAAATAAAATTTATTTGTTAGCAGCTGCCTTTTGAAATTAAAGACGTAGCATATTGCCTCTTCACGAAATTTAGGATAGGAGATAAAAAATATTATGACTTTAGCCAAAGAACAACAACCGAGCGCATTAAACTTTGAGTGCGAAACTGGAAATTATCATACCTTTTGCCCAATTAGCTGCGTAGCTTGGCTGTATCAAAAAATCGAAGATAGTTTCTTTTTAGTTATTGGCACTAAAACCTGT
>JBCDCO010000314.1:0-5730 GCA_039181635.1 Cyanobacteria bacterium P01_G01_bin.19 | reverse complement strand
GCGTCAGCCAAGATGGCCGACACAGCCGAGGCGCCGCTGCCGCTGAAGGCCATGTAGTCGAGAAGTAGTTATCAAAACGGAGAATGTCAACGTATATTACGGCAATTTTTTGGCAGTCAAAAATATTTATTTAGATATTCCCAAACACAAAGTCACGGCTTTTATCGGTCCTTCTGGATGTGGCAAGAGTACCTTATTGCGTTGCTACAATCGCCTTAACGATCTGATTCCGATTTTTCGCCTAGAGGGTTTAATTACTTACCAAGATCAAAACCTTTACGGCAAGGATATCGACCCAGTTCAAGTCAGACGCAAAATTGGCATGGTGTTTCAGAAACCCAATCCTTTTCCGAAGTCTATCTACGAAAATATTGCTTTTGGTGCCAGAATTAATGGTTATAAAGGCAATATGGATGAACTGGTAGAGCGATCGCTCAGGCAAGCAGCTATTTGGGACGAAGTAAAGGATAAGCTCAAGCAGAGTGGTTTGGCACTCAGCGGGGGACAACAGCAAAGGCTGTGCATTGCCAGAACAGTGGCACTTCAACCCGACATAGTGCTGATGGATGAACCTTGTTCGGCATTAGACCCCATCTCCACCCTAAAAGTAGAAGAATTAATTCACCAACTAAAAGAAAACTACACCATTGTCATCGTCACCCATAATATGCAACAGGCATCGAGGGTAGCTGACTATACAGGCTTTTTCAACGTCAATGAAGTAGAGGGAGGCGATCGCCAAGGTTATTTAGCAGAATTTAATCTCACAGATGAAATATTTCAAAATCCCCAATAAGAAGCGACTCAGCAATATGTAAGCGGTCGATTTGGTTAATTATTAGAATATCGAACGCAAAGCTTGGTAATTATCGCATTAGGTAACAACTAAATTGACAAGTATCAATATTCTACTTACTATATAGATAGTTATCAATATAGATGTATGTCAATGTACTGAGGTGTTTTTATGTCACGTTTGCAGCTAGCGTTAAATGTCAGCAACCTCGAAGAGTCGATCTCCTTTTATACCAAACTTTTTGGAGTCGAACCTGCAAAAGTGAAACCAGGCTATGCCAATTTTGCAATCGCCGAACCTCCTCTAAAATTAGTTTTAATGGAGAATTCCAAACCTGGAGGAACCATAAATCATTTGGGAGTAGAAGTAGAAGATACAGAAGCAGTCGAACTTTGGGAAGCAAAAGTAACTGAAAGTGAAATGAACCCCAAAGCCCAAAAAGGTAATACTTGTTGTTATGCCAAGCAAGATAAATTCTGGGTAGCCGATCCAGATAGTGCGCCTTGGGAAATCTACACCGTACTAGAAAATAGTGCTAGTTTTGGCGAAAATGTTAGACCAGATTTAACGGCATCTAATTCTAGTAAATGTTGTAGCTAATTAATAATTAGTAATGAATAATGAATAATTAATAATTGAACTTTTTGGATGGGATTTGACTTTATATTGATAAGTTAATTATCGATTGCCAAGATTTCCTGGAGCAGAGCAAACTTTTCTTTGTTAATTAGATAATAAATCCAGTTACCTCTTCTCTCTTTATTGAGCAAACCAGCCTGATATAAAACCTTGAGATGATGGCTGACAGTAGGTTGAGATAAACCCAAAGGTTCTATGAGATCGCAGCCACAAGCTTCTTGTTTAGGTTGTGAAGCGATGAAACTAAGCAACTGCAATCTAGCTGGTTCGCCCAATACTTTAAAGATAGCAGCTATCTCTTGTGCTTGTTCTGGTGCGATCGCTCTTGAGAAAATAGAACAACAGTTAGTATTTACAGTAGAGGTAGAATTTTTCATGTCAATTATTCTGACAGGTATAACTCATGTCTCGCAACTTTTTAGCCTATGAATCCTATTGAAGTTTTACCAAATCCCGCAATTGATTCTGCTGGTATCGTTTCCCAGCAATTTCGCCAACTAGATCTGACTACTTTTCATCAAGCTTGTTATTGGGTTAAAAATCTTCCCTACGGTTCTAATTCTAGTAATGATGATTCGTCGATCATTTTTCCCGAGAAAAAAGCAACCTGCACCAACAAACACGGTATTATTTCTCGCTTGGCTGAGGAATTAGATTTAGAGATCTACAAAAATTTGGGTTTCTATCGACTAGATGATGCGATCGTAACGGGAGTAAATGCGATCGTTGAACCCTATGGCTTGAGTTTTATTCCCCAGATACATTGCTTTCTAGAATATCAAAACTATCGCGTGGATCTAACGGAGGGGAATTGTAATGGTAAAAATAAAACCATCGAAGATTATGATTTTATAGTGCAAGTTAAACCAGATCTGACTCATCAAGAACATGAAGCTTATTATTTAGAATATTTGGAAAAATTTTTTGCAATTGAACCAAAACTAAAAGAATTGGGAGTAACCAAGATTCTGGAATTATTAAAACAATGCGAACAGCAGCTTCAGTATCAATGTTCTACAATGTATCAAACCATTTAGTTCTAGTTTCTCTATCAACTAATAATAACTATGTCAGTTAACAAAATTCCTGACGGCTATAATTCTGTAGCACCTTATTTAATCGTGCCTGATGCGGAAGAAGCAATTGAGTTTTATACCAAGGCTTTTGGAGCTTCGGAAAATATGCGTTTAAATATGCCAGATGGTAGTATCGGTCACGCAGAAATTCGTATTGGCAATTCAATTATTATGCTTAGTAGTGCCAACCCTGACATGGGATTTCATTCTCCCGAACAGTACGGAGGTTCGCCAGTGAGTATTTTTCTTTATGTTGAAGATGTAGATGACTTTACTTCTCAAGCTACGTCTGCTGGGGCGACTATTAAACAAGCACCTCTAGATATGTTTTGGGGAGATAGAATGGCAAAACTCAAAGATCCTTTTGGCTATGAATGGTCGGTTGCCACTCATATTGAAGATGTTTCCTTGGAAGAGTCTCAAAGACGCTTGTACGAACAGTATTCTGCTGCTGTATCCTAGAATTTCAAAATAATTGAACTGGATTAAAATGCGATTGCAGCTAATAATATTTCGCGATCGCATTTATTTTTTTATAGTTGTGATCGCAGTAGAAGAAGGTATTAGAACAGAATTCACCCCACCTTTGGCAACGATGCAGAAAAGATGTTTAAAAGAAAAGATCCAAAGTAAACCGAGCGATTCTGATGCTTTTATTGCTGCTTTATTTTGTGGAATCTTGAATGACTATTTTGGCGATCCTTTCCATGAATATTTTGCAGAAAAAGAAAATTTGGTTCAATACACAAAAGAAATGATGCAGCTTTTTTATCCAGCTTATCAACCCAATTTCTAGCTGCATCTAGGTTTGAGAAAGTTAGCTATAGTGCTACTTCTCAATTTAAAATTAATTGAGATCGAACTGAAGGTAGCGATTGCAAATATAACTAGCGTAGCTTCGAGTACAGGAACGATATCCTTTATCGTCTTTTTCTGGGAAAAGCTGTTGATAAAGAAGACATAAATTAGCATAAGTAAATCTCTTATATAAGCCAGAATACCTATGACCAAAAAAAGTTATGGCGATCGCTTGCAAAACCTTTACTTGTAATGGTATTTTCGTACTAAAATCTCTCCTATCTTAGAATCATGTCCGTCATTTATCCGACCGTTGTTGATGAAATCTATCGTACTAGGTTCGGAACGCACTGTGCTATTCCTCTCTGTAGTTCGTCAATTTCTGCGGGCTTTCCTTCTCCTGCGGATGAATATGTGGAAGGAAAACTCGACCTCAATCAATATTTAATTCCTCATCCCCTCGCTACGTTTCTAGTTCGAGTATCGGGAAACTCGATGATTGGGGCGGGAATTCACGAAGGAGACTTGCTAGTAGTCGATCGCTCTATTGAACCCAGCGATGGCAAAGTGGTTATTGCTGTAATCAATGGAGAGCTAATGGTCAAACGGCTTAGATATAAAGGAAATAGACCTTATTTGTATGCTGAAAATCCCAATTATCCTCCCGTAGCAATTACCGAAGCAATGGAATTTCATATTTGGGGAGTGGTAACTAGTGCCATTCATACCCTATGAGGATTTTTGGTTTAGCTGACTGTAATAACTTTTATGCTTCTTGCGAGAGAGTATTTGATCCTACCTTAGCAAGACAACCTATTGTAGTGCTTTCCAATAATGACGGCTGTATTGTTTCCCGCAGCAACGAGGTTAAAGCTTTAGGTATTCCTATGGGTGCGCCGATGTTTAAACACGAGAACATTCTTCGCAAGCATAATGTTCGTATTTTCTCCTCAAACTATACTCTCTATGGGGATATGTCCGCCCGCGTTATGGGGATCTTGGCACAGTGCGTCCCCGAACTAGAAGTCTACTCCATTGATGAAGCCTTTCTCGACTTTACTCCTTTTCAACATCGAGATATTACCGTTTTGGCGAGTGAAATTCGCGCCAAAATAAAACAATGGACGGGAATTTCCGTCTCCATTGGCATTGGAAGAAGTAAAACTTTAGCCAAAATTGCCAATCGTTTTGCCAAAAAATCGGCGTTGGGTGTCTTTAATTTAGAAAGCGTAAAGGCGATCGATCGCCTTCTCCAAGAAACTCCAGTCAGCGATGTCTGGGGGGTAGGACGCGCCCATAGTAAATCCTTACCCCAGATGGATATCCACACTGCTTTGGACCTTAAAAAGGCTAACCCCGAATTTATTCGTCAGCGTTATAGTGTTGTTTTAATGAGGACGGCAAATGAACTAAATGGTATTAGCTGTATTCCCTTAGAAGATGCACCTCAGCCGAAAAAAGCTACCGCCGTAACTCGCAGTTTTGGCAAAGCCGTAACTGGAAAACAAGAATTAATCGAAGCCTTGGCTACCTATGCTAGCAGAGGTGCTGAAAAACTTCGACAAGCTAAACAAGCAGCGATGATAATTCAAGTGTTTTGGCGTACAGGATTATTTAATTCTAAACAGCCTATAAGGTCTTGGTTTTATACGGTAGATTTGCGAGAACATACTAACGATAGCTGTAAGTTAGTCAAAGCGACTAGACAAACTGTAGAGCGATATTTTGAGCCAGGCTATGGTCTTAAAAAAGCTGGAATTATACTGCTAGAACTTACTCCAGAAAACCAAATTCAGAGATCTTTGTTCGATCAAGAAAATGACAGCAAGTCAGCGAAAATAATGGAGTTAATCGATAGTATCAATAAGAAATTTGGCAAGGAGACAATTACCTTGGCAGCTACGGGAATCAAGCGATATTGGACTATGCGTTGCGATCGCCGTTCTCCTCGATACACTACAGATTGGAATGAGTTACCTGTAGTTAAAGCATTGGAGTAATAGACTCTGTATCTTATAGTTTTTTACATCAGTAACGTTCTAAGACATCTCTTACAATTGATTAAAATTTTAAAATTATTCAGAATGCGAACAGCAGCTTAAACATTAGTTTTCCGTGATGTATTAGACTATTTGAGTAAATTTCATAGGCAGCTCTAAGATCTAATTCGGCACAGAGAATAACCACTACTTTTTTCGCTATTGTCAATTAGCTTTAAACAATAACTCTTGCGTACATAGTATGTCTCTAACTTCGCGATCGTGAAAAATACCAATCAAGGCGCATCCCTGTTGTTTTTTCTCGGTCAATAATTCAACTACAACCTGGCGATTTTTGGCATCTAAGGCAGAAGTTGGTTCATCCAATAGGAAAATTGGATAATCTACTGCTAAAGCACGGGCAATATTTACTCTTTGTTTT
>JBCDCO010000313.1:0-5733 GCA_039181635.1 Cyanobacteria bacterium P01_G01_bin.19 | reverse complement strand
CGCAAACCATTTTTGATATATTTGGCGATATTCGCCACTTTGCAGGAGGCTATCTATAGCGTTGTTGATTTTCTCTAAATTAGGCGAGTTTTTGGGCAAGGCAATGCCATAATACTCTTCGGTCAATAGTTCTCCGACAACCTCTAAATTATTAAGATTGCCAACTTTAATCGCATAGAGAGTTACAGGAGCATCGTTAACCACCGCATCTACGTTACCATTGCTCAATTCTTTAAGTGCTAGTGCCGAATCGTTAAAGGTAACGATCTCTGCTCCTGGTATGGTTTCAGCTTGTTTTGCGCCAGTTGTACCGATCGCCACGGCAATCTTTTTATTTTCTAAATCGTCAAAACTTTTAATACCTGCCGTACTGTTTTTCCTGACGGCGATCGCCAAACCAGACTGGAAATAGGGACGGGTGAAATCTACTGTCTGAGCGCGTTCGGGAGTTATCGTCATCCCACTAATAGCTGCATCTATATTTTTGGACTGCAGGGCGGGAATCAAACCATCAAAAGGCATTCCTTGAAACTTAATCTCTAAACCACTTTCTTCTCCAATCGCCCTAAACAGGTCAATATCAAAACCCTCAAAGGTTTTACCATCTGCTGCTTTCATTTCAAATGGTGGAAAAGCTGGTTCTGTTCCTACTGTCAAAATTTGTTGCGAGCGTAAAGGTAAAGCCAGTCCAAAATGAATCGTGGCTAATATTATTAGACCTAATATTCCCCAGCTAAATCTTCTTATCCAACACCATATTCTTGTTTGCTTCATTTGCTTTGCTTAGTTGAAAATGTTTTTATTGGGATATAATAGTCGATTTTTCTTCGGTTAATAATATTTGCTTTTTACGATTAAAAATTTGATTTCAAAATTAATAAAATTCTTTAAAATAAATACATTAAACAGAAATTCAAACATAACACAAATAGCTATTATATCATCTGTCTACAGTTATAGATAGCTAAGAACGATGTTTGCTTCTCATATGTTTAACCTATAGCTTTGCAATTCAAAAAAATGTAATCAAACGGACAATTATTAGCCAAAAGATAATATATTTTGATAGAAAACAAATTTAAGAAAATCGAATAATTATGTCTACTTCTACACCTGTTATTTCTTTTAACAATTTAAAAAAAAGCTATGGTTCTCTAGAAGTGTTGCGAGGAATTACTGCCTCACTTTATCCTGGTGAAGTAGTTTCCATTATTGGCACCTCTGGATGTGGAAAAAGTACTCTACTGCGCTGTTGTAACCGTTTAGAAACTATTAATGGCGGAGAATTGAAGGTGCTAGATTTAGATCTTTCTCAGTCTAGTATCAGCTCGCAAAAGCTCAAGCAGCTAAGAACCAAGGTGGGAATGGTATTCCAGCAGTTTAATCTCTTTCCTCACCTCAGCGTTCTGCAAAACCTGACTCTCGCCCCGATGCAAGTATTAAAAGAGTCCAAAGCTGAGTGTCGCGATCGCGCTCTTCATTATCTCGACAAAGTTGGTTTGGCAAGCAAAGCCGATGCCTATCCCGAACAGCTATCGGGAGGACAAAAGCAGCGCGTAGCGATCGCCCGTAGTCTTTGTATGAAACCAGAAGTACTGCTATTTGACGAACCTACCAGTGCGCTAGATCCAGAATTAGTCGGAGAAGTATTAACCGTAATGCGTCAACTAGCCGAAGAAGGCATGACGATGGTGGTAGTTACTCATGAAATGCAGTTTGCGCGGGAAGTGGGCAACAAAGTATTATTTCTCAATCAGGGTAAAGTGGAAGAATCGGGCAATGCTAAAGAAGTATTGACCAATCCCCAAAGTGATCGCCTAAAGGCATTTTTAAGTCGCATGACTGCTTGAGGAAAGTTTGTGTCAGGAGAAACCCAGATTGAAATTTTACTGCGAACTATGCAACCATCGCTTTCTCTTTTTGAAATGAGAGTAATCTCTTCTACATTTCCCATCTTCACTCAAGCATCTGTAGTCGATTTCCAGGAAAACTACGCTACTCTAATAATTCTTTGGCTTTATCATAACTTAATTTTTCTCTTGGATTAGCTTGAGCCAGACATTCAGCGTGAATTTTTTCCAAGCGATCGATATACTCTTGGTTTCCAGCTAAAACAGCGTTAGCCTTTGTAGAGGATATCGTAGCTAACTGCGCTCTGAGGGGTAATTTGCGAAACACTGCCAAACGTTTTTCCAAAGAGGACATTTATCTGAATAATAAAGAAGATAATAATATTACCCTAGCAGCGATCGATGATAATGCGATCGATTATTAAATGAAACCAATTATTCAAACTTGTTTATTTCTCTCAGTATCTCTAAAAGCCAGTATTTTTATCGTTCCCACTGCATTATCTCTCTTTGCCAATTCCTCTAATAAAGCTTTTTCCCTGCCGCCACCAGAAGATATTCCCGAAGAAATCCTGAGAACCGAGATAATTCTCGAAGGGCGATCGCCAATTGACGGTAAACCTTTATCTGCCAGAGAATATGAAGAATTGAAGCAAGATTTATCTCAGAGAAATAATGGTCCTAAGATAAGTTCCGATGTAAAGGAACGAATATTTTTACTTCAGCTAAGAAAAGCCTTAAAAACCATAATCCCTTTTTACTAAAAAGCAACAATTGTTTTATATATTGCGTAAAAATAGTTAAAGTATGTATACAAATAGTTTATAAAACCCTATTATTGCTTTTTTCCTCTAGGTTTACTAGAGATCGAGCAAGCGCATTTTTAAAACACTGCTACAACACATTTGGATATTGGTACTTTAATGTCTTTAACCATTGCTCCTGAACAAGTCAATCAGATCGTTTACAATCTTCATCACAACCCCTTTGAAGTTCTAGGTCGTCATCCTTACGAACAAAATGGAAAAGTCAAAAGCTGGGTAGTGCGAGCATATTTACCTGATGCCGATGCCGCATGGGTAGTATGTCCCGAAGAAAGAACCGAGTATCCCATGCAGCCTATGCACGATCCCCATTTCTTCGTTTGCGTAGTACAGAATCCAAATTTAGACAACTATCAACTGCGGATTAAAGAAGGCGACAATGAAAGAGTAACCTACGATCCCTATGCTTTTAGTTCTCCCAGAATAACAGACGTAGACATTCATTTGTTTGCCGAGGGCAATCACCATCGCATCTATGAGAAATTAGGCGCGCATCCCACCACTATCGATGGGGTTGCAGGAGTATATTTTGCACTTTGGGCTCCCAATGCGCGAAATGTCTCTCTTTTGGGAGACTTCAATAGCTGGGATGGCAGAAAACATCAAATGCGCAAAGGGAGCAGTGGTATCTGGGAATTGTTTATTCCCGAATTAGCGGCTGGTAGTGCCTACAAATACGAAGTCAAAAATTGGGAAGGTCATATCTATGAAAAATCTGATCCTTATGGCTTCCAGCAAGAAGTTCGACCCAAAACCGCTTCAATCGTCGCCGACTTAAACAGCTATCAATGGAATGATACAGAGTGGATGGAAGAACGTCGTAACAGCGATCCTCTATCCAAACCAATTTCTGTCTACGAACTTCATTTAGGTTCTTGGATGCACGCTTCGGCTGCCGAACCGACTAGGCTGCTTTCTGGCAATGCCGAGCCAATACCAGTTTCTGAGTGGAATCATGAAGCTCGTTTTTTGAGCTACTACGAATTGGTAGATAAACTAATTCCCTATGTCAAAGAGCTGGGCTACACTCATATCGAAGTACTACCTGTAGCAGAACATCCTTTTGATGGCTCTTGGGGATATCAGGTAACGGGTTACTATGCCCCCTCTTCCCGCTATGGTAATCCCGAAGACTTCATGTACTTCGTCGATAAATGTCATGAAAATAATATTGGTGTAATCGTAGACTGGGTTCCTGGGCACTTCCCCAAAGACGGACACGGTTTAGCATTTTTTGACGGTACTCATCTTTACGAACATGCCGATCCTCGCAAAGGCGAACATAAAGAATGGGGAACTCTAGTTTTTAATTACAGTCGCAATGAAGTTCGTAACTTCTTAGTAGCCAACGCCCTATTCTGGTTCGACAAATATCATATTGACGGTATTCGAGTTGATGCTGTGGCATCTATGCTATATCTCAACTACTGTCGTAAAGATGGAGAATGGATTGCTAATGAATATGGCGGCTGTGAAAATATTGAAGCAGCGAATTTTTTACGTCAGGTGAACAGCCTTTTATTTAGCTACTTCCCTGGAGTGCTATCTATTGCCGAAGAATCAACTTCTTGGCCTATGGTTTCTTGGCCCACCTATACTGGCGGTCTGGGCTTTAATATGAAGTGGAATATGGGTTGGATGCACGATATGTTGGATTATTTCAACATGGACCCCTGGTTTAGACAATTCCACCAAAACAACCTAACTTTCAGTATGTGGTATCACCACAGCGAAAACTATATGCTGGCGTTATCTCATGATGAGATCGTCCACGGTAAGAGCAATATTATCGGCAAAATGCCAGGGGATGAGTGGCAAAAATTTGCTAACGTTCGTTGTTTATTTGGCTACATGTTTGCTCATCCAGGCAAAAAGACTATGTTTATGAGCATGGAATTTGGTCAGTGGAGTGAGTGGAACGTATGGGCAGACTTAAATTGGGACTTGTTACAATATCATTTCCACAAAACTCTAAAATTATTCTTTAGCGACCTCAACGAAATCTACAAGAGCGAACCTGCTCTATACAGTCGCGACTTTGAAGAAGAAGGTTTTGAATGGATTGACTGTAGCGACAACAACCATAGTGTGGTGTCTTTTATTCGTCGTGGTAAAGATCCCAACGAATTTATTGTTGCTGTCTGTAACTTTACTCCTCAACCCCATAGTAATTATCGGATAGGCGTACCAGAAAAAGGCTTCTATACCGAACTGTTTAATAGCGATGCCAGTCAATATGGCGGTAGCAATATGGGTAATTATGGCGGAAAGTGGACTGATGATTGGTCTTATCACAATATGCCCTACTCTCTCGATCTTTGTTTGCCTCCCTTGGGTGTATTGATGTTTAAAATAGACCGCAAAATAACTCAAGCAGCACTGAAAGGTAACTAGTAACAGTTACAGAGAGGGAACAAGCTATAAAAATTTTTAAAAGGTGGATTGGAAATAATGCCCAATCTGCCTTTTTATTTCTTTTTGACATTACAAATTTTCTTTGTTAAATCCTCACGTTAGTCAGGATCGAACAAATTAAAGATCGCGATCGCTTTTAATAGCTTTTAAGATTTATATGGCTTTCAAGTAATACTCTTTTTGTTTCCGCCTATCTTGACGAATAAAACTCAAAGAGGTTTTCCAAGAAAAAATGACATAACCATAACCGTATTTCTTGACTATGGCTATTTGTTTTTGAATCTCTGCTAAAGGTTTCTGATTGATTAAACTGCCAGCATAAAGCCCGATCGCAACATCCACATATTGTTTGACCTTAGGTAAAATAGAATTGTTGATCGCCAATGCTACTTCTCTACTAGTAGGGCGATATAGCTGCATTACTAATTCATCTACCAATCCTGCTTCGATCCAACTCAGCCAGTTTTGAGAATATTTTTTAATCGAAAATCCTAAAGGGTTAGGAGAAAGAGAAATAATCAAATCGGGGTTGTTTGTTCTGATGGCTTTGACTACTTTGTTAGTTAACTCTGTCATTGCAGCCGCCTTATCGCCAAATTGAATTGGAATGCCCCAATGATCGTCAAGCTGAATACCATCAAGAT
>JBCDCO010000312.1:0-5744 GCA_039181635.1 Cyanobacteria bacterium P01_G01_bin.19 | reverse complement strand
TATTCTTCTAGAGAAGGACGCATTTCATCTCTTTGAACCGCCCATTCTTGCAAAGCAGCTCTTTGACGCGACCAGTCTTCTAAGGCATTAGACAGCTTTTCATCTAGATCTTGTTGAAGATCGTTTATTTGCTGACTGAACTGAAGATTTAGATTGCGATTTGCTTGATTGAATTGAGTATTGACATTGATTAATTCCTTACGCACCGATTGCCAACTAGATTGATTTTTGTTTTCTAAGTCGTTAATTTTTTTGATTTGTTTGGCGTATAGCTTATTTTCAATTTCATTAAATCTTTGCTCGTACTGTTGTTCGAGTGCTTGAAAGCGATCGCTTTTGGCAATAGCATTCTCGTATTTTTCTGCCTGGTTTTGTAATCTTTGTTTGTATGTTTCGATTAAATCTTCTAGTTCACTTTGTAGAGCTTCTAACGATTGATTACTATCAATGTCGTCTGCTATCTCCGTATTGTTATAAACCGAACGAATTTTTTGGACTAATTCTTCGGCAGTCGTATTTTTAAACAAATAGCCTTTTGCACCTGCGCGCAAAGATTTTTTCAGATAAGCAGCATCATCATGACCACTGAGAAAGATTACTTTGACTTCAGGAAAACGCTGAGTGATAATTTTAGTAGCATTTAAACCGTTCATTTGCGGCATTTCAATGTCCATCAAGACAATATCAGGCTTGAGTTTTGCCACTTGTTCGATCGCCTCTTCTCCGTTGTGAGCCACCCCTACCACCTGGAGATCTTGTTCGACATCGAGCCAGGTTTTTAGAACTTCACATAAAAGAGTTTGATCGTCAACTAATAAAATATCGATCATTTAATATACCCACTAATATACTTACGATACAAGTAATTACTTTACTTATACAGTTTTAGTTTTTTGATTATCTTAATAGATAATTAGAAAGAAAAAGATTATATATCGACTCTTCAAATGATTGTAAAGAACTATCTGTAGTAGATAGGAATCACAACAAAACTCATGATTAAATAGCTTAAAATAAGCAGTTAATTAGCCGATTCTTACTATGTTGGTATGATTAATTTTAGGTTAATAATAGATGTTTTTTTACTTTTACAACTATGTCTGGTAGCGAATTAAAAGCCGATTTGTGGATTAATGAATACATTACTCCATGGGACATTTATACTCACGGAATCACCAAAATATTGGCGTATCAAAAAACGGCATACCAAGAAATGTACATAGTAGAAACTGGGGCTTTTGGCAAAGGATTGGTTTTAGATGGCAAGTGGCAATCCTGTACTGTAGATGAATTTATCTACCACGAAGCTCTGGTACATCCTGCCGCGATCGCTCATTCAAGCCCCAAAAAAGTATTAGTGCTGGGAGGTGGCGAAGGCGCAACCATCCGAGAAATATTACGCTGGAAAACCGTAGAAAAAGTGATGATGATCGATATTGATGGCGAAGTTGTAGAAGCCTGTAAGCGACATCTTCCCGAAATGCATCAAAATTCTTTTGCAGACAGTCGCGTGAAATTAGTAATTGCCGATGCCTTAGAAGTTTTGGACAATATGACAGAAACCTGGGATGTAATTATCTCCGACCTCAGCGATCCAATCGAATCTGGTCCTTCTTTTCCTTTATTCACTAAAGAATACTTCGCCAAGCTCAAGCGGGTATTAAATCCCGAAGGATATTTGATGGTACAGGCAGGACCTATTTCACCTCCAGAAGTGAAGGCTCATGCCTGTTTGATAAATACGTTAAGCGTAGTATTCGAGCATGTCACTTCCCTGTCTGCGCCGACTCCTTCCTACGGACGCTCTTGGAGTTTTGCCTTATGCTCTGACAGTGCGATAAACACCCAACCAAAATCAGAATCAGTCGATAAGATATTATCCGAGCAAACAACAGGAGGATATCGTTTTATTGATGGGGTAACATTACTAGGTATTCTGCAAACTCCCCTATATATTCGTCAAGCGATCGCTACAGAAACTAAAATTTATACTCTAAACGAACCACCTAAGTTCTTTGGTAAGGGAACAAAATCCCAAGCATGAAGAATGCCTAAATTTGAGATTGCATAAAGCTCCATACTATATCGTAGAAATATGTGTGCTTTATGTAATGAATTTTATTCACTAACTTATAGGCAAGAGTGAAATTTTGTTGGGTAAAAATTTAAATAGTTAAAATTAAATATCATCAATGGCTCGGACAAAATTGAACTAGTAACGAGAGAATACTGGTTTGACACCAAAATCAATCAATCATCAGTCTCTTAAAACTGTCCTAACTGTCCTAACTGTCCTAACTGTTCTAATCAGCAACGTCTATAAATCCAGCTGATAGATTTCTCGTCGAGACAGAGAAGTTAATTTTGCCAACTGACGGCTAGCCTGCGATCGCGTCATTCCTTGGTCGAGTAGCTGCTGTAATTCTACTTTAAGTTCGGCTTCTGAGGTAATTAGGGTAGTTTCTATCGCACCTTTAAGCAAGACAGTATACTCTCCTTTGGGCTGTTTTTGACCAGCGTATAGGGCGATCGCATCGCCGACACTTCCTCGCCAAAACTCCTCGTGTATCTTAGTCAATTCTCTTGCCAAAACCAGCTCTCTTTCTTTCCCGACTACTCTAGCCAAGTCAGTTAGAGTCTTAACCAGGCGATGAGGTGCTTCGTATAAAACAATGGTGCGGGTTTCATACTTTAACAACTCCAGTCGTTCCTGACGATCTTTTTCCTTAGGGGGTAAAAAACCTTCAAACACAAATTTGTCGGTTGCCAAACCAGATGCCGCCAAAGCAGAGATGGCGGCGGTTCCTCCAGGAATGGGAACGACATCAATCGATAAAGCGATCGCTGCCCGAACTAACTTAACCCCTGGATCGGAAATACTCGGCATTCCTGCATCTGTGACCAAAGCAATATTCTCTCCTCGCTGTAGCCGCCCCATCAGCTCATCAATGCGAGAACTGGGACTGTGTTCGTGATAACTGATTTGAGGCGTACTTACCTGCAAATGCTGTAGTAGTTTTCCTGTACGGCGAGTATCTTCAGCAGCAATGAGATCGGCTTCTTTAAGGGTGCGTATAGCTCGTAGAGTAATATCTTCCAGGTTGCCAATGGGAGTACCGACAAGATAAAGCTTACCCGAAGAAATATTGGTTGATTCGTCGATCATTTAAGAGTTGCCAATTTGAAAGCTTACCGTCAGTACATCTTACAAAATATCCTCGTCCACAGGAAGGGCGTAATAAGCAATCCCTTCAAAATTATAGTTGGAAAGATTGGCACTGACGGCATCCTTTTCCACTTCGTCGGGAGTATAAAAATGCACCCCCAAAGTCGGCTCATAGAAGCGATAAACAGGAATCGAACCCTCTACTTCGGTTTCGTAAGCATAAAACTTGACTCCCTCAAACTCAAAGTTGGGCAGATTGGCGATAATCGAATCTCGCTCCAATTCATCAGTGGTATAAAGATGTACCCCCGTAGATGGATTGAAAAAGCGATAAACTTCCTGCGCTCCCGTCGTTCGATCGGCAGTGCGATATGACTCTCCTTCAAATTGATAATTAGGCAGATTATCTTGAATTGAATCTCTTTCTACTTCATCAGCAGTATAAAAATGTGCGCCAACAAGGGAATCGTAAAAACGATAAACCGCGCTTTCTTCTCCAGCCCCCCCACTGCTATTGTCAGCAATCTCGATATCTTCTTCGTTAATATTTAACCCAGCCGACAGTTGAGCGATCTCTACATCGTCCACAGATAAGATGCCCGTATTGCTGTCGTATACAGGATCGCCATCGGCTTGCAAACCTTGAATTACTAGCCTGTCTTCCCCAGGAGTAAAGTCGGTTATTTGATTGACGGCAAAAGTTTCCTGTCCTACTGTATCGCCATCTCCTTGATTGAACTTCGAGCGGAAAACATCTTCTCCTTCGCCACCCGTTAAAGTACTGCCCTGTCGGAAAAAGTTACCGTCAGTTCTCACCGTCAGCACATCATTACCTTCACCGCCAGTCAGGACATTTTCTCCTACTCCGCCCCTGATAGTATCGTTTCCCTCTTCTCCTGACAGCACGTCGTTACCAACGCCGCCAAAAATTTCGTCGTTACCCGCACCCCCAGCAATGGTATCGTTTCCTGCTCCACCTTCTAAAATATCGTTATTGTTACCGCCAATTATGCTGTCAGAATTTTCGCTGCCTTCCAGAATATTTTCTCGATCCTCAAAACCCCTAATCTCTAAACCACCGTTGGGTAATGGTTCGGTAATTTCTGGAATTGTCGGATTAACAATTGACGACATTAAACTTCGCGTATTATGAATGTTTTATTATTAAACAGCATAATATCACAGATATATTTACCTAAAATCTACAAAACCGAAACAGTTTATTCACAGTTATTTTCGTAGCTAAAGCCAATTGCCTTAAAGCCTGCGACGATCTGCGGCGCCGTCTTTTCTTGCCAACTTACCTCGCAACGGCGATCGCAATTTAAGATCAGACGAAGAGAGTAGCTATCAGCGTATCCCTCTACCTCCATCCAGATCAGATCAGTTTCGGCTTCACAACTAATTTTTTCTTCATCCATCAACTCGCCTGACATCTCTGTCATCGTATCTACCAACCGAGCTAGCAAACGACAAAAGTCCCTCAATTCATCTCTGGATAACTCGATCGCCCAATCTTCTGCTCCGACTAAACCCTGATAT
This sequence comes from Cyanobacteria bacterium P01_G01_bin.19, assembly GCA_039181635.1. Classification (GTDB taxonomy): domain Bacteria; phylum Cyanobacteriota; class Cyanobacteriia; order Cyanobacteriales; family Xenococcaceae; genus Waterburya. The sequence continues at coordinate 1,036 of JBCDCO010000312.1, read as the reverse complement.
TTAGTACCGTGGGGATGCCAGCCTATACGCCATCCATCCCCACTTTTGATAAAACGTTCCAATTTAACTTAGGTTGCGCGATTAATCGCCAATAATTTCTGGTTGAGTCAGTTCGTCTGACATTTCAATAATCGCTCTAATCACGGGTTTCATTGTCGGATCGTCAAAACTCTCTAGTTCTTCATAACGGCGACGTTTAGCGCGGTTAGCAACTTGAACTGTAATGCGATAGCGATTAGAGGCAGCCGAAACCAGCTCTTCTGAACGATACATGATGTGGGAGGAGTCGAAGGAACTTTTTCTTTGCATTAAAAGCGATACCCTTTAAGTTGAAGATTGATAGGTGCAGTGATGACCGCAGGATTATATTTTAACAAACAAGATGTTGGTTAGTTGTTAGTTGTTAGTTGTTAGTTGTTAGTTGTTGGTTGTTGTTAAGTTCTTGAATAGACAATAAATCTCTTTACTCCCATATCCTGCTTGGTAAAGTAGTTCATAATGATTTGTGCAGAAAATCTAGCATATGTCTTTGGAGGATTATGGCAGGACATAGTAAATGGGCAAATATCAAACGGCAGAAAGCTAGGGTAGATGCTAAACGAGGCAAGACATTTACTCAGCTATCGCGGGCCATTATCGTTGCTGCGCGTAATGGTATAGCCGATCCTGATGGGAATTTTCAACTCCGCACCGCTATAGAAAAAGCTAAGGCTGCGGGAGTATCCAATGAGAGTATAGAGCGATCGCTTGCCAAGGGTGCTGGTACTTATCAGGATGATGATGCGATCTTAGAAGAAATTCGCTATGAAGGTTATGGTGCGGGAGGCGTGGCGATATTGATCGAGGCTTTGACCGACAATCGCAATCGCACCGCTGCTTACCTGAGATCGGCTTTTACCAAAAATGGCGGTAATCTTGGGGAAACTGGCTGCGTGAGCTGGATGTTCGATCGCCAAGGAGTCGTGACTCTCGATCCAGTCGATGAAGAGAAGTTGCTGGAAGCTTCCATGGAAGGAGAAGCGGATACTTATGAGTT
>JBCDCO010000311.1:0-5748 GCA_039181635.1 Cyanobacteria bacterium P01_G01_bin.19 | reverse complement strand
GGAGCATTTTCTTATCTAGCTCGTGACTATGACCTAAAAGAGATTTACATGTGGCCGATCAATGCCGAACAGCAGTTTACCCCCAAGCAAATTCAGGGAGTAATTGAAGAAGTAAAAGCAAATGATGTGCCGACTATTTTTTGTGAAAGTACCGTGAGCGATGAAGGGCAAAAACAGGTGGCACAAGCTACAGGTGCGAAATTTGGAGGCAATCTTTATGTAGATTCACTTTCACCAGCAGGAGGGGCTGTTCCCACATTTATCGATTTACTCGAATATGACGCCCGTACCATTGCCAATGGTTTGTTGGCAGGTAGTAAACAGTAAATATTTAAAAGAATTTAAAAATCATGCCAGTAGCAATTCAAACTTTAGATATCAACATCAATAATCTCAGCGTTACCTATAGCAATGCTAAATTGGCTCTTTATAATGCTACCTGCACTGTAGAACCAGGAACTATCACAGCTTTGGTGGGACCAAACGGCAGCGGCAAATCTACCTTGTTTAAATCCATCATGGGTTTTCTTAAACCAAGTGAAGGGCAAATTCGCGTTGCTGGAATGAGCGTACAAAAAGCCCAGAAAAAACAGTTGATGGCATACGTACCCCAGTCGGACGAAGTAGACTGGAATTTTCCCGTGAGTGTCTTTGATGTTGTTATGATGGGACGCTATGGTTATATGAACTTACTGCGTATCCCTAGTAGTAAGGATCGTCGGTTAGTCATGGAAAGCTTAGAACGGGTGGGCATGGTCGATTTTCGCACTCATCAGATTGGCGAACTATCGGGAGGTCAGAAAAAACGGGCGTTTTTGGCTCGGGCTTTGGCTCAAGAAGGAAAAATAATTTTGCTCGACGAACCTTTTACTGGCGTGGATGTCAAAACAGAAAAACGCATTATCGACCTCCTAATTCAGCTACGTAAGGAAGGGCATACTATTTTGATATCTACCCACGATTTAGCTTCGATTTCTACATTTTGCGATCGCACTATTTTGCTCAATAAAACTGTTCTTGCCTCTGGAACAACAGAAGAAACCTTTACTGAAGAAAACTTGACCATGACCTTTGGTGGCTTGCCAGTCAATAGCTTACGACAGATGTTTCACTCGTCTGAGGTTGATGCGTCATGAGTAGTGCGATCGCTAATATTCCCGTATTAGACTGGCTGATCGAACCTCTACAGTATGGATTTTTGGTACGAGCAATTTGGGTTAGTGCTTTTGTCGGTCTGGTCTGCGCAGTGCTTTCTTGCTACATTACCCTTAAAGGATGGTCGCTAATGGGAGATGCCGTTTCCCATGCGGTAGTACCTGGGGTGGTTGTAGCCTATGCCTTAAATATTCCCTTTGCGATCGGCGCGTTTGTCTTTGGCTTTGGGGCGACAGTGGCAATTGGCTATATAAAGTCAAAAACTCGTCTCAAGGAAGATGCCGTCATTGGCGTGGTGTTTACGGGCTTTTTTGCCTTTGGTTTGGTACTAGTAACCAAAATTCCGAGCAACATCGATCTATTTCACATATTGTTTGGTAACGTTCTGGGCATATCTCAACAGGACATTATTCAAACTCTGATCGCAGGTACGATCGCTTTGGTGGTGATTCTGATTAGGCGTAAAGACCTGCTGCTGTTTTGCTTTGACCCTAACCATGCTAAAGCAATCGGTCTCAATACCCAATTTATGTACTATACTCTGCTTTCGGTGCTGGCAATGACCATCGTTGCCGCGCTACAAACCGTAGGTATTATTTTAGTTATTGCTATGCTGGTGACTCCTGGATCTACAGCTTATCTAATGACCGATCGCTTTGACCGCATGTTATGGATTGCGATCGCTACCAGCATCTTTTCTTGTGTAGGTGGAACTTATCTCAGCTATCATTTTGACGTGTCTACGGGTGGGGCGATCGTAGTGCTGATGACCGTTTTATTTGTCATAGCAATGGTTTTTGCACCGAAGTACGGTATGTTAGCTCAGGAAAAATTGTCAAATTTGTCGTAAGAATATCTCCACAAAAGAAGCGAGCGCCATTCCCATCAGACTCTGCATCGACACCGAAAGCAAATTTGAAGCGGAAATCCTTCAGAGAAAGCGCGATCACGTCCCTGGTTCAGTTAGAGCCAGTTTTAAGATTCACAATACAGATTTTCTTGCATATCCCTTAGTTGTCCTGTAATTTTTTAAATTCTCATATTCTGTTCTTCTAGCTGTTCGGATTTGAGGTCTTCGACTACGTTCCAGGCAATCTCTGATTCGTGGTCTATTTCTGCTTCTGGGTCGCTGTAGACTCGACTGTGTAGAATTGCTTCACCTATTCTTTGTGACAAAATATCAGTAGGCGAGAGCCGTGCCACTTTCATTTTCATCACGATATCAGTTAAGGAAATAATACCGAGTAGTTCGTCTTTGACTACAGGAGCTTTTTGAATTCCAGTTTCTACTAAAAGTTTGGCTACGTCGGAAATACTGCGGTCAGGATCGACGACAATACATGGCTTGGTCATTATTTGACGAATCTTAACCCGTTCAGGATCTTGTTCTTGGGCTATGGTGGCATAAACAATATCGGTTTCGGTGACAATACCATAGGTATCATCGTCATTATTGGGTTCGACAATTAGAGAACGCAGTTTTTTGTTTTGCATCATAGCGATCGCTTCAGCTACGGTAGCCGAACTATGAATCATCAAAACTTCTTTGGTCATAATGTCGGATACTTTCATATCTAGCCTCCTTAATCATTGAGTCCTGAAAATGATCGGACTAACTATAGCAAGGGCATATCTAACCAATTAATTTGTAACCAATCATCCTAAAGAACTTGTGAGGATATCCACCATTATCAAGCAAGCAACTCTTGATTTATGATCGCCAAACAAAAAACCTCACAACTTTCTCAAGCTCTCGATCTATTTTGAAGCTTGGAAACTCTAGGTTATTCCTTGATGACTAATTCTGTTGCCGATCTTTTAGAAGGATAATGAGGTTAATTAAGCTATGTGCTTGGCTGTACCAGGAAAAATTATTGCCATCAGCGATAATGAACCCTTATTGAGAATAGCTAGAGTTAGTTTTGGTGGATTAATCAAACAGGTTAGCCTGGCATATGTACCCGAAGCTGTAGTTGAGGATTATGTTATCGTTCATGCGGGCTTCGCTCTAAGTATTCTTGATCGCGATGAAGCACAACGAACCTTAGACTTAGTCAGGCAATTGGATACCAACTAACCAACCTCACAACTTTCTCAAACTATCAACCTATAAGGAGAATGTAAACAACTAGCACGATTTTATACAGTGGCAGTTAAAACCCTAACTATTAACGATCGCCTAATTAGTGCTAGAGAATCTGAAACTGTTCTCGAAGCTGCGCGAGATGCCAACATCCACATACCTACTTTATGTCATTTAGAGGGAGTATCCGACGTTGGAGCCTGTCGTTTGTGTCTGGTAGAAATCGCTGGCAGTAAAAAGCTTCAACCTGCTTGTGTGACTAAAGATGCCGAAGGAATGAAAATTCAGACTAACAGCGAACGATTACAAAAATATCGCAGGATGATAATTGAAATGCTCTTTGCTGAGGGCAATCATGTCTGCGCTGTATGTGTAGCTAATGGCAACTGCGAACTGCAGGATTTAGCGGTGGAATTAGGTATGGAGCACGTTAGTTTAGCCTATCAGTTTCCCCAACGCACTGTAGATTTATCCCACGCTCGCTTTGGTATCGACCATAATCGCTGCGTTCTCTGTACTCGCTGTATTCGCGTCTGTGACGAAATAGAAGGGGCGCATACCTGGGATATGGCTGGTAGGGGGCATAATTCTCACGTCATTACCGATCTCAATCAACCTTGGGGTATTTCAGATAGCTGTACCTCCTGCGGAAAATGTCTGATGTCTTGTCCGACTGGGGCAATTTTTAACCAAGGTTCGACGGTAAGCGAAATGAGTAAGGAGCGATCTAAGTTAGAGTTTATTACTACTGCAAGGAAGAAAGGAGAGTGGGTTATTAGTTAGGAGTTAGGAGTTAGGAGTTAGGAGTTAGAAGTTCGGAGTTCGGAGTTCGGAGTTCGGAGTATAGGAGTTCGAAGTTAGGAGTTAGGAGTTAGGAGTTCGGAGTTGGTCACGATGAATAAACTCAAACTAGCAACAGTGTGGCTGGGTGGATGTTCTGGCTGTCATATGTCCTTCTTGGATCTGGACGAATGGCTGATCGATTTAGCTGCCCAGGTAGAATTAGTTTATAGTCCCCTTGCAGATATTAAAGAATATCCCGAAGGAGTGGATATTGTATTGGTGGAAGGTGCAGTGGCGAACGAGGATAATTTAGAACTGATTAAAAAGGTACGCGATCGCTCGAAAATCCTAGTTTCCTTTGGTGACTGTGCCGTTACTGGCAATGTTACGGCGATGCGTAATCCTGTTGGCAAACCCGAACTTTTTCTGCAGCGTTCTTATCTTGAGGCTGCCGATATCCAAAATCAAATACCCCACAAACCAGGCATCGTACCGACTTTATTGGAACGAGTCTTGCCAGTGCATAACATAGTCGATGTAGATATTTATCTTCCTGGTTGTCCGCCCGATGCCGCTCGCATTCGCACGGCTTTAGAAATGTTATTGACAGGTAAAGTACCAAATTTGACAGGAGAATTGATAAGATTTGGTTAATGATAACGACATCGACAAGATAATTTTTTTCGATGATTTCGTCCAGGAACCAGAGTCGTAGGGGCGAACCGCCATTCGACCATACTAATACTAGATTTGATTCTGAAAACCCACTTTTAAATTAGAATCGTAAAACGAGGTTAACGCCTTCTGCCTGCATGCGGCAAAAACAAAGGGCTGCGCCCGCATGTATGCCTTTGCGCCTTCACAGAATTTTTAAGTGCTTTGTCTAAACAGGATTTGGTATGACTAACAATCACAATAAAATTGCCAATTGATAGGGTTCTAAGATTAGTTCTTTGACAGCAGAAACTGTTTTACCCGAAACCAAATCGGTTAGAATCTTGCGCATTCCCAGCCACCTCAACTGTTTGCCCGCAATTGTCTCTTGGCGATCGCTAAAGTTGGCTAGAACTAAAACGTTTTGTCCTTGATGATGGCGAAAATAACCAAAAATGCGATCGCTACCAGTGTCGATAAATTCTGTCTTGGCACGGCTAAATGCCCGATTGTGTTGGCGAATCTGGATTAGTTTAAGCAAGCCGAGATAAATTCGTCCTGGGATGCTATTGCTATCTTTACGTTGTTCTGCCAGTTGCCAGTTGAAAGCCCAACGATGCACCCAACGGCTATCGCCAGCTTTCTCTGGAGACTCGACGTAAGTATAGTCATTTAAAGTCCCCAGTTCGTCACCCAAATAGATCAAGGGAATACCGCCAATCGTGAGAATGATTCCATGTAGCAAGAGGATACGCTTGATCGCCAAATCGATCTGGGCAGAATCGCTATTGTCGTCGATCTTGCCCAGACCACAAAGAGATGCCGTAGTACCGACGATTCGGGCTTCTCCATTAGGCTTTTCTTGAAACGTCAAACCCTTGGCAAAGCTGTCTTCATAGCGATCGGTATAAAATTCAGTTAAAAATCGACGATGTTTATCGGGGTCGATCGCTAAATCCTGCATATCTTCATTCGAAATTCCCCAGCCAATATCGTCGTGACAGCGAATATAGTTTACCCACCCACAACCTTCTAGCAAGGCAAATCTTTTGTTCATACCATGGCGCAGTAGC
>JBCDCO010000310.1:0-5804 GCA_039181635.1 Cyanobacteria bacterium P01_G01_bin.19 | reverse complement strand
GAAAGTTTACTGTGATAAACGCAGACTTGCATGCCAAATCGAGCGCGAAAGCGATCGGTTAGCTGAGGTGTCAAACCGATTTCGGGGACTAATACGAAAGCAGACTTCTTTTGAGCCAAAATTGGCGCGATCGCCTGCAAATACACCTCTGTCTTACCCGAACCCGTCACGCCATGCAAAAGTATTTTTGCGTAGCCTGTTTGAGCCTGAATAATGTCTAAAGCTTCAGCCTGATCTCGACTCAATTTTTTAGGCAAATCTGCATCTTGAGCTGCTCCTTGCTCTTTACGCAGAATTTCGCGATCGTCTAAAACAACATAGCCTTTTTGCGCCAGCTTTTTTAGGGTGGGAACGGTGGTTTTACAGAGATCCTTAAATTCCGTCAGCCATGCTTCGCCCCCTTCTTTCTTCAGGATATTTAAAATCTCTTTTTGTCTGGTGGTTAAATCATTTAACCAGCTGCCAGAAACTAGAATGATAGCAGTTTTTAGCTTAGGTTTGCTTCTTTTTGGTGCTTCGAGGTAATTCTCAATCCAGCCTCGCTTACTCAATTCTTTAATGCCAAATCTCGCACCCTTAATCTGATTTCGCAAGTAGTTAATGCTATAGTCGCCATCTTTCTGACTTTGAAGCAGTCGCAAAACTTTGGCTGCTGCCACGCTACAAAAATTTTCTGCCCCTGGAGGAATAGCAGCGATTTTTAATCTAATCCTCCGTTGCGATCGCCCTAATAGCCCTGGAGGAAGAGCTACCCGAATTGCACTAATTAAATCGGTACAGTAGTAATCAGCGATTTTTCCTAGTAACTGCCAGTATCGCGGAGGAAAAAAAGCCGAGGTAATAACATCTTCAAGCGGACGAATCTTATTGATATCTATACTTTTCGGCGGGAACGATACTATACGAACTGCGATCCCCCCAGTTATTTGTGCGCCAAAAGGTACGCTGACAACATCCCCAGAATTTACTACCAAATCAACAGGAATACTATAGGTATACAATCCTTGGGTTCCAGGGAAATCAACTAATACCTCTACCCATTTTTGAACTGTAATTTCATAACTGCCTGCTGGTTCGGCTACGAGTGAGTCATAAGTCGTAGACTGAGACAGATCTTCGTAGCTAAGTTGAGATAGGTTTTTCGAAGTACCAGTTGGCATTTTTTACAACTATTTCGCACAAAAATACTATTTTACCAATAAGCCGTTAGTCGAGCGTTAGTTTAGTCGCAATCGCCTTTGCATTCCCACCACATTTTGTCTCGGTATAATTAGTACAGTCATTAAATTTTATTTATTCTAAAATCTAGATCAAGAAATTATTAGATTCGAATATTGTTATTTTTTGACTGATAATTTTGCAACTCAAAACACACAGCAGTAATCCAATAAGTAAAGTTATCAGTTCCTTACAAAACCCGCTCGCTAGTAAAAAGCAATACAGTTTAAAACAGCATTAGATGAAAATATACAGGGCACACTAAGTAAAACTACTTGGAAGTAAAAAATTAATTTGTAACAATTCTAAATTGAGTTGCAAGCAAGCAATAAAGCGGCTGTAAATCCTGTTTTATCAGGCATTAGAGACATATCAATCCATTTACATAGCTTAATCTTTATCAAAAAAACATTAAGAAACAATGTAATTTTGTTATCATCATTCGGAAACATGAGAGCTTGTTACCAAACAGTTTAGCAAAACTTTAGTAAAACGATAAAAGTAGCCGCCAAGAAAATAGAATTCGCAGGTTGTAATCACTAAATGTTGTTTTCCTAAAGCTTTAAGAAAACTTTTAATTTACACAAACAAAGATAAGCAGAGCAAATACAAAATTTATTCAATCGATAGAAAGTTAATAGTGAATTTATTCACAGATATTCAGATACTTCTTTAGCAAAACTTAGGAATAAAACCAATGAGTACAGCAGAATTGACGGGAAAAAATGATTTCGATCTAGATTTTCCAACTGACGATAAATCTGCCGAAATTGAGGAAGACTTCAAGCTTGTCGAAGCAGAATACTCCAATGAAGATCTCAAAGATCCCAAATCTGGCAGCCGCCGTAAAATTCCCCTCGAAGACAATATTGGTGCTTTTTTCAAAGAAATGGCTCGTTATCCTCTACTCACGGCAGAAGAAGAAATAGTTTTGGCTAATGATGTCAAGATAATGCTGGAAGTAGAAAGAAGTAAACAGAAATTAATCGAGGAGGGGAAGCCCCAACCCAGCAAAGCTGAGATAGTAGCGGCAATGGATTTAGAATCAGAGCGTCAGCTAGAGCTAATTCTCTATCGTGGAAAGGTAGCCAAGCGCAAAATGATTCGCTCCAATCTGCGTCTGGTAGTGTCGATCGCCAAACGCTATCTCAATCGTGGAGTACCTTTTCTCGACTTGATTCAAGAAGGTGCGATCGGTTTAAACCGAGCTACGGAAAAATTTGACCCCAACAAAGGCTATAAATTCTCTACCTATGCCTACTGGTGGATTCGTCAGGCGATTACCCGTACTATTGCTAACGATGCCCGCACAATTCGCCTACCAATTCATATTGTTGAGAAGCTCAACAAGCTCAAAAAGGCACAGCGCAATCTCAAGCAAAAGCTACAGCGCAATCCTAATGAAGCAGAACTAGCCAAAGAACTAAAAATTTCCAGCAGTCAATTGCGTCAACTATTAGAGTTGCGTCGTCAGTCTTTATCCCTCAACCATCGTGTTGGTAAAGCAGAAGATACAGAATTAGTCGATTTGCTAGAAGATAGCGAGCTACAGCTACCAGAAGATCGCATGAATGAAACTATGATGCGTCAGGAAATTACCGATGTGTTGGATGATGTTTTGACTCAGCGAGAAAAAGACGTAATTTGTCTCCGTTATGGTTTATCTACCAGTCAGCCCTATACCCTAGAGGAAGTAGGCGGAATGTTTAGCCTATCTCGGGAAAGAGTGCGCCAAATTCAAAGTAAAGCAATGCGTAAATTACGTCGCCCTCAAGTTGCCCGTCGTTTGAAAGGATGGTTAAACTAGTTCGCGATCTCAAGACAATTAGATTAGAGCCAAACAGAATTGGATGAGTAAGGCAATGTGTATCTTGTATGCATTGCCTTACTCATTTTTCATGAATTTATTTTTCACTACCGATGAAAGTTTAGTGGCTCTCTATTAAATATCTCTTCATCATTAAATAGTTGGGTCGATCGAAAGAATTTTATCGCCTAAAATCAAGAGTTGCGGACGATTCAAAAATATCAAGCGATGCACCACAGCAAATATTCAACATAATATTAGATTCGTTAACAACTATCAGTGTTAAATTCGCAGTAATGCATATTTTAGTTTTGGCTAAACCTGCCAACAATTAAATACCTACAAAAAACCATACAAGCACCTATCTATGCAATTGGTCAACGGTTTACATTCCAAAAACTTAAGGGGGGATCTGTTTGGCGGGATAACTGCTGCGGTTGTTGCACTTCCCTTAGCTCTGGCTTTCGGTGTATCTTCAGGAGCAGGGGCGATCGCAGGATTATATGGTGCGATTATAGTTGGTTTTTTTGCAGCACTATTTGGTGGAACACCCTCCCAAATTTCGGGTCCGACTGGACCAATGACCGTTGTAATTGCTACGGTATTCTCGACGGAAATTGCCAGAGATCCCGAAAATGGCGCGGCGATCGCTTTTACCGTAATCATTTTGTCAGGGATATTTCAGATTCTTTTTGGCGTCATGCGTTTGGGTAAATATATTACCCTCATGCCCTATACTGTGATTTCAGGATTTATGTCGGGGATCGGGGTAATTATCATTGCGATCGAAATAGGTCCTCTTTTGGGACATCCCGCATCATCTAATGTAGTAGAGTCTATCAGCAAGTTACCAAGCTACTTGAACGATATAAACCCTGGCTCTCTATGGTTAGGAATTTTAACCTTGGCGATCGTCTTTTTAACTCCTGCCAAAATTACTCGTTTAATACCCTCTCCTTTGCTGGCATTAATTATCGGAACGCTGGTAGCGATCTATATTTTGCCTGACGGAAATCTGATTTTGATCGGAGACATTCCCAGCGGTTTACCCAGTTTACATCTACCTCAGTTTAATATCGCTCGTATTAGAGACATTTTTGGTTATGGTCTGATGCTGGCTGTACTTGGCTCGATTGACTCTTTGCTTACGTCATTAGTTGCCGATAACATCACCCAGACTCAACATAATAGCGATCGCGAATTGATCGGTCAGGGTATTGGTAATCTGATTGCAGGGTTGTTTGGCGGTTTGCCTGGTGCAGGAGCAACTATGCGGACTGTTATTAATGTCAAAAGTGGTGGAAAAACACCAATTTCAGGCATGATTCACGCTTTGATGCTATTAATTATTGTCCTCAGAGCAGGAGAATTAACGGCTAATATTCCTCAATCAGTTCTAGCAGGGATTTTGATTAAAGTCGGAATTGATATTATTGACTGGAGTTTTATCAAGCGGGCACACAAAATATCGCTCAAAGCAACAGGATTGATGTATATGGTCTTGTTTTTGACCGTATTCGTCGATTTAATTACTGCCGTTGCAGTCGGAGTATTTTTTGCCAATCTGTTGACGATTAGAAGCCTAAGCGATATTCAAAGTAACCACGTCAGAACTATTGTTAACCCTGATGACGATGATGCTGCTTTAAGCATGACTGAAAAACATCTCCTCAAAAGAGCCAGAGGCAAAATACTTTTATTTAGTCTAAGCGGTCCCATGAGTTTTGGTGCAGCAAAAACTATTTCTCAAAGAATGGGGATTGTTCGCAAATATGAGGTGCTAATCTTAGATTTGAGTGATGTTCCATTGCTGGGGGTAACGGCTTCTTTGGCGATCGAGAATATGATTAAAGATGCTTGCGAAAATAATCGCCAAGTATTTTTAGTCGGTGCCACAGGTAAGGTAAAGCGCAGACTGCAAAACATGAAACTGCTGAGATTATTACCTCCCAATCATTGTTTTGATGAAAGACTATTTGCGATTCAAGAAGCGACTGCTTATATAGAAGCTCCCAAAATCAAGATCGAAGAAAAAAATAAAACTAACTCCACATAAGATCCCTACATTTTCCCGAACTATATTCAATAGCAGCGCAAATTTTTGCTAATTAGTTTTTTCCTAAATTTTAAGCATTAAATGAACCACAAACAAACTAAAACGGTATTAATTACAGGGGGAAATCGTGGAATTGGCTATGCGATTGCCCAAGGATTGTTAAAAGCAGATTTCCAGGTAATTATCGGATCTCGTTCTTTAGAAAAAGGCAAAGTAGCCGCAGACAAACTCAACTCACCTCTAGCTAGCGCAGTAGAAATGGATATTGCTGACGATGAGAGTATCAATAAGGCTTTTGATGAATTGAAAGGCAAAATAGACCACCTTGACGTATTAATTAATAATGCAGGTATCTATCCCGATAATGGTTTCAATATTCTGACAATCGATCGCGATTTATTAACTCATACTCTAAACGTTAATACCTTTGGTGCGATTAAAACAACGCAGATATTTCTACCATTATTAGAAAAAGCAGATAACGCCAGAGTAATCAATTACTCTAGTGGTTACGGACAACTAGCAGGACTTTCAGCAGGTGTACCCAGTTATTGTTTATCCAAGTTAACTCTTAATGGTGCGACCATTATGCTAGCGGATGCCTTAGCCAGTAAAAATATTACCGTTAATGCCGTCGATCCTGGTTGGGTAAGTTCGGATATGGGAGGAGCAAACGCACCCCGAACTGTCGAACAAGGTGCAGATACAGCAGTTTGGTTAGCT
>JBCDCO010000309.1:0-5809 GCA_039181635.1 Cyanobacteria bacterium P01_G01_bin.19 | reverse complement strand
AAAGCAGCTCACAATCAGGCTAGATTAAATCTCTGTACTTCTAGCGCCATGGTAAAAGAGCTAGAAAATCACGGGATCGAAAGAGTAGACTTATGGCAAAGAGGGGTAGACACCGAAATGTTCCAACCCCATTTAGCTTCGGCACAAATGCGATCGCGCCTATCTCAAGGCAATCCTGAAGATCCTTTGCTACTTTACGTTGGTCGAGTCTCGGCAGAAAAGCAAATCGACCAAATCAAGCCAGTGCTAGAAGCTATACCCAATGCACGTTTGGCAATTGTGGGCGATGGTCCCAACAGAGAAGCCCTAGAAGCTCATTTTGCAGGTACAAAAACTAATTTTGTTGGTTATCTTCAAGGATTAGAATTAGCCTCGGCATTTGCTTCTGCTGATGCCTTTGTCTTCCCTTCCCGCACCGAAACTCTCGGTTTAGTACTACTCGAAGCGATGGCTGCTGGTTGTCCTGTGGTGGCGGCGAGATCTGGCGGTATTCCCGATATCGTGACTGATGGCGTTAATGGTTACTTGTTTGAACCAGACGATCCCGACGGTGCAATTACTGCCACGCAAGCTTTACTAGAAGCAAAAGATATTAGAGAAGAGTTACGTATCAATGCTCGTAATGAAGCAGAACAGTGGGGATGGGCGGCGGCTACTCGCCAGTTACAGAGTTACTATCGCAGTGTTTTGAATGCTACTTACAACTTATCTTCTGCTGCATAAAGATTGAGCATGCTATCGCTTTAAGTACCTCTTTGATAGTTGGCTATGTTTTCAGGCAAAGTAATTTCAGGAAATAGTTTGGGATATGGGCAACTAAAAGAAGCAAAAATAGAGCTGGGTATTGCTAGACTAGGCCAAATGATTACTTCTTAGGAGAAAATAGCAAGACTGGAAACCAGCTACTGCGCATCAAATCATTGGCAAAGCTGCGTACAGTCCACTGTATGAGACTGTTGCGATAGTCAGTAGCGATCGCGATCGCACTAATATCAAAGTCTAGTGCAGCAGTAGTAATCTCTTGTAGAGGATCGCCTATCTTCACTAACGTATTAACTTCAATATCCAACTCTTCTAGTTCGGCTTTAACTGACTGTAGCTGGGTTTCTGATTCCTTGGCTCGATCTTCTGCTATCAATGACTTTCTGCCGCAGTCATCAATTACCGACATTAACATACACTGTTTTAAAGAATTGTCGGGACGATCTTTAGCGTATTTTTTGACTTCTTCGATTAAGTAGCGAGCTGTTTTGCTATCGTTATAGGGAATTAACAGATAACGCCACAGATGTTTGCAGCGCAAAGACAATTCTTCAATGGTATAGGTGGTAATAAGCTCTGGACGGATAATATTCAAAGGCTGGCTGGTGATTTTAGCCAACCCCGCACTAGTACTACCAAAAAACTTTTCCTGTAACAAACTTTTAATCGGAGTTCCTGTCATAATCACATCGACAGGATGACTTTTCAAGACTCTGGGGATAGTGTCGAGAGGCTTACCTGAAAGAACTTCCACCTCTACTTCAACATTGGATGGCACATTTTCTAAAGCTTTTCCCAAACGTTTCTTAGCTTGCTCTACTTTTTCTTCGTCAATCCTTGGTACTTCTCCTTCTTCCCACACAGGAACACTATGAAAGAAGACAATTTTATTCAAGCCACACTGAGCCAAGTTAGGAACGCAATCAATGAAGCGGTACAAACCATCTGTAAAATCCGTGCAGATCAGGCAACTTTGAAACATACGAAGTAGGAAGAACTTGTTTTCTTCTTACACTAGCAAAAAAAAGTATCGACCTCGGTCATAACTTTAATTTTCTATATTTTTTCGAGTATTCTTTATTTTTGATATCGATGAACTAACCCCAGCATCCCCAGCTTTTTTCGCCCGAAACCAGCAAGAGAAGGAGATTAATCAATCGTCAGTATCTTACTTTCTAAGGTTGTGGGGGTGATTCTATTCCCCACTGATGACGAATAAAGTCTTGATACATATTGTCTCTGAGTAACATTTGCTCGTAGAGCTTGATTAAAAACTCTTGAGCCTGCTCGTGACTCATAGATTTGACCTGAGTTTCGAAAGAGCGAATATTGAACTTCTGCTCCAGTGATAGTTCCATCGGATTGGACATCGCTATATATCCTTATTTACTTGCTGGTACAAAGTCATAACGATTACAATGCAATGTAAGGCAATGTAACAATTATTTGACAATCTTAGCTAATAAATGATTAAGCAACAAATAATTGTTCGATTGCGGCGCTCGAATGAGAAGCCACCATATTTTTCTTGAACGACTTTGGTGGCTAAAAAGCGATCGCTAAACTAAAAAAAATTGCTGATTTTTGGTTTAAATACAAATAATGAGAAAAAAATTGGTTAATAGTGTAAACATTCTGTAATAATTAGAGATAGTGCAGAATTTAAAAATTAATTTTTAGAATCTAAGTTGTCTAGCATTTACTTTCGTTAACAGATGTTTTCAAACTACTGTGACAACAATCCAACATAGCGTCATATTTGATAACTGGCTCGCTCCAAAAAGTAATATTATCCTCTACTATCTAATTGGGTTGCAGATGGGTATATGTTTTGGTGTGCCCATATTTGTGTAAAGTAAAGGTAGCCTGCCGAGGGATTCATTTATAAAAAAGCTTTTGGGAAATTTATTATATCTTGGCTTAGTTGCCAGTAAAAAAGCGTTCGCTCTGCACACTATTTTAGAATTAACCTAGCTTGGGAGATACACTTTTATGTCTGTTCGTTTATATGTAGGTAACTTACCTAAAGAAGAAATCGACCGTGATGCTTTGGCAGCCATGTTTGCTGAAGAAGGTCAACAGATCACTACCAAGGTAATCAAAGACCGCAAGACAGGGAAATGTCGCGGTTTTGCTTTTGTAACCGTTGAGAGTGATGAAGCTGCTAACCAGTTTATTGAAAAGTACAACGGTCAGGCTTTTATGGATAGCCCCCTTAAAATAGAAAAGGCTCTACCTCGCGCTAAAGCGGATGATGGTGCATCAGCCGAAGGTGGGGAAGCGCCAAAACGTAAAAGCAACAATGGTAACAAGCAACGCAGCAAAAAACAAAGTGGCGCTCAAAAACAACAGGGTAGTATTCAACCAGATCCTCGTTGGGCTGACGAACTAGCAAAATTAAAAGAAATGTTGGCTTCTGCCAATAACTAAAGCTTTTAAAAGGCTTTGATAAACAATAGCGGTGGCAATAACTCGACAACCTAGAGTCATTGAACACCGTAATTTTTTGACTCGCTTTTTATCTTCAGTATCTTGGCTGTAGCTCAGACAAACTATTAGATATATTCGGCAAAAAGATAGCACAAAATCTTTTTTTTTAGTTAGGCTGGAGTTATTCTGGAATTTTATATATCTATAACTAGTAAATCTAACAGCTATAAATAATGAAAAAGAGTTGCCAGACTAGAGGAAAAGCAGCACCAAATAACGCTCGAGTCTACAAACTAAACAACCGCAAGTTAGGTAAAAAGAGCCATAGCACGATCGGTCGCTTGGCTGCGGGATGGATGATTTTGCAAACTTGCTTTCTGGCAACTCCTGTATTAGCTCAACAAAAATCAAAAAACGAACTTAGCTATAGCCAGTTTCTGCAAGAGCTAGAAAGCGATCGCGTTACTAAAGTAGAGTTCGACGAAACTACCAACAAAGCTAGCGTAACTCTTAAAGGTCAAGAGTCAGACGAACCAGCTAAAGAAGTAATTTTATTCGAGCAAAATCAAGACCTAATCCCTAAAATTAGAAGCAAGGACGTAGATTTTAGAATCAAAACCTCCATAGACCGCTCTACAACTATTGGAGTCTTATTAAATCTGCTGATCTTTTTTGTTTTGATTTCAGGTCTGATTATGATCGTCCGTCGTTCGGCAAACGCCTCTGGTCAAGCCATGAGCTTTGGTCGTTCAAAAGCCAAATTCCAGATGGAAGCGAAAACAGGAATTCAGTTCGATGACGTAGCGGGTATTGAAGAAGCAAAAGAAGAACTTCAAGAAGTTGTTACCTTCCTCAAAGAACCTGAAAAGTTTACCGCTATAGGAGCAAAAATACCTCGTGGAGTACTGTTAGTAGGACCTCCAGGGACTGGTAAGACACTTTTGGCAAAAGCGATCGCAGGAGAGGCTGGCGTACCCTTTTTCAGCATTTCTGGCTCGGAATTTGTGGAAATGTTTGTTGGTGTTGGTGCATCTCGCGTACGAGATCTATTTAAAAAAGCCAAAGAAAATGCTCCTTGCATTATCTTCATCGATGAAATTGATGCCGTCGGTCGTCAGCGCGGCGCGGGTATTGGTGGTGGTAATGACGAGCGCGAACAAACCCTCAACCAATTACTGACAGAAATGGATGGATTTGAAGGCAACAGCGGCATTATTGTAATCGCCGCAACCAATCGTCCTGATGTTTTAGATAAAGCATTAATGCGTCCTGGTCGTTTTGATCGCCAGGTAATCGTCGATTATCCCGACATGCAGGGGAGATTGGGGATCCTAGAAGTCCACGCTCGCGGGAAGAAAATTGCACCTGAAGTTTCTTTAGATGCGATCGCTCGTCGTACCCCTGGATTTTCAGGTGCAGACTTGGCTAATTTACTCAATGAAGCAGCTATCTTAACCGCCAGAAGACATAAAGAAGCCGTCACGATGTTAGAGATCAACGATGCGGTAGATCGTATCGTGGCTGGCATGGAGGGGATTCCTCTGGTAGACAGCAAGTATAAGAGACTGATTGCTTACCATGAAGTCGGTCATGCGATCGTCGCTTCAATGATTTCCAATCACGATCCCGTCGAAAAAGTCACCATTATTCCTAGAGGTGGTGCTGGTGGATTGACTTGGTTTACACCTGGAGAAGAAATGGGACTAGAAAGTAAGGCAAAAATCCTGGCTCAAATTACAACTGCTTTGGGCGGTAGAGCAGCAGAAGAAGTTGTATTTGGTAGGGATGAAGTAACTCAAGGCGCGGGTCAAGATATTCAGATGCTTACTTCTTTAGCGCGTCAGATGGTGACGAAGTTTGGCATGTCGGACTTGGGTCCTTTGGCATTAGAAGGACAAGAACAACCCGTATTTTTGGGAGGAGATTCGGGGAATAGAAACGAGTATTCTGAAGAAGTCGCATCTCAAATTGATATTCGGATTCGCAATATTGCTTTAGATTGCTTCGATCAAGCAAAAACAATCATTAGTGATAATCGTTTGGCGGTAGATCGCATCGTCGATTTGTTGGTCGAACGAGAAACTATTGAAGGTAATGAATTTCGCGGACTTTTGGCTGAGTTTTCTCCTGCTTATGCGATTAAACACAAAGCCGAGAGTTTTCCTGATTTAGTAAAAAAATAATCTGAGAAGTACTGCACTTACTTTGTTTATTGAAAATAGGCTGGCGATAGAAAGATATAGAATAGCGATGGTGGAATATTGTCGCCTCTATATCTTTTTTTGCCCACAATCGAATTTACAACAGACAGGGGACTAAAAAAATTAGTAAAACTTATTTGATAACAGGAACAAACAGAGGCATTGGCTTAGAGTATTGCCGTCAGCTGCAAGAAAATGGAGAGACAGTTATTGCAGTCTGTCGTTCCTCCTCTACAGAATTGGACTCGTTGGGAGTGAGAATAGAGACTGGGATTGACCTTACCTCCCCAGAAGCTATTGATAGTCTGGTACAAAAGCTGGGTGATACTCAAATAGACGTTTTGATTAATAATGCGGCAATCGTCGAGCGAATCAGTCTTGATAATCTAGACTTCGATAGTATTCGTCGTCAGTTT
>JBCDCO010000308.1:0-5831 GCA_039181635.1 Cyanobacteria bacterium P01_G01_bin.19 | reverse complement strand
ATTCAAGCCTCCGCAGCAGAAAAATATCAGGTATGGATACAGCTAGCTGATAGTCAAATAGATGAAAGTGATTTGGCTAAGTGGATCGAATCAAAGTCAGTAGTCGTGGAATAGCGATTATGCTGCGCGCGATGCACTAAAGCATTCCCTTTGGTCGCGTAGCCGAGTCCTTTAGGGTACCCTTGAGATCGCATTACTATCGAGTTAAAGAAATTTTCGATTATTTGGAATCAAATCGCGATCGCTTTCAAAAAGGTCTGCAATTTTTTTATAATCAATCTAAATGATTTTTAATACGGTGATCGGATATGTTTAGGAAATCTCAGTATTACTCACCGTTAATTTTCGATGACTTATAAGCTGCCCATCCCCCTAAATCGGAAATATCTTCCCAATTATATTTTTCCACTAGCTCTTGGGGATATAACATAGCGATCGCCGTTTCATCCCCTTCTAAATTTACTGTCTCTGGATACATGTGAGGCGGTTCGTTTTTTAAAAGATATTCATACTGTTCTGCGGTCATTTCATAAATTTCTCCAGGAATGCTAACGCCATTGGTTTCGGTAGCGTAAATTGCAGGATGCCAACCGTTTTCTGCTGCGTGGAGACGATATTCTGGTTTAGTTTTAGTATCCTTGATAAACTTAGCGTTAGTGAGATTTTTGTGATCTGGTTGTCCTTTTAATGCCGAACCACAGATAAAAACTCGTTTTATACCCGATGCAGTTGTCATAGTTTACTTGCTTGTGTTTTGAATGATTTCTAATTCCTTAACTACTCTGGCTTTGCTAGACATTAAGTGTAGTTTTATTGTTGCCCGTGCCAGATCTGAATCTCGTAAGGCGATCGCTTCATAGATTTCTCGATGTTCTAGGCGAATTTCTAATACTTGGGGATTGTGTTTAGTGGTTTGAACCCTTAATAATGCCATTTTATCGAAAACTTGTTCGAGCAAAGTCAACAACCACTGATTGCCCGAACTTTCGGCGACCAAATGATGAAACTGATAATCGATTTCTAAAAGCTTGAGAGGATCCGAGCGCTCGGGTGGCAACCCTGCCAGTTTTTCTGCCGACAGTACGTATTTTTCTAGCTGTTTTAATTGTTGAGGCGCGATCTGCTTGCAAGCACCCTCGACAGAAAGCTGTTCTAGAGCAATACGACAATCATAAAGTTGAACTGCATCTGCAATAGATAAAGTAGCAACTTTAAAACCACCATTGGGTTTGGATACGATTAATTTTTCTCTATTTAGTTGACCAATTGCTTCGCGAATGGGAGTACGACTAACTTCTAGTTGCTTTGCTAATCTAGTTTCGACTATTCGCTCGCCCGAAGCCAAATCTCCTTTGAGAATAGTTTGCTTGATGGCTTCGTATACTTGCTGCCGTAAAGACTGACTTCTTTGAATAGAAATCATAGTTTGAGTTTTGACTCATTACGTTGAATGGATAGATGGAAGTCAAGAAAAGATGAATTTCCCTACATAGTATACAGTATACGATACAAACAATTGAGCCAGATAAAGATGATTCGATCTATAACTCTCACAAAGAGAGTTTTGCAAGCTTTCTAAATTTATATAAGCTAGAAGCAATAGTATATCCAAAATAGAATGAGTCGAACTCTAACCGAAGGTAAGATCGCCACCCAGTTAACCAAATTAACGCTACCTATGGTGTGGGGAATTTTTGCTCTGGTGGCTTTTAATTTGGCAGACACCTACTATGTCGGGCAACTAGGGACAGATCGATTGGCTGCTATGAGTTTTACCTTTCCCGTGGTAATGACTTTGGGCAGTTTGGCTCTGGGACTCGGTATTGGCGCATCGTCAATTATCGCTAGGGCGATCGGACAAGGCGATCGCAGTCGAGTACAGCGGTTTACTACCAATAGCTTGACTTTGGGAATAGCAGCAGTAGCATTATTATCATCCATTGGACTTTTAACTATCGATCCTCTGTTTAGAGCTTTGGGTGCTAGTTCTGAAGTATTGCCTTATGTGCGAGAGTATATGCAGATTTGGTACTTTGGGATGGTGTTTCTAGTGATTCCCATGGTGGGCAATAGTGCTATTCGTGCCTCTGGGGATACTCTCACTCCCAGCCTAATTATGACCTGTTCTGCTGGGTTGAATATCCTGCTCGATCCTTTGCTTATTTTTGGGCTGTGGGGTATCCCTGAGTTGGGTTTGGCTGGGGCAGCCTGGGCAACGGTTATCTCCCGCGCAGTCACTTTGATAGCATCCCTTCTGGTTTTAAAATTTAAGGAAAATATGCTCTCTTCCCATTTTCCCGATTTAGAAGAGACGCTTTTGTGTTGGCGCGATATTCTCTATGTTGGTTTGCCTGCAGCGGGAACCAATATGATTACGCCGATCTCCATTGGCATCGTTACTAGTTTGTTGGCAGTTCACGGTTCGCTGGCTGTGGCAGGATTTGGTGTCGCTTCCAGGATTGAATCTTTTGCCATGATTGTTTTAATGGCATTAGCATCTAGTATCAGTCCTTTTGTGGGACAAAATTGGGGTGCAGAAAAATACGGGCGAGTCATTAGAGCGTTGCGGCAAAGTTATTTGTTTTGTCTGGCTTGGGGAGTTTTAATGGCTGTCTTATTAGCAGTAGGAGCCTCGTCGATTGTACCTCTGTTTAACGACAATGCAGAAGTAATTGCGATCGCCTCTGCCTATCTTGCGATCGTACCCGTGAGTTATGGGGTAGCAGGTATGATTCAGGTAGCAAACTCAGCTTTTAATGCTCTGGGAAGACCAATCCCTGCGGTCATTATTACCGTACTACGGATGTTTGTCCTCTATATTCCCCTAGCTTATCTGGGTAGTAGTTGGCTGGGAGTTACAGGAATTTTTGTCGCGGCGACAATATCAAACGTGGTTGTTGGTATTGGTGCATGGGAATGGAGTCGTAGAGCCTGTTTTGGCAAGAATGATTTGGCAAAGGTTTAGTAGATGACTGGTGTTACGCACGCTATCAATACAGTCGATCTAGGTAGTGGGTAGTAGGAGATGAGTGGCGATCGCCAGTCCTAAAAGAAGTTTGAATATTTTTATCGGTATCAAATATTTGGTTTGAGTTCGCTACAGTCGAACGTTTGCGGATCGAGAACTCAAATATAAACAGAAACTCAATTAGACAAAATTTGTGACTCGTTGCCATTGAAATTTTGAATGTTCGAATCCTGACTTTCTAGACTGGCGCTGTAGGCGATCCACTGGGGTCTGCCAATGATAATGTTATGTTTGGCAAAAGCACGGCGCACTCGCAGACGATATTCTCGTCCCACTAGCCACTGTTGCAGAGGTGCAGTTTTAATCCACACTCTGACTAACATTCCCGCATGAGAAAGTTTATCGATGCCTAAAATTTCGGGTGGATCGGGCATTTTGTCGCCCCAGTCGGGACTATGATACATTTCTTGGGCTACCGACTCTAAAACCTCCAGTACTTTGTCGGGGTCATTCTCGTAAGCAACTTCAATCGTGAAATCGACTCGCGACCAAAGACGAGTTAAATTTTTTACTTCAGCGATCGCACTATTGGGAATTGTAATTAGCTGTCCTTCGGGGTTGCGCAGTTGAGTCAGGCGTAGATTGAATTCCTCTACAAAACCATCCATGCCGTTGATAACAATGACATCTCCCACGGCAAAGCGGTCTTCTACCAAAATCAGGCAACCATTAACCACGTCTTTAACCAGACTTTGTGTCCCAAACGAGACTGCCAAACCAATTACCGCACCACCAGCCAAAATAGAACCTGCAGAAATATTAAACAATGCCAGGGTGATAATAATCCCCAACGCCACAAAGAAAAAAGTGACAAATCCTTTAAAAGCATTAGAGATAGTTGCCAGACGTAGCGATTTGCGTTGTGATTCGCCAAAGGTAATATAGGGATTTTCGCGCCAAGCATCGATAGAGCGTTGGATAAAGGTTTTACTTATCTGGATTGACAAAGTCATTAAAAACCAAACTGCCAACAATCTCAGGGGTTGAGAGACTACTGCTTGACTCCAGCGCATCAAAATCGGCAGTCGAGTAGTGATGGCATAAATTCCTAAGTACCATATTCCAATAAACAGCCAGACGAGTAACCAACGCAGAGAATTGTAGGTACTCAGTCGCTTTTGTAAAGAGGCCTGATAGACAAAAAGATCGGGGTCGCTTGTTTCTTCTGTTGTAGACGCTACGGATGGGACAGAGTTGCTTGACGTTTCAGGTTGTGCATCGGTCTGCTTGTTGTCAGTCACCGACTTCAAAGCTTCAATTCCTGCTTCATACTGCATCTTCAACTGAGTTGATTTACGACCCAGCCACCAATGAATAAAAACTAGAATTATGCTGGCGACAATGGCGATCGCAATAATGGCGATCGCTTGACCGAGCCGTCGACGTATAACTTCAGAAGAATAGAAATATTCAATTTGGGTGATTTTTTTTTGCAGACTTTGCTGCCACTGGCGAACGATTTGTTCGGGATTTTGACTGTAAAAATCTACGTCTGTTTGGGTAACGGTGGCAATAGTCAAGGGGCGAGAATTAGGGTCGTATTGAATCTGAACCACAGGGCGATCATTTAAAACCGAAGTAATTACTTTGGCGGGGGTCGCAGATGCCTGTCGTGCTTGTTCTGGACGAAAGATTTTAGTAACAATATCCCCTCTAATTCTATTGATGGTCAGCCACAGTAAAGCTTCAATATTTCTGGCTCTAATTTCCACGGGAAGGCGATCGGATTCGAGATTATTGCGATCAATTACCGTCGGCGCAGCGATTTGAAATAGCTCCTCATTATCTAGGGGTGACTCGACCCAAGTTACCTCAATGTTGCCATATCTAATTACTTCCAATGGGGGTAAGTTATCGATATTTCCATCGGTAGGTAGAGAAAATTGACTCACCGCCGTAACCTGCCAGGTAATTACCAAGATAAATGTCAAAAAACTGGTTATTAATAAACGAATTAAAGAATTTAGCTTGAGAATCATATTTTATATCGATTTGAGAAACCCTATATTTATCAATGGACAATGGATAATTGACAACTGTTGAATGGCGATCGCTTTAAAGATCGGCTTCAAAGATCGGACAGACAAATTATCAACACATTATGCAACAAATAATTTACAATTTTCAGACCTTCTATCTAAAGTTAGATTTTCCTCGAACACAACGCTCTGAATTATTCACAAACAACAAATAGTAGCTTTCGCTCGAACCAAGATTTTTTGCAGTTTTTCCTTGGTATAGCTATTTCAAATAAGAATGATACAAATCAAGCTTGTACAAATTCTCCCCAATTCCTAATCCCTAATCCCTATTCCCCCGAACAAATAGATTAGGATGTCTCAAAATTAATTGAAACGACTATAACATCTGAAACGGTCGATTAAATTAACTGACGATAAGCCGTAGGAGTCATCCCCACAAACTGATGAAAGTATTTACTCAGATGTGCATGACTGTTAAAACCAGACTCCAAAGCAATATCAGATATCGATAGATTAGATTTTGATAATAGCTGTTTGGCTAATTCAATTCTTTGTTGCATGACATACTGATGGGGAGATATGCCCAAAGATTTTTTGAACAGTCTACTAAAGTGAAATTTGCTAATTCTTACATAGGTTGCTAAATCTTCTAACTTAATCGAGCGACTGAGGTTCTCTTGATTGACATACTCCCGCACTGAAAGATGCGGGATTCTCCTCAGCCCATTATATCTTTGAGGGAAGGGAGCGTTTTAGACTGACGACTGCCCACCGCCAGTTTTTTGATTAGCATTGCTGAATTGTAGTCTCGGTCGATGTTT
>JBCDCO010000307.1:0-5887 GCA_039181635.1 Cyanobacteria bacterium P01_G01_bin.19 | reverse complement strand
AGGTATTAATATGAGCCGTTTTCGGCTAATTTACTGCTCGTTCCAAACACGCAGATAAAAATAAACTAGGATAAAAGCGATCGCCAGCAAAATAGTTGCTGCTGCTGCTGCATAGCCAAATTCAAAGCGAGAAAAAGCTTGCTCGTAGATGTAGTAAACCAGCAAATTAGTAGAGTTTAATGGACCACCGCCAGTAATTACATATACCTGTTCAAAGCTTCGTAGGGTAAAGATAGCAGTAGTTAAAAGAGCAAAAACCAATGTAGGTTTCAAACCAGGAAGGGTAATATACCAAAATTTTGCCCAATCATTCGCCCCATCTAATTCCGCAGCTTCGTAACGCGACTGAGGAATTATTTGTAAGCCACCCAAAAAAACGACTAAATTAAAACCCAACTGCTTCCAGCTACTCAGTAAAATCAAAACAGGCATTGCCCAAACAGTGCTACTCAGCCAAGGAATAGGCTCTAAGCCAAATTGCAGCAAAAAATTATTGATTGGGGCATCGGTTTGAAATAGCCAGCGAAAAGCCAAGCCTACTGCCACCAAAGAAACAATCGATGGAATAAAATATGCCGCCCGCAAAAATCCGCGTCCCAATAAAGGACGATTGAGTAAAACTGCCAAACCCAAGGGAATCAGAATTGTAGGGATTACAGTTGCAATAGTGAAATAGACTGTATTGCCAATTACCTGCCAAAAGTCTGCATCGCCAAAAAGCCTAAGATAGTTACGCCAGCCTACCCACTCAATCCCCGCCACCGTAAAACTGCCTTTAGTAAAGCTGAGATAGAGCAAATAAGCAATGGGATAGAACAAGAAAATCGTCAGTAGGATAAGTGCGGGAGCAATAAAAATAACTGCTGCTGCACCATCTCGATCTAATATTCTGGAAAGGGAATTAGATTTCTCCATGCTTTTTAGTCTACAACCGTTTTATTTATGGCGTTTCTTATAGTTACGAGGTGCAAGTTTAACTCTGGCTTTTGTTGATTGTTGATTGTTGATTGCGAGACAGCGCGTTGGGCGGTTTCACCGACTTGAAGCGACTGTCGAGGGTGTTGATTGGTAGTTGAACGTACCTCACGAGTTTCAGAATTGCTATGTCGCTCTAAATTTAGATTAAAAATAGCCAGCCATAACCCAAAAGAGCGATCGCCCACAATCCTCCATAAATATAGCCCAGTCTTTTTTTATATTCATTAGATTCATCTTTTTTGACTGCCAAATGAATTGTCAAAGCAATGGGAGTCAGAAGAAAGACAATTGATAAAGCGATCGCAATAGTATCAGAATTATGCTCCATTAGTTAACCGTAGGAAAGACAAAAGACCAGGTAGAGTAGATAAAAATTGCGACTGCTAAGGCTGCTAGTAAAGCTTCAATAATATTGCCAATAATAGAGGCAATGACAATCCCCACACTAGCTTTAAACGCCTGCTGGATGCGATCGCCAGATTCTAGATTAGAGCGATAGAGATATTCGCCGACAAACCCGCCTAATACTGCACCAACCAAGACCCCAACCAAAGGTCCCCCAAGAGGCAAAAGGGGCATTAATCCCACAAAACCCATCACCATGCCAATAACTGCTCCATATTGACACCATTTACTGCCTCCTGCTTGTTTTGCGCCAAAATATAGGGCTAAATATTCTACTCCCGCACTCAAAATCAAGATAGTAAAAATCAAAATCATGGGCAAGCCAATTCCTGCAAAACCAGTGACAATACTCCAACCCAAAATAGCAAGCAAAATTATACTACTGCCAGGAAGACCAGGAATAATTGCGCCAATTACGCCGATTCCCATTACGCCCAAAACAATCCAATAAATAGTAGTTATATCCATACAAAGTAACTATGAGCGGTATATACACTTTATCTATGAATTAAATTCTATCAATCGCTGGTTATCCAAAAATTGAAGTAAAAATAAGAAGTTTTACTGTGGCAGAAATATATCGAGCAGAGTCTCAAGTAGAATTGAATATAAAATGCACAGTGCCAGTTACACCGTAATCTAGCTTTCAAAATCCACATCGATATGCCTAACATTACCGTCAATTTGCCCCAAGACTCTTATCAAATTGCGATCGCTTCTAATAGTCTCAGTCAGCTAGGCGAGCAAATGAAACAGTTAAATCTGGGCAAGAAAGTTTTGGTCATATCTAATCCCGAAATTTTTGGATATTATGGCAAGATCTGCATTCAATCTCTAGAGTCGGCTGGTTTCGAAGTATGCCAGCATTTGATTCCCGCAGGAGAAGAACATAAACATCTTCAATCGATCCAGGCTGTATACGACACGGCACTGCAAAATCGGATAGAAAGGTCTTCTACTCTAGTGGCACTAGGCGGCGGCGTGATTGGTGATATGACAGGATTTTCCGCTGCAACGTGGCTGCGGGGAGTAAACTTTGTTCAAGTCCCTACCTCTCTTCTGGCGATCGTCGATGCTTCAGTGGGAGGAAAAACTGGGGTAAACCACCCCCAAGGTAAAAATTTAATCGGTGCTTTTTATCAACCAAAGTTAGTAGCCATCGATCCCGATCTGCTAAAAACCCTTCCCCCAAGGGAATTTCGGGCAGGAATGGCAGAGGTAATTAAATATGGCGTGATTTGGGATGAGGATCTCTTTACCAAGCTAGAACACCATCAGCATCTCGATACTTTAGATAGAGTGGGCAAGCAGTTGCTAGAAACGATTATTACCCGTTCTTGTCAGGCAAAAGCAGAAGTAGTCAGTCAAGATGAAAAGGAGTCTGGCATCAGAGCAATTCTCAACTACGGGCATACCATCGGTCATGCAGTCGAAAGTTTAACTAACTACAAGCAGTTTGTTCACGGCGAAGCAGTAGCTATCGGGATGGTTGCCGCAGGAAAGATCGCCGTAAGAATGGGTTTATGGACGGACGCAGAAGCCAAACTTCAGAATGTCTTGATTGCTAAAACTGGTTTGCCTACCGATATTCCCACTAAAATTACTTCCGAGGCAATTTTAGAAACGATTAAAAGCGATAAGAAAGTTAAGGCAGGAAAAGTACGTTTCATCTTACCAACGGCGATCGGTAAAGTTATAATCACCGATAAAGTTACTCCAGAAATAATCACTTCAGCATTGGGCTAATTCCTAACTCTGCCTGAAGTAAAGTATTATTTCTCTCCTATTTTTAGATCTTACAGAATGGCTTTAAAACCTTGTAAAGTTTGCGGTACTCTCAATGCAGAAGGCGCAGAAATTTGCCTTAGTTGCGGACATCCTGTCGATGGACACAAAAGACCTGTAATTTTTCGCTATGTGGCGATCGCTTTAGTAGCTTGTTTTGCCTTACCTTTTCTTGCTGGTCTAATTGATTGGGTATTATTCCAATTAAAACCAGAACCAAATACGCCAACCGAGCCAGAGGTTTCTTTAGTCAGGCGATCGCCAATAAAATACTAGTAAAAAATTAATCGACAACTAATCGCTAGATATTAATAAAATCTGCGCTAGTAATATCTACCGCATCAACCCCAGTCACAAAAGCAATTACTCGATTGTTATCACTAGCATTTTTGATGACTGCAGCAGAACCAGCAGAGTTATTAACAATATTCAAATCGGCAAAATTTAACCCGTTGGTCAAGCCAAACAAATCTATACCATCGCTAAAGTCTTTAACAATATCAAAACTAGAATCAGACTCCAAAGCAAAGATATCTATTCCTGCATCACCAAACAAAACATCTTTTCCTTCTCCACCAAAGAGAAGATCGTCACCATCTCCCCCTTTCAACAAGTCATCGCCCAAGCCACCATGGAGAGTATCTTCATTCTCGTAGCCAAAGAGTAAATCGCGATCTTCGTTACCGTATATTGAATCGTTACCTGATTCTCCGCGAATAGTGTCGGTGCCAGCACCACCAAAGAGAAGATCGTCATCATCTCCACCTTTAATAGAATCATTGCCCATACCACCATCGAGATAATCAGTTCCTTTTCCACCAATAATAGTATCTGCACCCAAATCGCCAAAAATATTATCCTGTCCCTCTAGACCAAACAATAAATCGTCTTTAGGACTTCCAGTTAAAGCGATCGCTTCAATATTGCTAAACTCGGTCAGACTATCGCTGCTGGTGTATACTCCACCACCGTCAGCGTATAAACGAGAAGTTACACCATCAATGCTGGTAGTAAAATCGAGGTTAAGTGAGTCAAAACCATAACCGCCATCGACTAGATCAAAACCTTTACCAGTAAAGATAGTATCGTTACCCGCACCTGTATCGACTGTATCGTCTGAGTAGTTATCATAGCCCAGATCGACGTCATCATCACCTCTACCTGTAGTGACATTAAACGCCTCAATATTGCTGAAATCTAAACTCTTGATAAAGTCGGAATTATCTACAACATTAATACTATTAGTAGAGGAAAAGAAATCAAAATTGACACTGATGTCGAGATCTTGATGGCTGTCAGAATAATCCAAGACTAGTTCGTCATAACCCATACCACCATCAACCATCGGCGAGATAAAGAATTCAGAATCAGACCAATAGCTGTCAACGGCAAAGCCCAATAAAACATCATCGTGTTGCGAACCGATCACGTTGACTGCTTCAATGTTGCTGAAGCTTACTACACTCTCGTCGCTGACATATTCACCTTGATGGCGATCGATTAGTCGTGAAGTCACCCCAGTGTAATTATTACTAAAATCGAGATCGAGTAAGTCCAAGCCATAACCACCGTCAACTACATCAAAGCCTTTACCCGTAAAGATATAATCATTACCTACACCTGCATCTACTGTGTCGTCTGAGTAATAAATGTTCGTATCGATTAAGTCATTCCCAGCCCCAGTAAGAAATTCAAATTTTTCTATACTATAAAAACTAATAGATCTGTAGTCGCTGCTTTCAGGAAAACCAACTTCTAAATAACCTTCACCACTATAGGCATCATAGCTTTGCAAAAAAAATGGTGTATCGTCAATGTTTGAAGAATGATCAAAGGTTAATGTATCTATTCCCAAATCGCCATGAACAATATCATCACCTTCAGTAGTTTCTATTCGGTCATTTCCATTTAAAGCAAATATTTCATCTTGGGCAGCAGTATCTAACAAAAAATCATTATTTTCTGTTCCATAAATTTGATTTTCAGCCATAACTTTAATTCTAATAAGAGATATTTTGAGCTATAAAGTTTTTGAATTAATATTCATAATTTCAGAACAATTCAAATAACAATATGCTTCTGTTATAGCTTTCGCATAATTAACTCACATCGATAAAAAGCGCAGTATTATAGATCGCAAATCTCCGATAGATCTTGTTTGCTTAAGTATTTTTACACAATAAAAAAAGAGAGTGTTTTATATCCAAGACAATCTCTTTCCTGCAAATAAGTATTTAGTTTAGAAGTTTGCGCCGATCAAATATTGATAAAGTCATCTATAGTTATATCTGTTGCATCAACATTTATGACAACAGCCAATATATTATCGTTACTACTTTCTTTGATAAACGCTACGGTACCAGCATGATTGTTAGAGATCGTTAAATCGCCAAAGGTTAAGCCATCAGTCAAACCAAAATTGTCTGTATCTATCGTAAAGTCCTTAATAACATCTGATTCTGTGGCATTGGGTTCTAAAACAAAAATATCTTCTCCGCCATCACCAAACAGTAAATCTCTTCCATCTCCGCCAAAAAGAA
Organism: Cyanobacteria bacterium P01_G01_bin.19; assembly: GCA_039181635.1. Lineage (GTDB taxonomy): Bacteria > Cyanobacteriota > Cyanobacteriia > Cyanobacteriales > Xenococcaceae > Waterburya. The sequence goes on along the minus strand of JBCDCO010000307.1, from coordinate 179 downwards.
TATCATTGTCATTACCTGCTCTTAAAACATCATTACCCGTGCCTCCTTTAATGGTGTCGTTGCCGTTACCCCCAAGTAAAATGTCGCGATCGCCATTTCCATCGATTAGGTCATTGCCATTTCCTCCTACAATAGTATCGATCCCCGATCCTCCATAGATAGAGTCGTCTCCGTTTGCT
>JBCDCO010000306.1:0-5907 GCA_039181635.1 Cyanobacteria bacterium P01_G01_bin.19 | reverse complement strand
TGACCAATGACCAAGAACAAAATTGATCGAGTTTATTTCCTACAATAAATTTGGCAATGGTTTTACCGAGAGGAAATAAATTAGTAAATTCATGTATATTTTAGTCCTCAATGCTGGTTCTAGCAGTCAAAAAAGTTGTCTATACCAAGTTGAAACAGAGCTACCAGAAAACCCTCCCGAACCTTTATGGGAAGCACATATTGATTGGACAGTAGCTTCAGATTATGGCAGCTTAACTGTTAAGAGCCATGACGCTAAACAGCAGCTCAAATTGGCTGACCGCAAAAGTGCCTTGGAGAAAATGTTTGATACCCTGATCCAAGGAGAAACCCAGGTTTTAGCCAATTTGTCCCAGATCGATTTGGTAGGGCATCGCGTCGTACATGGTGGCGATAAATATTCCCAACCAACTTTAATTACCTCCGAAGTAAAAAAAGCGATCGCCGAGTTAATTCCTCTCGCCCCCAGTCATAATCCTGCCCATCTTGAGGGTATAGATGCGATCGCTTCAATTCTTCCTGATGTTCCCCAAGTAGCAGTATTTGACACGGCGTTTCATAGTAATATCACTTTACCTGCCAAGGTTTATCCTCTACCTTACGAATGGTATGAAAAGGGCATTCAACGCTATGGTTTTCATGGTACTAGCCACCAGTATTGCGCTACTAAAACAGCTCAAATTTTGAACCAGCCTCTAAATTCTCTGAAAATAATCACCTGTCATTTAGGAAATGGCTGTTCTCTGGCTGCGATTAAAAATGGTATTTGTATTGATACCACGATGGGTTTTTCGCCCCTAGAAGGCTTGATGATGGGTACACGCTGCGGTTCAATCGATCCCCAAATCTTGCTTTACTTAATGCGAGAGTACGATTTAGATCCAGAAAAACTAAATAAGTTATTAAATAAAGAGTCAGGTTTGTTGGGAGTTTCAGGCATATCCGCCGACATGCGAACAATTTTGGCAGCTAGTGCCGAAGGTAAAGAGCGATCGCAACTAGCCTTTGATATTTACATTCACCGTCTCAGAAGTAGCATTGGATCAATGATGGCATCTTTGGGCGGAGTAGATGCTTTAGTATTCACTGCAGGAGTAGGAGAGAATGCTGTAATGGTCAGGGAAAAAGCTTGCGAACAATTTGCTTTTCTGGGCTTGTATCTCGATGCTGAGAAAAATAATGCTCGTCCTGTTGATGAAGATATTGCTACCTCAGATTCTCAAGTTAGGGTGTTAGTAATTCATACTGAAGAAGATTGGGCGATCGCGCAGCTAGCCTTGGGCATCGTAAGCTAACGTTATGCGATAAGAGGTTAGCAGACTATAGTAGGCTTTCTGCCAGATAGGCGATCGCCTATTGTATTGTCTTGGGTAAAACCAGAGAAAATAAATTGATTTTCGCCATCAATAATCAGGAGTTGCATCCTCAAGGTGCAAATTGCGATCGCGACTTTTTAGCCAACTGTGCGATCGCCAATGCTGATCAAAATAAACTTATGTAACATTTAAGTTTGCACATAAGTTCCTCATAATTTTTGACTAATTTAAAAGAAACAGTCAGATCGAAATAAAAATTGTTCGTGCTGTTTTTTCTAAAATTCGCAATCTACCTACCAACAGAGAATGTAATTAGTTGATTTGTTTATTTATTGCGATCGGTCGGCTAGAAGGCGCGTAATCTCTTTTATCTAGTTCAAGAGGAATTAACAATGAGTTTAAAAACATACCAAAAAGAAGTAGAACACTTAGGAGAATCCCAAGGTGTTAAAGACCACGACCACGATATGATTCACGATTTGAGTCGTAGGCTGGATGCCCTATGGCGATACGATCAATATATTGCCAATGCTGAGGGATATGAGTCGGTGAAAGCCTTTTGGAGAAAGGTTAAGGCGCAAGAGAAGGAAAACATAGTGGAGTTAAAGAAACTGGTCTCAGAACATATCAGGCACGGTGATTTCTAAGACTGTTTTGTCAGAGCTTCATTCAGAGTTTTTCACAAGATCGATTGAGGCAGAGGTGAACCTACCGAAAAAGATAATTGCATATTAAACTACAACTAAATTGCAGTTTTTTCAAGAATCGAGCGGACTTCTTACCCCTCTGCCACCGCAATTGAGCACATGAGTATAAATCATGGTTGTCTTGACATCCTTATGTCTCAATAATTCTTGTACAGTTCGAATGTCATAGCCATTTTGCAGCAAATGAGTTGCGAAACTATGACGGAATGTATGACAACTTACGCGCTTGTTTATAATTGGTGGAAGAAGCAACAGGATCTTGATGGCGAGTTAGTATTGAATAGACAAATCGTTCGAAAGGGTCTTGATCCAACAAACTCGAGAGTTGAGTTTTCAGACGGCACAATTTGGGCGATCCCTACGCGGATCAAAGAACAGGTTCTTGACCAGGAATGAACTCCCTTGGCGCCTCAGCTGTGAGTTAAGATAAGGGCTTAGCAGATTAAAGTAAACTTTTTGCCATGTCAGCGATCGCCTGTTTTGTCGTTTTGGGTAGATAATAATATTTTCCCGCAGCTACTCGTGCCATTTCTTGGGCTAAACCAGAGGAAATATATTTATTTTCGCTATCAATCACCAGCAGTTGCATCCCCAAGGTGCGAATTGCCCCTGCAATCTCTAATAATTCTGCTTTGATTTTGGATTTTCCCATTTCCACTTGGGGTTGTTCTAAGGAGCGAGATAGAGGGATATTCGCTTTACCATCAGTGATCAGAGCAATTACCACCTGCCCTATATCCTTGGATTGTCGGGCATTTTGTCCCATCCGTACCGCTTGAGCTAAGCCATGAGCTAGGGGCGAACCACCGCCGCAGGGAAGATTTTCCAGACGACGACGGGCAGCAGTAATGGAGCGGGTAGGGGGCAATAGTACATCTGCCTGTTCCTCGCGAAAGACAATCAGAGCAATCTGGTCGCGGTGTCGATAGGCTTCTCCTAGCAGTTGCAGTACCGCACCTTTTGCTGACTGCATCCGATGTAGTGCCATCGAACCAGAGGCATCCACCACAAAAATAACCAAAGCACCAGCTTTGCGGGCGAGGCGCTTGACCCGAACATCATCATCTTCAATGATTACCCTCCGTTCTGGCTGGCGGAGACGACGTGCCTTTTGATAGGGAGCTGCTGCGCGTAAGGTTGCGTCTATGGCAACTCGCCTGACCTTTCCTTTGGGGAATATGGGTTTGACATAGCGTCCCCGATCTTGAGAGAAGATAATTCCTCGTCCCCCTGCTTTCCCCCGACGACGATGCGCCATCCGAGCAAAGGAAAGAACAGATGGATCGAGCGCGACCATTTCGGGAGCCAAGATAAACTCTTCAGGAATATCGGCAGATTCTGGTTCGAGTTGCTCTGGAGCTTCTGGAGTTTCAGCGGATTCTGGCGGGGTTTCTTCTGGTAGTGGTTCGGGACTGGGTGGTGATGGCTGTTCTGGGGGAACTTCCAGGGCGATCGCCCGTGGCACGATCGCCAGTTCCACTCCACAGCGTAAGTCTTCTGCATTTACCGCTAACCTACCGTTTAAGGCAGCATGAGCTTTGGCAATGCGAGTGGCAAACAACTCGCCTCGATGTCCTTCTACCTGTCCCAAAATAGCTTCTTTGACTAAGTATTCAATTTGTTCGGTGGCGATCGTTACCTGCTTTAGCCAGGATCTTGCCAGCACGATCTGGGTTTTGAGGTCGTCTAACTCTTCGCTGTATTGGCTGACAAAGTCCCTGGGAGACTCCTGATAGCGCATCACTCGCTCAACCGCCTCAACGCGATCGCCAACTTCTAATACTTCATCGGCAGATAATACGCAGGCAAAGCGATCGATTAAATGCGCCCGCAAATCTCCTTCCTCTGGGTTGTAGGTGGCAATAAATAATGGCTGACAGGGATGTTGAAAACTAATACCTTCGCGCTCGACCTGATTGTATCCTTCCGCCAGGATGGTCAGTAGCAGGTTAGTGATGTGTTCGTCCAATAAATTTATTTCATCTACGTAGAGTATTCCCCGATGAGCTTCTGCTAACAGTCCAGGTTGAAAAACAGGTTCTCCTCGTTTAATCGACTGACTGACATCCACCGAACCGAGCAGGCGGTCTTCCGTTACTCCCAATGGCACTTGAACGAAGGGAGTGGCAATAAGTTGTCTGGGAGGGGAAGTACCAGCAGGAAACTGAGAGTGAGTTGCGTCGTCCCATTCTGCTGGGCGATCGGGATCGTAGTTACAGCAAGACCCTGGAATTACTTCAATGGGAGGCATGAGGACATGAATAGCTCGTGCCATTACCGATTTAGCCGTTCCTCTGCGTCCAGCAATAATTACGCCCTCCAATCCTGGCTCGACCGCAAGCAGCAACAGAGCCAATTTAATGACATCCTGCCCCATAATTGCCGTTAACGGGAAGGCAGAAATAGTAGAAACAGAATTCAACTCAGATGTGACTGTCATAAGGGCGATCCAATACAGCAGTACGTATTTTCGTTAGGACAGTTGTTGCTGTTTGTAATATACCTCTATTTACTCATCTAACTTCTGACTTCTAACTTCTGGCTGCATTTTTCGGACAAAAGGCGATCGCAAGCTTAATATTGCGATCGTCATGAATAATTGAACTTATGCCTCTTCTTGGCTGTTCTGTCTTTCTATGGTGGCGATCGCAGCATTAACCGCTGCTAACCTTGTCTCAAGCTCATCGCGCATAGATTTAAGAAATTTTAGCCTACGTTGTTTCCAAGCTATATTGGATTCAGGATTAAAACAAGATTGACACAATTGAAAAAACATTTTAACTCTTTCCAGATAGAAGTGTTCATGGTGATTCTAGCAATTCTACTATCGACTCATCTGGATTGAATCGGCAAATAGTTTCAGCAAATAAAGGCGTAGCATCGAGAATAGTGAGTTTCTCTTTAACCGCCTCTATGCCTGAAAGTTAAGATAAGCTCTAACCACATCTTGATGTCTCTCAAGCTGAAAACCTACTTTAGTGCATAAATGCTGCATGGTAGTATTTTCACTCAGAATTTCCGCGACAATTCGACTCAACTGTTCTTGGCGCCCAATATCAATCAAAGATTGTAGCAATTCTGTACCCAATCCGATACCATGTTCGCGATCGCTAATTAAAATCCCCAGCTCTGCTTCATTAGTGCCATAAATTTTGCTCAAGCGACCGACACCAAGAATTTCTCGATCTCCTGTATTGGGGTTAAGATAATCGGCGACCAAAGCCATCTCGCGATCGTAATCAATGAAACAGATGCGGGTTAGTCGTTCATGAGCAACCCTTGCTTGGAGCCTAATTAGATGGAAGTACCGTAAATAAATGCTTTCTTCAGAAACATATTGATGAAAGTTGACTATCAGTGGTTCATCTTCAGGGCGAATCGGACGAATAGTTATCTGTTTGCCATCGTTTAGCGTCCAGGGCTTAATGTAATGACTGGGATAAGGGCGAATCGCTACCCCAGATAAATCCGATCCAGGTGTCTCCGAGTCGTGGAGAATTACGCGGGCATCTAATGCCAACAGGCGATCTTCCGAAACCATTAAAGGATTGATATCTATTTCTTTGATCCAGGGTTGTTCCACCACCAGCTGACTAAAACGCACCATTAATTTGTTGAGAGCCGTTAAATCCACCGCTTTTTTGCCCCTAACTCCTTTGAGAGCCTCATAGATGCGGGTCTGTTCAATCGTCCTTTGCGCCAGGGTGGTATTAAGTGGTGGTAATGCCAAGGCTCGATCTTTAAATACTTCTACTAACTCACCTCCAGTACCAAACAGTAAAACAGAGCCAAATTGTTCGTCGATACTGCTACCGATAATTAGTTCATAACCGTGAAGTTGAACCATCGGCTGTACGGTGACACCGAGGAAATCTTGTAGAAGTA
>JBCDCO010000305.1:0-5942 GCA_039181635.1 Cyanobacteria bacterium P01_G01_bin.19 | reverse complement strand
GACAGATTCCTGACGAACACGAGTTTGTTCGAGAAGCTCTAGCAAGTAAAATTGCTAATTTTGATTTTGACATCATCCTCAAACTTACGCCTCAGCAACAGCCATGAATCAACTCCCAGAATCTGCCTACAAAATTTTGATCGTGGATGATGTTCCAGATAACCTGCGGCTACTGTCTACTACCCTAACTCAGCAAGGATATAAGGTACGCTGCGCCAAAAATGGTGCGATCGCCTTGATGGGGGCGCAAAATGACCTACCTCATTTGATTTTACTGGATATCAACATGCCCGATCTCAATGGCTATGAAGTGTGTGAAAAACTCAAGGAAAATGCCGCCACTCGCTCGATTCCCATAATTTTTTTGAGCGCTCAAGACGACATTCAAGATAAGGTTAAGGCTTTTACCACTGGGGCGGTAGACTTTATTAGTAAGCCCTTTCAGGTAGAAGAAGTTTTGGCTCGGGTGAGAAATCAAATCGCCTTACAAGAAGCCAACGATAAGGTGAGGATGCTCAATGAAAGACTAGAGCAGAGAGTCAAGGAAAGAACTTCAGAAGTAGAAGAGGCAAATCGCGTCCTCAGAGAAGAAATTATTCAACGCTATCAGCTAGAAGAGAAGCTACGCCATGATGCTCTACACGATAGTTTGACGGGATTGCCCAATCGTAGCCTGTTTATGCAAGAGATTAAAACATGTTTGCATAATGCGATCGCCAATCCACAGAAACAATTTGCCATACTATTTATCGATTTAGATCGCTTCAAAATTATTAACGATAGCTTGGGACATTTGGCAGGAGATGAATTGCTGATTGCCTGTGCCCGAAGGCTGACCAACTGCATTGGTGCCGATACTGTTCTGGCTAGGTTAGGAGGAGATGAGTTTACGATTCTGATCAGAGATGTCGAACGTGTAGAAGACGCGGTTGCGATCGCCGAAAAAGTCTTAAATGAGTTTGCTTCACCCTTTAATCTCGGCAGTCGCAATCTATCTATTACTGTAAGTATTGGCATCGTGTTAGGCAATGGAGAATACTGCCAAGAAATAGACTTGCTACGAGATGCAGATACGGCTTTATATCGAGCGAAAGAATTAGGTAAGGCGAGATATGAAATTTTTGATCGCCAAATGTATCTCGATGCGATGCGTCGTTTGGAATTAGAAACCGAACTACGGGAAGCGATCTTTAGAGACGAACTGCTGCTTTATTATCAGCCTATCTTCTCTTTAGATAACCTGCAGCTAACTGGTTTTGAAGCCTTGGTACGCTGGCAGCATCCCTTGAGAGGTGTAATTTCACCCGATGAATTTGTTCCCTTGGCGGAAGAGACTGGTTTGATTGTGGCTTTAGGGGAATGGGTAATGAATCGAGCCTGCAATCAGCTCAAGATTTGGCATGATAATCTGCCCGCAGCGCGCAATCTGACTATGAGCATCAATGTAGCTGGAGAGCAGCTACACGATCCCAATTTTCTCGATACGATCGATCGCATTATCGATCGCACTCAAGTCGAGGTTAAGTATCTTAAATTGGAACTAACAGAAAGTATGCTGATTGAGGATACAGAGCAAACAATCCAAGTCTTGCAGCAAATTAAAAATCGCGGTATTAAAATTTCGATTGACGATTTTGGTACTGGATATTCTTCACTGAGTTACCTGCCACAGTTTCCCATCGATATCTTAAAAATTGATCGCTCTTTTGTCGAAGCAATGAGTATCGAACGGCAAAACCTAGAAATTATCAAAACAATCGTTACTCTAGCTCGTGTTTTGAATATGCAAATCATTGCTGAGGGAATCGAAACCGATACTCAGTCAAACACCCTCAAGGATCTTAAAGTGGAATTTGGTCAAGGGTTCTTATTTTCCAAACCGTTGACTGTCCCACAAGCTGAAATGGCGATCGCCAATTTTAATCAATTGCCTTAGCCTCAACCAGCAGGCACACCAAAAGCTGCTATATGTTAAATAGATAAAACCAAAATTTTTTATTTAACCAAAGCAGCATCAAATGTCAGAAGCAAAAAAAGTTATCGTTATTGGCGCGGGTTGGGCTGGTTTGGGCGCAACATCCCATCTAGCCGAGCAGGGTTATGATGTTACCCTCTTAGAAGCAGCACCATATCCAGGCGGTTTAGTGGCGGGATGGAAAACTTCTGGCGGTAAATCTGTAGAGGGGGGAATCCATGGTTTTTGGTATCCCTATCGCAATATATTCAGTAAAGTTGAAGAACTAAATCTCAATCCCTTTACTCGCTTTACTCGTTCGTCGCAATATTCTCCCGCTGGTTTAGAGGTAGAGTCGCCCATCTTTCAAAATGAACCTCGTCTGCCTTCTCCTTTGGGAACGTTTATCTATACTAAATTCAAACGTTTACCCTTAAGCGATCGCCTTTCTGCTTTGCCACTGCTTTATTCGGTAGTTGATTTTGATAATTCCCACGAGGCTTGGCAGCGTTATGACAAAATGACCGCCAGAGAATTATTCAGACAGTATGGGGTATCGGAACGACTATACAAAGAATCTTTTGAACCGATGCTGTTGGTGGGTTTATTTGCCCCAGGAGAGCAGTGTTCGGCAGCAGCAGCCTTGGGAATGCTCTATTACTTTATCCTCGCCCATCAGCCTGATTTTGATGTGGTTTGGTGTCGCGGTACGGTTGGCGAACGAATTTTTAAACCTTGGATTGCCGAAATCGAACGGGCTGGGGGAAAAGTTTTGACTAATAAACGAGTCAGCGACATTGTCATCGATGAGACGGGGAAAGCTACGGGAGTTAAATGTGGTGATGAATTTTTTGCTGCCGATGCGATTATTTCCAGCGTTAGCATTACGGGGATGAAGAAAATTGTCGAAAATAGCAACACTCTCAAAAATTACGCCCAGTTTCGCAATTTATCCAACCTAAGAGGAATAGATGTTTTAGCCACTCGCTTGTGGTTTGATCGCAAGATTAATATCCCCCTGCCTTCCAATGCTTGTTTTGGTTTTGACGTAACTACTGGCTGGACGTTTTTTGACCTTAACGATCTTCACGATGAATATCATAGCGAACCCAATACCGTAATTGAGGCAGATTTTTATCATGCCAATCAGCTTTTACCCATGAGTGACGAGCAGATCGTCGAAAAAGTCCATCGCGATCTGACTACCTGTATTCCTGCTTTTGGTAAGGCAGAAGTAACTGATAGCAGCGTTATCCGCGTTAAGGAAGGGGTGACTCACTTCTTCCCTGGCAGCTATCAAAACCTACTCTCAGCTAAAACCGATATTCCTAATCTGTATATGAGTGGAGATTGGATCGTAACTCGCCACGGATCTTGGTCGCAAGAAAAAGCCTATGTTACGGGTTTGGAAGCTACAAACTTAGTTGTCGATAAGTTTGGCACTGGTAGTAAAGCAAATATTATTCCTATCGAAGCTGACGAGCCTCATATTCAAGTGGCTCGAAATATTAACAAAACTATTAGAGATTTGACACAGTTTCTGCCTGGTTTTTGGTAGTTTGATATCAAAATCAATCAATCATCAATCCCGTAGAGACAAGGCATGCCTTGTCTCTACTGCCCTAACTGCCCTAACTTAATTTAATGAACTATATTTATATTCTGGTTGCTATTTTTGCAGGGAGTATTTTTGCACTACAGCCTGCAATTAATGAAAATGTCGCCCGTAGTCTCAACAGTCCAATTCAAGCATCCTTGATTTCTTTTTCGGTTGGGACATTAATTTTATTTGTCATTAACATTGCTCTGGGAATCAAAATCCCTGCCACAGACAAGCTGTTAGCTATACCTTGGTGGCTATGGCTTTCTGGTGGTGCGATCGGTGCGTTTGTCGTAACCGCTGCGATCATGATTCAACCCAAAATAGGTGCAGGTAGCTGGGTGGCTTGCTATGTTTTTGGACAGCTAACCATGTCTGTTTTAATGGATCGCTATGGCTTATTGGGTTTAGAAGTTCATCCAATTAGTGTAATGCGATCGCTTGGCGTGTTTTTTCTCGTCTTGGGAGCAATTTTAGTCGCTCGTTTCTAACAAGTAAACGCAACCAAGTAAAAAATAAGTCTCAGAATTAGCTGACGGTTTAATACATTGCTAACCATGAAAAATTTGTCCCAGGAATTAGTTAATGGTGTATCGCGGCTATTTCCCGATGCTATCTTTTATAAGAAAACAACCGAAAAAATAGTTGCCCTAACAATCGATGATGCCCCTTGTCTACAAGACGACTGCGATCGCGGTACTAGAGTGATTTTGGATGCGATCGCCGATCACAACCGAGAATATAGCCATTTAGAGGCTGCCAGAGCGACATTCTTTATTATCAGTAGTCATTTAAAGCCAAATTCTCCAATTATTGCGCAGATTTTGGCGCAAAATCATGAAATAGCCAATCATGGAGTAATCGACGAAACTCATGCTCTATTGTCTCCCCAGCAATTCGAACAGCAGCTAAAAGAAGCGCACGAAAAATTACTGGAACTAACTCCAAATCGGGTCGTTCGTTGGTATCGCCCTGGTAGGGGCTTTTACAATCAGGCGATGTTAAAGGCAATATCTAACTTAACTGCCCAAGAAAACTACGATCTAAAATTGGTGTTAGCTTCGATGATTCCCTTCGATACTTTTGAGCTAACCAATCATCCTTGGCTGACTGCATTATATGCTAGACAGATGATTTTTCCTGGGGCAATTTTGGTCTTTCACGCTAACTCTATTAGGGTGGCAAATAATACGGCGATCGCTCTTAAAGTTATTCTCCAAGATTTGCGACAAAAAGGATATCGTATAGTTACCGTAAGCGAGCTTTTTGGTTATTATTTTAGTAATTAATTAGTTTTAATAATTTAATTTTACATACAGAAAACCCAGTAGTTGAAACAGCTACTGGGCTATACTATTAATCTAGATTAAATTTGACTAGCGTTAGCTAATCCTAACTACAAAACTAGCTACTCACTTCGCCAATATTTATTTTCACTACTTTATTTTTCTCCTCTTCAGACTTAGGTAAAGTCAAGTTGAGAATACCATCTTTGTACTCAGCAGTAACGTCTGTATTTTTGATATGTGCTGGTAAAGGAATTACTCTTTGGAACTTACCGTAACGGAACTCAGTACGAGTATTACCGTTTTCTTCTGCTTTGACTTCCGCTTTTCTTTCCCCTGCAATGGCGATTCTATCTTTCATTACCTGAATATCAATATCTTTTGCTTCCATACCAGGAACTTCTAACTTGAGATGAAAATAGTCTCCATTATCGATTATTTCAGCAGCGGGAAAACTAGACCAGTTGCCAAAGTCATCCCAACTACTGGGTGTTAAATTTTCTTCGAACAAACGGTTGAGTTGACTTTGCAAAGAATTCATTTCTTGCCAAGGATTGTAACGTACAATAGCCATGCTATATTTCTCCTTTGATTAATAGTGTACTGATTAATTAAGCCACAAACTTTTCTGATTGCTTGCTTATTTATATACTAATCATACTGTTAGTAATATAGTAGTGAGGTAGCCATCACATATATAGTCAGGCTAACCGAACAAGCTATTATTTCAGCCCTAGTCTAGGTAGTTCCACTTTATTGAAAATTAAGTAGCTAGGGCAGGGACTGGGGATCGGGGAATAGGGATTGGGAAAGATATTCCAGGCGCGTTTTAATTATCCATTTTGGGTTTATTTCGGTGGAGCTACATTTACCAAATAAAACCATACTTAATGTGAAGTAAATCGCATCTATAGCAATCTCAAATCATTTTAGAGAGTAACTGAAACTGCTTTATTCTTTATGACACTGTTGGCGAACTCCGAAAGTGGCAAAAAATCTGTAGACTGAGGTAGATCTACCGCGATAAGAAATGCGATCGCCATGTCTCTAAAACCTCAACCTAACTCGCTAGTGCCAGCAGATACCCTGCGAGTTGCTAAAG
>JBCDCO010000304.1:0-5966 GCA_039181635.1 Cyanobacteria bacterium P01_G01_bin.19 | reverse complement strand
CTTTTTTATTAGCGTAGGGAATGGGATTGTCAGCGATTAAAGCATCGAGATCCATTTCTAAAATACTTTTAGGCTGTTCGCCAATTGATTCGGCGATCGCATTTCCTTCGCTGTCCATAAACACGAAATGAGGTATGCCATCAACTCGATAGCGCAGCATTTCGGGCAGCCATTTAGTATTGTCAACGTTGAGCATGACAAAATTAACGCGATCGCCATAGGCTTGTTTGATTTCTCCTAAATCCCCTGCCATTGCCTGACAGCTAGTACACCAGTCAGCATAAAACTCAGTTAAAGTAGGCTTGCTGTTGCTAAAAGCCACTTCTAAAGAGGTAGATTGCTTGACTTGAGCTTCTAAAGATAATGGATTGCTTTCACTTTTCAAGCCCAAAAATAAAGCAATGCTTAAAATAATTGCGGCGATCGCCACCACGATGTTTCTGACCGAATTATTGCCATTTGGCTCTAATTGTTGTTTACTTTCCATTTATTTAAGAGAGACTTTGTAATTAACTTACCAAAAAATCCATCTATAAACAGATCCTTAAGTAATTGCGTATGTCACAATGATTAGCGGTAATCATCAAAGTAATCGCAGCTTGCTTGTTCGTCTTGCGACGAAATCTACTGCGATCGTTGGTTAAGCAATTTATACTTAGATATACAAAATGGAACCGCTTTATCAGTATGCTTGGCTAATTCCTGTACTGCCTCTGCTGGGGGCAATGTTGGTAGGAATTGGTTTAATTTCTCTAAACAAGGCAACTAACAATCTACGCCAGATAGTTGCTGTCTTCATTGTTTCCATCATTGGCGTCACCATGGTGATGTCTTATGCAACTCTGTGGAGTCAAATTCACGGACACGAAGCCTTTACGCGAACTATCGAATGGGCTTCAGCAGGGGATTTTCATCTTTCGATGGGTTACACTATCGACCATCTCAGTGCCCTCATGCTGGTGATCGTCACCACAGTAGCTTTTTTGGTCATGATTTACACCGATGGCTATATGGCTCACGATCCTGGCTATGTTCGTTTCTATGCTTATTTAAGTATTTTCAGTTCTTCTATGTTGGGATTGGTCATCAGTCCTAACTTAGTACAAATTTATATCTTCTGGGAATTGGTAGGGATGTGTTCCTATCTTCTAATTGGTTTCTGGTTCGATCGCCAACCCGCAGCAGATGCCTGTCAAAAAGCTTTCGTCACTAACCGCGTTGGTGACTTTGGTTTGTTGCTAGGAATGTTAGGGCTATATTGGGCGACAGGCAGTTTTGATTTTGCCATTATGGGCGATCGCTTGGGAGAACTGGTTTCTACTGGCACAATCAGCGCGTTTTTAGCCACATTATTCGCTATTTTGGTGTTCTTAGGACCAGCAGCCAAATCGGCTCAGTTTCCCCTTCATGTCTGGCTGCCAGATGCGATGGAAGGACCCACTCCTATCTCTGCCTTGATTCATGCGGCTACTATGGTTGCTGCAGGGGTTTTCTTAATTGCGCGGATGTATCCCGTATTTGAAAACGTGCCTGTAGCTATGAGTCTGATTGCCTGGACTGGGGCATTTACCGCATTTTTGGGCGCGAGCATTGCTCTGACTCAAAACGATATTAAAAAAGGTCTGGCTTATTCTACTGTTTCCCAACTGGGGTATATGGTAATGGCAATGGGGGTTGGCTCTTATAGTGCGGGCATGTTCCACTTAATGACTCATGCCTTTTTTAAAGCAATGCTATTCCTTTGTTCTGGTTCGGTAATTCACGGCATGGAAGAAGTAGTCGGACACAACCCAATTATCGCTCAAGACATGCGTCTAATGGGCGGACTGAGAAAGTACATGCCCATTACTGCGGGCACTTTTTTGATCGGTAACTTGGCAATTTGCGGTATTCCTCCCTTTGCTGGTTTTTGGTCGAAAGACGAAATTTTAGGACAGGCATTTGAAGCTAATCCTGCTCTTTGGTTTGTGGGCTGGGCTACTGCTGGATTGACCGCTTTTTATATGTTCCGCATGTACTTTATGACCTTTGAAGGCGAGTTTCGCGGTAATGACGCAGCTATCAAGCAGCAGTTAATGACAGAAGCAGGGCTAGCATTTGGTCCTGGTGCGATGGATGCCAAAGAAGGTGACAGTCACGGTCACAGCGAATATCCTCACGAGTCTCCCCTAACCATGGCATTGCCCTTGGTAATTCTGGCAATTCCTTCAATCTTTATTGGTTGGCTGGGACGTCCTTGGGATAACAATTTTGAGGAATTTATTCACGCTCCAGGAGAGATGATGGAAGCAGCCGAACACGCTTTTGACAAGAGCGAGTTTATTACCATGGCTGGTTTATCTGTGGCGATCGCTGTAGTGGGAATCATCGTAGCATTGCTGATGTATCGAACTATGAATATCGATCCCAGCAACATTGCTAAACAAGTACCTACTCTTTACCGCTTCTCTCTCAATAAATGGTATCTCGACGATCTCTACAACAAAGTATTTGTTACAGGGACGCGCCGCATCGCCAGACAAATTATGGAAGTTGACTATCGAGTTGTCGATGGTGCGGTGAACCTAACTGGTTTGGCAGCAGTACTGAGTGGAGAAGGTCTAAAGTATCTCGAAAATGGTCGAGCCCAATTTTATGCTTTGATTGTTTTTGGTGCAGTCTTGGGATTTGTCTTGGTCTTTAGCTTGGGTTAACATGAGTTTGGAGTTAGGAATTCGGATTTCGGAGTTATGTTTTTCTCAACGAAACCATCTAATATTCAGACATCAAGAATTTCAAAAATTGGCAAATTTTGAGTTTTTTCTGCTTCCTTGAACTCATGTTAGGTTAAGCCAGCAATCAATTAAATAAAACAATTAAAAAAGCGATCGCTTTCTAGATTTACAGAGCGATCGCTTTTTGGTGATTCCCCCCAAAGATAAGCCAAAATAAAAGTCTTTAACCCTTCTGACTTCTGACTTAAAGCCAGTCAATCGTGAGGAAAATAATTGGCATGACTATCAATTAAATACTGGGCGTTTTACGATGCCATTCTGTTGCTTGTTCATAAGCATGAGCCACATGGAACAGTACATCTTCCCGCAGAACATTACTAATCATTTGCAGTCCAATTGGCAAGCCTTGCTCATCAAAACCACAGGGAATACTGATTCCAGGCAAACCTGCCAAATTTACAGGAATTGTCATCAAGTCGGATAAGTACATCGATAGAGGATCGTCGGCTTTCTCTCCCGCTTTAAAAGCAGTGGAGGGAGAAGTCGGGCAAACCAGTACATCTACATCAGCAAAGGCATTATCAAAGTCTTGTTTAATTAAGGTGCGAACTTTTTGCGCTTTGAGATAGTACGCATCGTAATACCCTGCCGAAAGAGCGTATGTACCGAGCATAATCCGCCGTTTCACTTCCGCACCAAAGCCCGCCGCGCGAGTGTTGGTATACATGCTGACTAAGTTATCGGCTGCTTCCCGCACGCCATATTTAACCGCATCATAGCGAGCTAGGTTAGCTGAAGCCTCCGAAGAAGCAATCATGTAGTAAACGGGCAAACCATAGCGAAAGCGAGGACAGGAAATCTCTTTGACTTCCGCACCCATAGATTCTAGCTGGGCGATCGCTTTTTTGACCGTCTCGGCAACTATAGGATCTAATCCTTCGCCAAAAGTTTCGGTGATGATGCCCACTTTGATCCCTTTTTTCAGCTCTGGCTGTAGATAGCTTGTATAGTCGGGAATATCAACCTTTAAACTCGTAGAATCGTTACTATCGTATCCCGCGATCGCATTTAATAAAATAGCAGAATCTTCTACAGTACGAGAAAAAGGACCAATTTGATCCAAAGAAGAAGCATAAGCCACCAACCCAAAACGAGATACCAAGCCATAAGTTGGTTTTAAGCCTACAACCCCACAGAAAGAAGCTGGCTGACGAATCGATCCCCCTGTGTCCGAACCGAGGGAAACAAGGCATTCTCCTGCCGCTACTGCCGCCGCAGAACCACCCGACGAACCTCCAGGAACTCTCTCCAAGTCCCAAGGATTTGCCGTCACCTGAAACCCAGAGTTTTCGGTCGAGCTTCCCATGGCAAACTCATCTAGGTTAGTTTTGCCGACTACCACAACTCCCGCTTCTTTTAACTTATGAGTCACCGTAGACTCGTAAGGAGGAATAAAATTTGCCAGGATCTGCGACGCACAGGTAGTTTTTATACCCTTGGTACACATATTATCTTTAACGCCCAAGGGGATTCCCTCTAGCATCCCGATCGATTCTCCTGCGGCAATTTTGGCATCTACTGCTTTGGCAGAAGCCAAGGCAGACTCGGCAGTAACAGTCAAAAATGCTTTGACTTTTGGTTCTACTGCCTCAATATGTTGCAAAAACTCTTGGGCAATTTCAACTGCGGAACGTTCTTTGTTGACTAATTGCTGATGTAACTCTTTTATGCTTCCTTCGTACATCAAATTACCTTTATTTATCGCTATATAAGACTTAGGGCGTGTGCTCAATTAGAAAAAAAGAGCTTTTTTCGGTCTTTCAACGACCTACTTCGTCGAAAAATAACCTCCGTAGCATTGTGCTACTCAGAACATTTTTCTCCTTGTATCTCGCTGAAATCCTCTCAAAAGCATTCTTCCCCTTAATCGATCACACGCCCTAGTTGTTTTATCTCGTTCTGGCTACTCTTGGCAACCCATGGTTTGGAGCAAACCAAACACCTTAACTCTACTATTTTCTGAGATATTCAGCCCAATAACCCCAAACTGAGAATTAATTCCTCTCTCGATCGCGCATTTGGTCATGTATATTTGTAAACTGATGGGAGAGGTTAATTTTTATACGAATTTTGTTTAGCTTATGAAGCGCATATCTAGTACCGAAAACTATTTGCTAATCGGTCACATATTAGCAATGGCTTTTGGTTTGGCGGGAATCGTGTTAGTGTTACCAAATCCTGATTTTTTAGCCAAATTAGCTCAATTCGAGTGGGGAACTAAAATTTTTGGTTGGTCCATGGCTGGTGGAGGAGTAGTCTACATGCTGTTAGCAACAGCTGCTGTCTCCCTATATGCTTATCGGACATTGGGATTATGGCACTGGCTGAGCTTTATGATTCCTGCCATTGGTTTATCTTTGGGGAGCGAACTATTAGGAACTAGTACAGGTTTCCCTTTTGGCGAATATCGCTATTTAAGTGGCTTGGGATATAAAATTGCGGGTTTGGTACCGTTTACTATTCCTCTGTCTTGGTTTTATTTGGGCTTTAGTGCCTATATCATTGCTTTGGCTGGCTTGAAAAGACTAAAACTGAGCAATTGGCTGTGTCAGATCGGCGCAATTCTCTGTGGTTCGCTTTGTTTGACATCATGGGATTTTGTTCTCGATCCCGCTATGAGTCAAGCACCCATTCCTTTTTGGGTTTGGGAACAGCCAGGAGCATTTTTCGGCATGCCCTATCAAAATTTTGCTGGATGGATGGGTACGGGAGTTATATTTATGTTGGTTGCCACTTTACTGTGGAAATTGAAGCCAATAACTTTACCCGATAACGATTTGAAGCTACCCTTGGCTATTTATTTAGCAAACTTTGTATTTGCTATGGTTCTAAGTTTAGCAGCAGGATTTTATATTCCTGTTATGTTGGGGATTATATTGGGAATTTTGCCACTAATGATTCTTTACTGGCTGGCTACCAACCAAAATACTCGTGTCGATCGCTTGGCAACTCCAGCCAATTAACTAGAGCGACTTTCGAGGGCGAACAAACAACGTAAATGTATTTCTTGTTTCTTTTTTTGCTCGCCCTTTAAAATCGTTCGAATGTTGCCACGATTAATAATCGGTGATTAAAACGTCTTTAACTCGATCTTTGGAGGAAGATGTGCGATCGCTTTTTACCGTTGCATTTACATCGAGTACGTCGCAATATTGCTTGGCGATAATTTTGGGCGTGAAGTTTTCGACCATG
>JBCDCO010000303.1:0-5970 GCA_039181635.1 Cyanobacteria bacterium P01_G01_bin.19 | reverse complement strand
GTTTTTTGGGGAGTGTCTAAAATATCTCTTAGCAATAAGACAAATTTAGTAGCAGGCAAATTGCTTTTCAAATAGTCAATCGCTAAATCCAATTCACCTTTGATTCCCGACGGCTTCTTATCGACCAATACCAAATCAGGCTGATAGTTTTTCGCCGCTGCCAAAATTAATTCCGATCGCAATTTTAAAGTCGATTCGACATCTGTATGGAGATACTTTACTGCCATATCGCCCGAAACTCCACGGTTGAGACAAGGAAGCTTAATATAATCCAATCCTGGTGGCAGACGGAAACTCTGCAACATGGGAGAACCAGACAATAAAAGAATGGATAGATTGGGAATAGACTCAAGCAAATGCTGGCAGATTGCAGACATTCGACGAATATTACCCAGACCAAAAGCATCGTGAGAATAAACCATTATTCTCTTATATTTGCCTGTCGTAATGAAGGAGGAATTAGTGTGAGGCATTGTTATCAAGCTCTCAGAGCATAGAAAGGGCAGAGAAGATAGGAAGGATAGGAAAGAAACAACAAAACTATGTCTTTTTAGGTTTGAGAGTGCTGCTGGATAAAGGTACAGTCTTATAATTTTCATCACTAAGCAAATTAATTAAAAAGCTTAAAGCTTATGGCATAGAGCTTAGATCTAAGAACAGATTACTCTTCAATTTCATACTTCAAATCAGCAACACCTAAGTTTGAATAATCCCGAGATTTACTCGATTGCTAGTTATATTCGCGTTATGTACAATTTGACAATTCTTGATGAAACGACTGTGAAGCTTTTATGAGAAAAATCTCATTGGCTTAATATCTGGTTTTGCAACCATAAAAATTTTGAATCTTGTATGTTTTACCAACGCTCGAACTATAAAAACAAAATATGGCGTAAATTTTCCACCTCGATCATTTGCCCCGTTGTGGCGATTGCAATTATCTTCCTCGGCACTCATCCTGCCAGTTCTCAATCCAATCCAGAATCAAGCAGAAATTTGGTGGATCTCGCGCAATTTTCTAATGCGATCGCTACAGTAGAAACTAACTGGGAAGAAGACTACGAAAGATACTTTAGTCGCAACTTTGCCAGCAGTTCTAGATCGGCAATAAAAATTGCCAAACGCTTGGCAGAAGTAAAGGAGAAAGCCAAAATCAACCCCGCCGTTATCTGGGCAATACCCAAAGAAGATTTTTTGCAGTTGATGTTGATTACTCCCGAAGAACAATTTATCATCAAGAAAATTTACGGCGGCAACCGTCAAAGATTGACCAAAAGAATTAAAGAACTGGAAATAGGAATTAGCGATCGCCAATCGCTCAAATATTTGCCTCCAGCCAGGCTGATCTATAACTGGCTATTCAAACCTTTAGATCCTTACTTAGAAGCCGAGCAAATCGATACAGTTTTACTTTGTACGGGACCAAGTTTGCGCTCTTTGCCTTTTGCCGCACTGCACGACGGAGAAAAATTTGCGATCGAGAAATATAAGATCGCTCGCATACCAGCCTTTAGTTTGACCGATACTAGCTATCAACCCCAATCCACCAGAAGAGTTTTAGCTATGGGGGCATCAAAGTTTGCGGACTTGCCAGCCCTACCAGGAGTTGAGATCGAGTTAAATACTATCGTGCCAAAACTGTGGTCGGGAATCAAAATACTAAACCAGAATTTTACGGTAAAAAATCTCCAACAGGCTCATCAACAGGGAGAATTTGACATAGTTCACATTGCTTCTCATTCCCTGTTCAATCCAGGAACGCCCGAAAAGTCTTATATTCAGTTTGGCGATCGCAAACTAAACTTAGATGAAATAGCCGATCTAGATTTAGATTTACCTCCAGTCGATTTATTGGTTTTGAGCGCTTGTGAAACTGCTTTGGGCAATGAAGATGCAGAGTTTGGCTTTGCAGGTTTGGCAATGCAAGCAGGAGTCAAATCTGCTTTAGCCAGCCTATGGACAGTCAGCGATGGAGGAACGGTTATTTTAATGAGCGAATTCTATCGAGAATTACAATCTACTCAGATCAAGTCAGAAGCCTTGAGAAAAGCACAGCTAAGTATGTTGCAGCAAAAAGTATATGTCAAAAACAAGCAGGTAAGGGGTTCGGAAATAGGCATAACTCTACCGCCTAATATTAGCGAAGCCGAATCGCAAAACTTCGATCATCCTTTTTATTGGGCTGGTTTTACCATGATTGGCAATCCTTGGTAAATTTTTAGAAAGGTCACTGGTTCGCATATGGCAAGTAGCAAGTCCACAGAGCGATTACCTTAAATGTCAAGTCTAATTTTTTCTTTTCAGGCGATCGCTCTGTAAAGTTAAATCGATAACTTATGAATTAGGAAGTAATTACTTCTTTCTGCCTTCAACGTTCGTAATTCTTACTTTAGATTTTGCGATCGCTTTATAGTGATTGCTTTCTCGATTGAGAAAAAGTTTGAGTGATAAACATTAATAATGCTAATTTAAAAGTGTTGATAATCAGTACAGAATTAGCCTACTTGTATAGCCTTATATTGACATGGGTGAAATACCAGGAAAATCCCCACAAGCTAGATTATTCGAAATCAAAAAACTGGGCAACACAACTGAAGCGATCGCATCCCTAAAAGAACTTTTACAAGAAAACCAGACTTTAATGTCTGCATGGCTAGAATTGGGACTTATTTATCGTAGGAAGGGCGATCGCAATTTGGCTTTTGATACTTTTGCCCAAGCAATAAAGATTGCGCCCAAGAATCAAAAAATAATTTTAGAATTAGCTAGAGAACAATTTAATTTAAATCAACTGGAAAATTGTCGTAATAATCTAGTTAAATTATTAAATATCAACCCACAAAATGTTAAAGGTATCCTTAAATTAGGAGAATTAGAACGGAAAGAACAAAAACGAGATAGAGCATTACAGCTATTTCAAAAAGCTTTAGAGATCGACTCTCAAGAAATTTGGGCAAATATTCATTATGCTATTGAACTAAAGCATCTAGGGCAATATGAGGAAGCAAAACGACAGCTAGAACAAGCCTTAGAATATGCTCCCCGTAATTTCCGTGTCTTGATGGAATTGGGTTATCTAGAACGAAAATTAGGAGAACCAGAATTAGCTTTACAGTGGTTTACTCGAGCTAAAGCCGAAGCTTCCAATCCAAATGGTACTATCAATGCGGAACTGTGTGCAGTTGAACAGTTAAGGAGTTTAGGCAATACAGAACAAGCATTGGCAACTATCGAGCCAATCTTAGAGCGTTTTTCTAATAATGTTCGTGCCAAAATGATTTTTGGGACGCTATTAAAACGAGAACTAAAATGGCAACAGGCAGCCGAACTTTATCAAGAAGTTATTGACTTTGCTCCGAAGAACATACAGGCTTACTCAGAATTAGCAACTTGTCTGAATGAATTAGGTCAAACCTTAGAAGCTATCCATATCTTAGAACAGGCTTTGGGTTTTGCTCCCAGAAATGTAACCCTAATCAGAAAAATAGCCAGTCTCTACCGCAGACTGCAAGATAGAACTAAAGCCCTAGAATACTATCAGCAAGCCTTAAGCATCAAGCCAGAACATCTATTTACCAACCTCGATGTAGCAATTGAACTAAAAGCCCTCAGCCAAATAGAAGAAGCTCGACAAACAATTCATCAGACCTTAGCAGCTCATCCCGATAACTTTCAGGCATTGATGCAAATGGGACGTTTGGAGCAAAAAATACAACCCAAAATAGCCTTAGAGTATTTTGATCGCGCGATCGCACTTTACCCCGAAAAACTAGAACCTCATTGCGCTAAGGTCGATTTACTATTTGATGCCGAGAATTTATCAGCAGCGAAAAAATATTTAACACAAATTTATCAGCAACACCCTGAAGAATTTAAAGTCTATCGTTATTTGGGTATTCATGCCCGTAAATCGGGACAAAGAGCCAAGGCAAATGAGTGGTTTAATAAAGCGATTGAGAAAGCGAGCAATCTCCAACAAAAAATTGAGGGGAAGTTACTGGTAATTGAAGAATTGAGAGATCTGGGAAATTTCGATCTGGCTTTGGAACAAACCGAAGCAATTATTCAACAATATCCTGATTTAATCAGACCGCGTATGGTCAAAGGTAGCATCCTGCAAAAGATACCCGATCTTCAAACAGCCCAACAAGTATATGAGGAAATAATTGCAATTGACGAACATCATTTCGGTGTCAAAATCGAATTAGCCAGAGTTTATAGTCAATCGGGACGGGTAGAACAGGCGATCGCGCTGTTAGCGGAAACCCAAGCGTCAGCAAAAAACAACCTTTCTTGTTTAGTTCAACTGGGTTCTTTAAATCAAGCGATCGATAATTGGTCGGAAGCAGAAAAATGTTATCGAGCAATCTGTCAGCAGTATCCAGACCATCATCAAGGCTATGGTATGTTGGCTAATTTGCTTTCATTGCAGGGAGAGACAGATCGAGCTTTAGCAATATTGCAACAAGCTCAAGAGAAAATTCCCAATTCGGTTCAGATTTTGCTCAACTCTATTCAGCTACAAATGCGTCGAGGAAAACTAGATGAGAGTTATCAACTGTTGAGGGAAGGTTGGGCTCGTTTTCCCGATAATATTCAACTGCAATGGCAATTATGCCAGTATTATACGCAGCAAGGAGAATACGAACAGGCGTTAGAGGTACTAGAACCCATTCAAACCGACAATCAAGACTGGCTTAGACGTACCGAAGAACTCAAAGCCAATATCTATTTCCATCAGTACAAATATTACCAAGCAGAAATACACTATCGTCAGGCGAGCGCTATTTCTACTATTTCTATCGGAGCAAGAAATCGATTAGCTACAATTTTGATGCTAACTGGCAGAATTGACGAAGCTCGCCAGCAATTCCAGCAAGCTACCGCAGAATTAAACCGCAAAACTCCCCCTGGTAAAGTCGCCGTTCCTCTCAAGAGCCACCCTGCCATGGTAACTAATGAGTTGAGAATCAATCCGCCCTTACTGAGAAAATTACAGTTAGCGCAACAGGTTCAAGGATACGACAGGATTTTAGAATTTGGTAGTTTATTAACCTTAGAGCCTACCTATTTGGGTACTGCTTTATACCTATCTAGAGATTTAAGACAACAGGGAGTTTTTGCAGGTATCGAACAAAATCTGCCTCAAAACCCGTCTAATTATCCTACTATTCCCAAACGGATCGTTCAGTTTTGGGACGATCTAGAACCTCCAGCTGAAATTACCAGAGTTTGTCAAAGTTGGCTCGACCATAACCCAGACTACGAATATACTCGTTTTTCTTTAAGTACTGCGGTTGCTTTTTTGCACGAACATTACGATCAACAAGTATTTAAAGCCTTTAAGAATTGCGATCAACCAGCCACTCAAGCAGATTTCTTTCGGTTGGCATATCTCAACAAAATGGGAGGATTCTATGCCGATGCCGATGATTTATGTCGTCAACCCCTAGATTGGCTCGTCGAGCTTCACCCTGAATTAGTAGTTCTGCAAGAGGATTTTGCCTGCATTGGCAATAATTTTATTGGTTGTATCCCAGGACAAACCATGATTCGCACTGCCTTTTATCAGGCAGTAAACAATTTAGCCGAGTATTGTAACGAAGGTCCTTGGTTTAAAACAGGTCCAGGTCTGATTACCTCCGTAGTTGCCAGTGCCTTAGTTCCTTATCTCACTTATACAGATTACCGAATGTACCCTCGACTCTTGGTTCTCAGTCAAACTCAATTAAGAAAACAAATCAATCAACATCTGAGCCTTGCCTACAAGAGAACAGAAAAAAGCTGGCAACACAGTGCTTATCATCGAAGAATAGTTTCTGTTGGATAAGGGAGTTACAAAGAAATAATCATTCCAAAAATCAAAACTAATTATGATGAATATCAACAAACCATTTGCCTAATTCAGGTAAACGGTGAATTTGACTTTCTATCTCTTTCATTTCGGCTTTAGTGAGTTTAACACCCGTT
>JBCDCO010000302.1:0-6054 GCA_039181635.1 Cyanobacteria bacterium P01_G01_bin.19 | reverse complement strand
CTCAACTGATCAGAAGGATGGCACTAGACTATAAACTACCAATCATCACGACTATTGCAGGAGCTAAGGCTACCGTAGCCGCAATTCGCTCTCTCCAGTCCGAACCTCTGGACGTCAAAGCATTGCAAGAATATCTCGATCACTAGTTTTATTTGAGAAATAAGGGCTATAAAGTAGGAGAGTAAACAATATCTTTATTATTACTCTCTACTTCTTTCTTACTTATTACTTATTACTCATTACTATTACCTATTACCTATTACCTATTACCTATTACCTATTACCTATTACTTCTTACCTAATTAATTATCTCCCCTGCGCTCCTTCCTAAGCTTATCCAATTTAAAAGTTGGAGGAATTGCTCTACTCTCAGGCGGTTCCATCCTTATACGCCAAATCTTAATTTCCCCTTGAGCGGTAGAAAAACTTGTAGTACCAGAAGGAACCTGTTGCGCAATGGCGATCGCCTCCTCTAAAGAATCGTTAGAGGCTTGTCTGGCAAGAGATAGGATTGTTGCCGCCCAATCATTGATGTCTCGTACGCCTCTGGAGTGAACCGAGCTGCTGGGAGCAATCTGCTGAGCAACTCTAATCGCCTGTGCTAAAGATTCGGGAGTGCCTCTACGAGCAATACTATTCGCTTCACTAAAATATCTCTGTCCGTCTATCTCTTGCTGCCAACGAGTAATGCGGCTTTGAGCATCTGGATATAAAGCTCTGCCAGAGCCAATTCTTCTAGCTGTTTCAATCGCTGCGGGATAATTGTTGACGTTAGCATAAGCATCAGCTTCGTCTAAAATCGGACGATCTTCAACCCTCTGTATGTTAGCTCGCCAAGTTCGACTGTAGTTTTGAGCCTCGCTGTAAAGGGGGCTGCCGCGAGAAATCAAATTAGCTTCAGCGATCGCTCGACGCCAAGCATCTGTATTATTGCCATAAGATAATTCTTTGGCTCGATTGAGAATTGGCTTATCTTCAATCAGCCGCACTTTTTGTCGCCAGCGATTTATTTCTTGTTGGGCTTCTTGGTAACGAGGATTAGAACTAGAAACTAGCTGGGCTTCGGAAATGGCTTTATTCAAATTAGCGATGGTAGACACCCTAGCAATGTCTCTGGCTTTAGTAAGATGGCGCACTCCATCAATTTCTGATGTCCAACGGCGAATTAGCTTTTGACCTAAGTCATAATATTCGCTATTTTTTTCTAGTTTTTCAGCTTCCTCAATCGCCTCTTCAATACCAAACACAGTATCTAGCTGCGCGCTAGAACCTGCATTAGCTAAGATTCGCCAGTCTTTTTTTCTTTCTTCTAGTTTGAGACTACGAGGAATGCGGGGGGTGATTCTAAGTAGCTGTTGCCAGTCTCTTTTCTGAATCGATCGCTCGATGTTAGCTACTAGTTTTTCTTTCCCTTCTTCGATAATTTCTTGGGCTTGTTGATAAGTATAACTATCTTCGCCAATATCATCGGCTCGCTCGATAGCCAAAATTAAGTCGTCTATTCCGCCCTTGGTGATTTCTGTCTGAGCCTTAGTCAAGCTAGCATTCTCTTCTTGAGCGACGTTGATATTATTGATACTTTCTTCGTATTTGGTAGTTGCCCAATATTCGTTGGAACTATCGGTCAAACGAACTGCCCAATTAAAAGCACCATTCCAATCAGCCTCACGCAATTTTTCTTCTACCTGCTGATACTGCTCTTCTCCTTTCGCCCACACAGCATTCCACTGTTCAATTTTTTCATCTACCAACTCTTTAGAAGACAAGTTAGCAGGAATCTTTTTCGCCGTTGCGATCGCTTCATCTAGCTTACCAGCCTGAAATTCTTCTTCTCCAATAGTCAAAATGCCTGCCGCCCAACGATCTATATTGCGATTGATTTCTGGTCTTAAGGGATGGCTTTCAGGCAATATTGCCACTAAATCGATTGCCGATAGCAATCCTTCGACATTTTTTGCCTCAGCAGCAGTTTGAGCGCAGTAAAGACGAATTGAAGCCGAAGCAATAGGCCAAAAAACCTTAGAACAGCTTTGAGTTTTGGGTAGCTGAAGTAACATAGTCGTTGCTCCATAGCCAATGCCACCCGAACACAAAACCAGCAGAATGCCCCACATTTGCCACATTTTCCACAGTGGCGTCCTGGTCTTTTTAGACTCGTTTCTGAGTATTTCAGCTCGCTCGCTGCGAATCATGGAAGAAGATTTTTGTGGGGTCAAAGGCACGGTAGTATTTTCCTTTAAATCCTGACTATTGTTGATATTATTTCCATTATATTTAGAGACATCAGCTAAAGAAGATTTGAGTTCCTCTTCTTCACATCTATCAATTTCTTTTTTCTTGGCTAGATCTTTTTGGCGATTTATTTCTTCAAGCTCGGCACGTAAAGCCTCAATAGAATCTAATTCTGGCTGTTGCGAACACTCATCATTAACATCATCAATTTTAGCGTCAAATTCCTGGGGAGCTTCATTTGAGCCAAATTTTGGTTCTTCGTTAATCGCCATAGATTACCTAAATTATGATGCTGAAAACTGTATCTAAAGATTTCCCCAAAACAGAGGTTAAACCGTATCCCATCTTATCACCTGAATTTATAGCGTAAACACTACATATGTATATGCAGTGTTAAGAGTTGATTTAGATTTTACTTTTTCTTAGGAAAACTGACTTCGTTCTGCTTTTAGATCGGCAATCAATCTTGTTAATTGAGCTTCGTCTGCCTGGTAAACTGCTCCACAAAACTGGCATATAGCCTCTGCTCCTTCATCTTTTTCAATCATGTCTTGTAGTTCGGCTTCTCCTAACATTTTCAGCGCACCTAAAACGCGATCGAAAGAGCAGCTACAGCTAAATTTGACCTCATGAAACTCAGGAAAAATAAATAAGTCTAAATCTCCTAAGAGTTGTTCCATAATGTCTCTGAGAGATTTTCCTTCTCTTAATAAAGGAGTAAAACCCGATAGCCCACCAACACGCGATTCTAGCAAATCGATTAAAGAATTATCGCGAGCAGCTTTCGGCATAATTTGTAATAAGATACCTCCTGCGGCAGTTACTCCTGTCTCCCCTACAAATACCCCAACTAAAAGTGCTGAAGGAAGCTGCTCGGAAGTTACCAAATACTGGGCGATGTCTTCCCCAACTTCTCCTGAAACGAGTTTGACCGTGCTAGAGTAAGGCTGTCCGTATCCTACATCACGAACGACGTGAAGATAGCCATCTCGACCCACTGCTTTTCCTACATCTAGTTTTCCTTTTGCGTTAGGAGGAAGCTCGACGTCAGGATTTTGCACGTATCCTCTTACCGTTCCATCTAATCCCGCATCTGCTAAAACTGTACCGAGTGGTCCATTTCCTTTGACATGAATGTTAATTCTAGACTCCTCTTTCTTCATGCTAGAAACCAACAGGAGCCCAGCCGCCATTGCTCTACCTAAAGCTGCTGTAGCGACATAGGAAAGGTTATGTCTTCCTCTTGCTTCTTCAGTCAAGTCCGTAGTTATTACCCCTACGGCTCTAATCCCACCGTCTGCTGCTGTAGCTCTAATTAGTTTGTCTGCCATGCCATAAAAATATTTTCTACAAATAACGATATCGATAAATCTAGAGATTTAAATATTTGTTGATATCTACTCCATACTGTACTGAAATTTGACTGATTAAAGCTTCCCAAATAAGATAAGAAAAACTTATGATATTTAATTTGCAAAATTTAAACAAACTTTGATATTATTCTTAATGTAATAAAGCCACGTCAGAGTAGCTCAGTTGGTTAGAGCATCGGACTCATAAGCCGAGGGTCGGGAGTTCAAGTCTCCCCTCTGACACTTTAAGAACAACGCTGGATTCAGCCTATTATAGGTTTTACAGGGCTTGAGTAATTGCATATTAAATTATTTCGAGAAAAATTTTTTAGGCATTTTTCAATGTGTTTGGACAAAATTGGGTGTAAATTGGGTGTAATTTCTGTCAGGATAAAAATGTAATTACACCCATCTACGTCAGATGCAATTTAAAACTCCTGGCAAAAAATCTGCCAAAGGCTCTGTAGTAGTTTTTAACTCTCACGATCGCTTACAGTTACGCTTTCGTTTTGGAGGTAAACGTCGCTATATTTCTCTCGGACTATCGGATACTCCTCTTAATCGAAGATTTAGCAGCGACCCCGCGTCGACTTAAGGCGCACCCTAAAGGGTACACCTTCGGATAAAGGAACGCGCTGCTTTGCTGAGTTAAAAGCAGCAGAAATAGAACAGGATATTTTTAAGGAAAAATTTGACACTACACTTGCAAAATATAAATCGGCTGGAGATCGCGAGAAAATTGCTTTAGCCACATCTGTGGAAGCTTCTAAGCCTGAGTTGGATGAACTGTGGAAAAAATATAGCGAGTTTAAAAAGCCTCAAGTAAGTCCGAGTACTTATGCTAAGGATTTCCAAAGATATCGAAACCTTATAGCAGCTTTCACAACTCGTTCATTGTATGAGGCATCAGCTATTCGAGATTGGTTGCTGACAAATAGAACTGTAGGCACTGCCAAAAGATGTCTAACACAACTTAAAGCTTGCTGTAAATGGTCTATCAAAGAAGGCTTAATAGCAGCAAATCCGTTTGATTTGATGAAAATTTCACTTCCAAAAGGAACTGACGAAGAAGCTGACGTTAATCCCTTTTCCAAACAAGAAAGAGATTTAATTATTCAAACCTTTGAAAGCGATCGTTATTATTCTTACTATACGCCTTATGTACAGTTTCTTTTCTTTACTGGGTGTAGACCTTAGTCAAGCAATTGCCTTGCAGTGGAAACATATTACTAATAGTGCAATTAAATTTCGGCAAGCTATTGTTATGTCAGAATCTGGATTGGTTTGCAAAGAAGGATTGAAAACTCAAAAGAAAAGAGATTTTCCTATCAATGCTGAAGTACAAGAAATTCTCCAGAAAATCAGACCTGATTCAGTGAAATCAGATTCTTTCATATTTACCAGCCCTAAAGGTAAATTTTTAGACCATCATAACTTCTCTAACCGAGCTTGGAAGTCAATTTTAAAGAAATCTGGAATTCCGTATAGGAAGAGTTATCAGACTAGACACACTTTTATTACTATGTGCGTCGAAGCGCATTATAACAGTACTGCAATTGGAAGATGGACAGGAACATCTGCCAAAATGATTGATAAGCATTATGGAGCTACTAATTTTGCTAATCTTGAACCACCAAGTCTTCTATAAACTTAATTATCTAAGCACGATCGCGTAATTTTTTCAGCTGGGATTGAATGAGGAGCATAGCTTGTCATTCAATCCACAGCAACAGTGATATAAAACAATGAGGTAGCTAACCTATAATTACAATATAAAGCCTGCAAATCAGAAATAAAATGACAGTTGTAGTCAATATCAATAGATTAATAGTATCAACTCCAGGTATTTGTGGAGGAAGACCAAGAATTGATGGCTCGCGTATTACAGTTCAATACATTATTAACGAAATCAAAGCTGGAAGTACTCCAGAAGAAATTGTAGAAGACAAACCTCATCTGACATTAGCTGGTATATATTCTGCCTTAGCATATTATTACGATAACAAAGA
The DNA here is from genome assembly GCA_039181635.1 of Cyanobacteria bacterium P01_G01_bin.19. GTDB lineage: Bacteria > Cyanobacteriota > Cyanobacteriia > Cyanobacteriales > Xenococcaceae > Waterburya. The sequence goes on along the minus strand of JBCDCO010000302.1, from coordinate 461 downwards.
ATCCTTAGATGCTGAGTTCGCTAACTACGATCGCGAATGTGTTCAGCTTGCAGCGGAATATTCGACAGGAAATTAGTAGTGAACCCAGTTTGTCTCTACCTAGACGAAGATACAATCAAAAGTGCTTTGGTCAACTCAACAAAAGAGAGTAATTTACAGCTTTAATATAGGTGATTTTTGCAAATTACATCGAGATTATATGGTTGAAGGAAAAACTCATGGAGGAATTATTCTTGCACCACAGCAGCAATACTCTATTGGTCAACAGTTAACAGGATTGCTCAAACTCGTAGCTGCTAATTCTTCAGAAGCTATGATAATTGGACTTTGGACAAACAGCAAAATACTTCGCAATTGAAGTTCGCGAACTTTTTCTTAATAATGAGTGTCTAAGATGGAACAGATTAGACCGTAATTGGTGGTGATGGTTTCGGGTTTGGAGCTTTTTTACCTTTTTTAAT
>JBCDCO010000301.1:0-6056 GCA_039181635.1 Cyanobacteria bacterium P01_G01_bin.19 | reverse complement strand
TTTTCTTTGACTATTACTGGTTTGGGTTTGGGTTCAAAGACGAGGTTCGAGCTGCCAAAGTTGGGGGTTGTGGCTTCGCCGCCGCCGTCTTGAACAATGAAGACAGAGGAGATGGTCTGTCCTTTGTTAAGGGTGGCTTGGTTGTTTTGACCTTTGATGGTGTAGCTGCAGTTGCCGTTGTTGATTAGGTCTACGCCGTAGGCTGCGCTAATTTCGTAGGGTAGTTCGAAGTCTAGGCTCCAGTTTTTGGCGCTGGCTTGGGCATTGATGTCTAGTTCTAGTTTATATCCTCCGTTCCAGTCTTCTGTAATCGAACTAGTTGCACTTAGTTTATTTTTGGTAGTTTTGGTGGGTTTGGTTTTAGTTGGCTTAGAATTTCCATAAACAAATTTAGGTTCAATTGGGTCTAAATGGCTGCTATCACCTTCATCAATAACTAAAACAACTTCAATATTATCTCCTTTGCTAAGAGTTTGATTCCAGCTCATTCCAGAAATGTATGTTTTACCGCTTTTGTCAATTAACTCTGCACCATATATTCCTCTAACGTTATAGTCTTCAGGAACATCTATTTCTAATTCCCAACCTGGCGCTAATCTTAAAGCTTCGATATCAATTTCTAGTCTGTGACCGTTACCCCAATCATCTGTAATTTTAGATTTTATATTGAAAGTGTTTTTATTAACTAGCATATTATTTTGATATTTAACCAAAATTCGATATTCAAACTATTTATTTACGAGAAAATTAAATTCTTGCTTTTTTTATTAGTTCTTTATTTACCAATAAACCAACTTTATCTCCTCTTTATAATTACTGTGGGTGAGGTGATATATATAATCAAAGTGACATCAGTCACAAGCATAAAAACTTTATAGGCTGTTATTCAGATCGACAAAAAAGGCGACAGTAAAATAGTTACTAATCGCCAAAAAAATATTTTGTTTTTCGAAGTTTGAGTTATGTCTAAAGCAAATGTAAAATTTAAACCAGCTTTAAATTAATATTGACAAACATCTTTCAATATCTCAATTTGAGAATTTGTCTCTGGCTGTTCTTCTATACAAAACTCTTCTAGCTCTTCGCTCAAATCCTCTAATTCTTCATTTAAATCTTCTGCTTCTTTATTTACTTCCATAACGGATTCGCTATCCAATTCTTTAGATATATTGCTCAATCCTTTTTCCGAAATATCCAAACACTTGCCATCCACTCTGACATAAGTTTCAAAAGGACAACCGTTGTTGATAGTTGCTGAATAATTGGCAAATAGCGGTACGCATAAGGCAATCAAAGGCAAGGTTATTTTGATATTATTTTTTTTCTCTTGAGTAACCATATCATCAACCTTTTCTGAACAATTTCCTGCTTATTAAATTACTCTTCCAACTTTGGTGGATAATAATCTGTTTAGGTCTAATTCAGATCACATTAGGGTGTGATAAAACGGTTAATGTTGAATGCCTATCTAAGCTGATAGTTTAGGCTGAGTAACCTCAGCCATAAGCCTGGATACTGTTTTTCCAACCAGGGTTGAGACTGCTTGAGCCAAACAGGAAACCAACCGCTCAAAAGTAAATTTCTCAAAGCATCTTGATTAAAAGATAAGTAGGATCTCAGCCAGCGAATCAGATCTATACTTCCTGCCATTTCCCAAATCCAAACCAACAGGGCGGGATTTTTCCGAGCGGCGATCAGAGCCAACCTCGTAAAAGTAATCCAATCGGTACGATCTTTAATAAAAGTGTCAGCGACTTCTGGGGGTTCATCTGCCAATAGCCCGAAGAATGTATTCAACATAGAATTAATTCTCTGCGGCGGCAAAATTTTACCAGTAGGAACCATCATTCCTTTAGAAAATAACCAAGTAACAGAAATATTGCTTTGATAGGCTCTGATTTGATTCAAATGCTTGGCTGACAGCAAGTCATTTTGTAGAGCGACATTTAAGAGGGTTGTCAATCTTTCTAGATTGCGCACTAAAGAACCAAAGCCAGTAAAGATCAAAGGAGACTGCAATGAAGCTGCATCGCCAATAGCCAATAGGCGATCAAATGCGACGGTGCGATCGCTGTTACTGGTGCTAAAATGACCAGGAATATAGCCAAAGGTAGGCTTTTTCCAAACCAATTCATCCATATTGCAACGACGATACTCTGGCAAAATTGTAAAGAAATCTTCGTACATCTCCAACAAGGAGCCAGGATTTTCTGGATGCACCTGATGATAATGAAAAAGATAGAAAGTCAACTCTCCGTTACCTGCAGGAAATAATTCCCAAATTAACTGTCTACCTCTAGATATATCTCCGTGAGAATTTAAAACATCACCATAGTCTTCATCCCAAACTTCGGGAGCAAATCCGCTTTCGATCACCGCTCCCACCGTCGGACAAACACTGTCAAAGGTTCTACCTCCGTTGAGCTGCCAAGCTATGGGGGAAGCTGTTCCCATGGCATCAATCAAAAGTTTTCCTGTGACTTCTTTACTGGCTTGAGTTGGTAAATGAGTTAGCTTGACGATCACTTGATGAGAATTAATATCCGCGCGGATAAACTCGGTCTCATCCCAGATATCTCCTCCCGCCTGACGTAGTTTATCACCACAAAAACGCAGAAGTTTTTCGGCATCAATAGCTACATTTAATACTTTGGGAGTGTGCAGCACAGATGCTTTAAGATGTTGTGGATTGTAGGCGTCAAAAAATTTGCTGAAGCCATCCACATATTCGGCGGCGATTACTGATTCAAACTCTTCGGCAGAGAACAATCCTAAGTTAATCAAGCTTTGAAATTCATCACGAGATATATTCCATTCTCGGTTCATTCGACCAAAAGGTAATCTTTCAATTAACAGTACTCGATAACCTTTTTCTGCCATTACTGCAGCATGAATCACCCCTAGTGCACCACCGACATAAATAAGATCGTATTCTGGTTTGATTTTAGAATCTGGATCGTTTTTAAAAATTACTTCTTTGGGCTGCTGGGGACGATCAACGCTATCTCGCCAACGTTTTTCCCACCAATAGACTCGGTTGAGGTCGTACTCTCCATTCGGCATTTTCTGGAAAAATTTGACTGTTTTTGGATATGCCTCAGATAGAGCTTCAAAGATATTTTGTTTTGATAAATCTATTGCAGGAGGAACGGGGTATTCTGGGGGAAAAGCAAGACGAATCTGAGCTATTAAATCTTGTTTAACTTGCTTTACTTGAGGAATTACTGTGTCGCCCCATTGGAACATTTTTAGATAAGTTGTTCGCTGCAGTTGCCATACAAAGATTGATAATTCACTGTCTATCGCATCAAACTTAAGGCGTATTCCCTCAGAAGTAATTAGCTTAGTACCTTTACCTGGTTGCCAATTATCTTGCAGCCAAGCTCTGACTGCTTCTATGTTAGGCGTGGGTATTTCCGTGTATATCAATTCTTTCATTTAAAAAAATATTAATTTATGATTAAAAGTTTCCAAGCTACAGCCAAAATTATTAACCTTAGGTTAGAATCACTAGGCTATTAATTTTTAAAATCAAACTGAGATAAAAATCAATCTTGGTAGACAGCAAGCAGTTGAGCGCAACCCTATCTATGGATTATCCCATTCCAGCCAGCGCAGAGGAAATATTAGCGTTAAAAAATAGTTTGATCGACGAAGAGATTGTGGCAACAGCGATCGCAGGAGTGATTAAGATGGCTCGTGATCGAGGGCAGTCATTGGAAGAGCTAGTTGCTGGAGTACTGCAAGATGACTGTGTTTTAGATTTAGATCGTCGCAAATGGTTGAGCGAAACGATCGCCCAAGCGTGGCAAATTTTGCCTTAGACTGTTTATTCTAAATGTCATTGATGAAAAAATGCTGTTATGGCGATCGCCAAAGCATCAGCGGCATCATCAGGGCGAGGAATAAAGTCTAAAGATAATTCTCGTGCTACGGCTTCTTGAACCTCGATTTTAGCTGCATTGCCATGTCCTGTAAGAGCCTTCTTTATTTCTGGAGGAGTAAACTCAATGTAGGGCAGATTACTCTGCCCCAAGACTAACATGAGCACTCCTCTTGCTTGAGCAACAGAAATAGTATGACTCATACGATAAAAAAACAATTTTTCTATTGCCACCAAATCGGGTTCGACCTCGTCAATTAAAATGTGTAAATCATTGTAAATAGTACAAAGGCGATCGCTGAAGGCAGTTTTAGATTCCGTTTTAATTACTCCAAAATCCTCTAGCTCGACAGAATTATCGTTCGCTTTACTAGACTGATGACAAACTATGGTGCCGAAACCTAAAATCGCTATTCCAGGATCTAGCCCTAAGATTTTAGTTTTCATGACGATCGATTGATAATGACTGGTTATTACCTAAATTATTTATATTCTTGAAGATATCGATTATTATTCCTATCTGTAGGGTTGTTTTATCTCTGATAGTCTATGTTTATGATAAGAGATCTTTGGATTGGTGCATAACAGATATTTTGAAACAAGATGAAAAATTCATCTTTATCTTCTAGGAAGAGTTCTCGGAATCGAAACAAGTTGTTCAAGTGGCTGTCACCTGGACTATTTATCAAACGCTGGCTATTGCTAAGTGCCAGCGGGTTTTTCATGGCAGTAATTGGTACTGCCATTTGGAGCAAGCTCACTCCCATATATCGCTTGTTGTCTTGGGTATCCCAATTTTTGGAGTTTCTCACCAGAGTAGTACCTAGCTATATTTCTGGTCCTATAGTTTTAATCGCAGGAATATTTTTGATCTTTTGGGGTCAGTCCAGAACTGTCGACTCGATTACCGATGTTCTGAAAGTCGATAAAGACAAGCAATTAGTCGATATGCTGCTAGATCGCCGTCGTTTGAATCGAGGAACAAAAATTGTAGTTGTCGGAGGTGGTACTGGTCTTTCGACTTTACTTAGAGGGTTAAAAGATTATAGTAGCAATATTACTGCCATTGTTACTGTAGCCGACGATGGAGGCTCATCTGGAAGATTGAGAAGAGAGATAGGAGTATTACCCCCTGGGGATATTCGTAATTGCCTTGCTGCACTTGCAGACGAAGAAGAACTACTAACAGAATTGTTTCAATATCGTTTTGAGGCGGGAACTGGTTTAGTCGGACATAGTTTTGGTAATTTATTTCTGACTGTGATGAGTGAAATCACAGGAGATTTAGAGCAGGCAGTAATGGCTAGCTCTAAGGTATTGGCAATTAGCGGTAAGGTTTTACCCGCTACTCTTAGCGATGTCAATTTATGGGCGGAAATGGAAGATGGCAGACTAATAGAAGGAGAATCTAATATTCCTCAAGCTAAGGGCAAAATCAAAAATATTGGCTGCATTCCCGCAAATCCACCAGCGTTGCCAGCAGCAGTCAAAGCGATTAAAGAGGCAGAATATATTATCATTGGTCCTGGTAGTCTTTACACCAGTATTATTCCCAATCTCTTAGTACCAGAAATTAGAGATGCGATCGCCAAAGCAGATGTTCCTCGTATTTATGTCTGCAATATTATGACCCAACCAGGAGAAACGGAAGGATACAGCGTTGCCGATCACATCCGTGAAATAGATCGCATTGCCCAACAAAAGCTGTTTGATGCGGTGCTGGTACATCGCAAACCGCCAACTTCGTCATCTTTAAAGAAATACGCTCTAGAAAACTCCCATCCTGTGGGGTTAGATCGACAAGAAATTGCCAAGCTCAATCGTCGTATAGTCATGGCAAACGTCATGGAGGAAGACGAAGTAAAAGGTACAGTACGTCATAGCTCTAGTCAGTTAGCAAGGGTCTTGCTACGCTGGTACAGCGGCAAATGGCAACCTAAAATTTGAGCCAGTAAGCTAAGTAGGGTTTGCTGAAAAACTTAGATTTGATAATGTATCTGCTTAAAAGCTCCTAGCTCTTAGCTTTAAGCTCTACCCCTGTTAAGGTGAGCGTTTGTACTGCTTTTGCTGGTGAAGAAGGCGAGCCGTAGAGCGATGAGGATGTCTGGGGTCATAAGTCGGTTTGGGTTTAGGCTTCTTTTTTTTCCTTGGAGAAGAACAAAACCGTTTGAGA
>JBCDCO010000300.1:0-6059 GCA_039181635.1 Cyanobacteria bacterium P01_G01_bin.19 | reverse complement strand
GCGATCGACCATATTTTAATTGTATTGTCATAGCCAGCCGAGGCAATTAGATCTCCATTTGGACTAACAGCAACAGCCTTAATACTATCGGTATGTCCTTCGAGAGTTTTAATTAATTTTGCTCGCTCGGAAATATCCCAAATTTTAATTGTTTTATCTTCGCTACCAGAAACTAATAAATAACCTCCCCCCTCGTAGGTAGGATTGAGGGGGGTGGGAGTAAAAGCAATACTATTAATTCCGTCTTGGTGTCCCGATAAAGTATCGATTAATTCTCCCGTTTCAGAATGCCAAAGCTTAATCGTTTTATCCCAGCTAGCAGAAGCAATTATTTCACCGTTAGGACTGTATTGAATTTTAGTAATAGTGTCATCGTGGGCATTAATAGTACCGAGTAACTCGCGATCGCGATCGAAATTTTTGCGCCATAGTTCGATTTTGCCATCCCAATCAGCAAGAGCATATGTATCAGCCGTTTTAGGAGAGACGACAACGTTGTTAATAAGTCTTTGCTCGTCTGTATAGTTATTAAATACTCGCCAAATTCTGACGGTTTTATCTACGCCTGTGGAGATAAGTTTATAAGAATTATCTTTAGTCAAACTGGGAATAAATTTAACAAATAAAGCCTCGCCTCGATGTCCGTTTAAGGTTTGCTGAAGTATGCCATCTCTACGCCAAATATTAACTCGACCATCAACTGTAGCGGTTGCTATTAGCTTTTCATCTAAGCTAGTTGCAATACTATTAACGATAGAGTTATGAGCATAAGTTTGAATCGATTCTTTGTCTGACTTTGGCTTTAGTTCGACTGTAGTTTCATCTTTAATATTGATGAGATAATCTCGATCCTTAGCGGAGATATTATTAGCAGCAAGACTGGGATTGCCGATCTCATTTTGATTCCAAGATATACGCTCGGCTTTAGTTTCTGGTTCCGATAAAGTAGTTAGTAGTTTGCCACGAGTATTCCAGAGTTTGATTGTGAGGTCATCACTAGAGGTAGCAATAATTTCTCCATTGTCATTGGTATCGATCGCATTGACTTGTTGAGCGTGACCTTCCAGCCGATTTAACTCTTGCGTGCCGTAGATCGACTGTTGCAGAGTGGCAGCAGTTTTATATTTTGTTTCTCGCCAATTGTCCGTTCCCACTAGCTTTTTACCCAAACCATCGATTTGTTCTAGCTGCTTCCCTGCTTTGACGCTGGTGGTTAAAGACTCTAGCTGCTGGTTGGATAACAATTGCGCTTCGGCTACAGAATTGAGGCTATTGATATTTTCTAATTGAGTGATAACCTTTTGACGATACGCACCGATGCCAAAAGCTGTCGCCGCCAGCCCTAATACTCCTAAAGCAGCAGCAGTTACCTGCGCTTTGCGCAAGCGTCTTTTCGTCTCTTTCTGTTCGGCTAATCTGGCATCAATACAGCTAGCTACAAATTCTTTAGCTGTATCCGACAATTCATCGGTGTATTTAATGTAGATTTCTTCGGCTTCAGCTAAACGCACACCCCGCAACAAAAAATCATCCTGCCGATCTTTTTGCTGCCATAATACTGCGGCGGCTTCGATCTGACGTTGCGATCGCAATCTGGATCTATTTTCTTCTAGCCACCAACGCAAAGTTGACCAATGGCGAATCAGAATTTCGTGAACTACTTCCACCGTAGCTTCTTGACGCATTGCTTCTAAAAACAGCTCGTCGTATTCGGGAGAGTCAGCCACGCTGCGGCTTTGACCTAAGTTTGTGCCATCATCTAGATTAACTACTAGGAGTTTGGCGTCAGTTAAGATACGCAGGGTTTTATCGATTAGGGCTTCGGGATATTTTGCCACTACCAAATCTGATTTAGTAATGCGACGGCGAGTATCTTCTGTCCCCTCTCCTAGCTGAGTTAGATTGAGAAAAATCCAGCGCACGCACTCTTTAGTCTGGATATCCAAACCATCGTAAACTGCCTGTGCCTGTCTTTCCAACGCACCTTTGATGCCCTCTAGTTTTTGATATGCCGTAAGGTTTAATTTACCTTCCTCTCTTCGTTCCCAAAGCTTTTGCAGGGCAAACTGAAGTAAAGGTAAGTCTCCCGCAGAACGATCTAAATCTTGCAACAATACCTCTACCAAACCAGATTCGACTCGCAAGCCGACCTGTTCGGCAGGTTTGACGATCGCCTGGCGATAATCGGCTTTAGTTAGATAAGGAGGAACTAAAACGCTATTCTGCTGCAAAATTTGCGCCAGTTCGGGAATTTCCAAGCAAGCAGCGACAAAATCGGCTCTGATTGTCAAAATTACTTTAAAGCGATCGCTTGCATAACGCAAGGCACCCAAAATTAGCTCGATAAATTGCTGACGTTCATTTTCTCCCGCCAGGGTAAATAATTCCTCAAACTGGTCGATTACCAGCAATACCATTGGTTCACGGCGAGTACGTAACCAGCGAACAAAACCTTCTACTCCTTGATATAGCAGTCCTTCAACTTGCAGCTTGGTTTGAGTATGACTTTCTCTAGTGCCGCGATCGGCAAGCATGGCTGCCAAAGCCTTAATGGGCTGGTTTCCAGGGCGAAAACAGCCCACCCACCAGCGATCGCTATTGGGAATTTGCTTGCCCTGTCTCAGCCGCCAAATCAGACCCGCTCGCACTGCTGAAGATTTACCACTACCAGATGCGCCAACTACGGCAATACTATTTTTATGATTGACCCGATCTAATAATTTTTGTACCAAAGCCTCTCGACCATAGAAATATTCCGCACTGTCTTCATTAAAAGCCTCCAATCCCATATAAGGACAGATACCTAAGTCTAAAGACAGGCGATCCTCATCAGCTATGCCATTTTGGGGTGGGAGTACTTCAATCACCCCTTGAGTCCCCGATAGCCATACCTGAGGGACAATTACTGTCTCTGCCAAAGCAATCTGTAGCTGAGTAATCCAAGCTGCCACGGGCAATCCCACTTCAGCATCGGCACTTTGCAAGGTACTCAGTACGACTTCGGCAAACTGTTCGGAGCAGTCTAAAGGGGCACTAGCCGCAATCAAACACTGTCCCCTAGATGCATTGAGCTTGAGATCTTCAATCCATTCTGCTACGTTACTTTCCCCAGGACAATCGAGAATGACGATCTGCTGTGCCGCGCGAGAATTTTGCAAGACTTTACGCAGCCATGCAAAAGATATTCGGGTATCTTCCCCCACAACCAGCCAATATTCTCCGTCTTCGGTAATCTCAACCTCAGCTCGCAGATAAAGCAACGCTGTGGCAATCTTAGTTTCTGCATTGAAACAAGATGCGATCGCCTTTTTGGTTTCCGACCAAGGTTCGTTAGTTTGAGGGAAATATCTGAGGTCAAACGCACCCGACCCCTGCAATATTTGGCTTAATGCTACGGTGGTTTTATTTGCTTTGTAGCCACCATCGATAACTAACGCCTTACGAGAATTAGCCTCAGAGCGATCAAGGATCTTTTTACCCAAAACGACCTTGCCAAAACCCTCAACAATTCGTTTGGGAGTCTGCAACGGAAACTCTGACTGCAGTCTTCTTTCGCCCCGACTACTTTTTTGCTGATTGATCAGCCTAATTTGCTGGTTGGTTTTGTCGATGTAGCGTAAAGTCTGATGATAAACATACTGATACAAAGCATCTGCTTCGATTATGCCGTTAGAATCAGCAGCTTCTCCCCGCAAGCCGCGCATCAAATAATAAGTAAATACTCCATGTCCTAATTCAGGAAACTCCCAAGACTGCTGAGTTTGGTCGCAGGATAGCAGAGCATAAAATCCTTTACTCTCCGCTGCTTTATGCCGCAGCACCTCTACCAGTCGCGAACTGGGGTTGGGCAAAGATATTTTTGACGTTCCCCGTAGGGTCATTCCTCCACTATGACAAGCATCCAGCCATACTAGCTGCTGGCTTGCAGCACAGCCACTTAACTGCTTGAGCAAACTATTGAGAGGCAAGCCCGTAGTCAAAAGGTTTTCCGTGTCGGTATCGTTCAAACACAATACTACTTGCCCCGTAGTTTTTTCTAAAATTCCGTGTCCCGAAAAGTAAAACAGAATTGTATCTTCAGAACCCACAGAATTGACGATTCTAGCAATACTCTGCTCTACGTCTTGAGTTTGAGGACGTCGAGAAGCAAAGTCATGATGAATGATTACTTCTTTCGCTGTTAATTGGGCAGTAGCTTCTTTTAGTGCCTCTCCTAAACCCTGGCAGTCTAAGGCTGAATATTGCAGAGAAGGTAGGTTTTTGCGGTCTTGATATTGATTGACACCTACTAACAAAATCCATAGCTTTGCCGACGGAGACTTGCCGTTTGTTTTGGAACTAGATTTGACGCGGGGACACATCGGTTTTGATTGCTTTAGCTTAGAATTGGGTGTATATCTATTAGATATTAGGTTTAATGTCCCATAATTATGCAGTAAAGCTTTTAATCTTCTGATAAATTTATCATTTACAAAATGAATCTTAAAAATCCCCAAGTAGCCCAAAATAAGCACAAACTTAAACGCGATCGCTGCTTAGTTTGGCTGGGAATCATAGCGGTCATTGGTGGCATTTTAGATCCTTTCGGCGATAGAGTCGCTGCATTTCAATTTATCTCGTTTTTAGCCGCGATCGCCCTTTTTTACTGTTGGATTATTTATGATGGGAGAATGCGCGGCTTTACTATTCCCAAATATGTTAAATACATAATTGCCTTGTTTGGCGTAATCGGTATCCCTATTTATTTTTGGCAAACTAGGAGTTTTAGACAATTTTGTCTTCAGCTAGGCGGTCTGTGGCTATTTATTTTTCACTACATTTTTTACTATGTTTCGGCAACTGCCGTTAACCTCGCTCTCTCTTAAGTAGAAAGTAGGAAGTAAAGGCTGCTGACCGTTTGATAATGGGTCGTTTCATTTATCCTCCTTCGAGGACGTAGTCATTTATCATTGACTATTTATCATTGGTATGGAAGTAGGCTTGAATCCTTATTGAAAATGGAGCTACGCTCCTGCTCTCGCTTCGCGAGAGACGACGCATTTGCGTCATTCCCTTTAGGGACTCCCGAACCCCTTTCTCATTAAAAGGAGACAAAGGACTAGTCCGCATGTGTTGAAACCTAAATGTTCAATGTTCATTGTTTAATGTTCAATGATTGGTCAATATTAGGTGCTAACTGTTGACTCTGCAGTTACATTTTTGGATGGGGTTTTTTTTATTTCCAAAATAGGCAAACGCACTAAAAAGCAAGTGCCAATGTTTAGCTCGCTAGTAACCGAAATCTTGCCGTTATGTCGCTTGGCGATCGCCTTGGAAATTGCCAAACCCAAACCAGTTCCACCCTTACGACGAGAACGAGCCTTATTAGCTCGCCAAAAGCGATCGAATACCTTTGATACCTGTTCGGGGGCGAGTCCGATGCCAGTATCGCGGACGCTGATTACCGCCATACGGTTTTGTCTGTATAGATCTAGGCTAACTCTTCCTTCTTCTGGAGTATACTGCAAAGCGTTTTCCATCAAATTGGAAAACAAGCGCGAAAGTTGAGCTGCATCGCCCAAGACAGTTATCTCATCTCTAAATTTAGACTGAAAGACAATTTGTTTCTCATTTGCTAAATGCTCTAATAGTACAAAGCTATTTTGCAGAATTTGATTGAGAGAAAGGGGTGTCAATTCGCGATCGCGTACAACAGTGCCAGAGTCGGCATCGGCATCGGCACGGGCTAGAAACAACAAATCTTCTAAAGTTTGATTCATCTGCAGTGCAGCACCAGACACAGCCTCTAACTTTTTGACATCTTTGGGATGGACTCGTTCTGGATGAGTCCGCATAATATCGATCGAAGCTTTAATCGCCGTTAAAGGACTGCGCAATTCGTGGGATGCATCGGCAGTAAATTGCTTGAGCTGCATAAAGCTAGCTTCAATCGGCTCGATCGCTTTTTTAGTCAGCCAAAACCCTCCCAAACCAATCAAAACCAGGGTCAACATTCCGCCAACGATCAGAATCCAAAACAGCTCTTCTTTTGCTGCTTCTATTTCATCATTAGATTGAGT
>JBCDCO010000299.1:0-6078 GCA_039181635.1 Cyanobacteria bacterium P01_G01_bin.19 | reverse complement strand
GGTTCGCCCCTGAATTCGGAGTTATGTAATTTACAACGAAAGAATAAGGAATTCAGACTTTTAAAAATTAAAGAGTTACACAATTTCTAAATTTTTATCGCTTCGTCGAATTCACGTTAAACAGGTTTGATTCAAACAAACTGAGATGGCTGAAAGTAAGAGACAAATTAGTTGCCATCAGTCATTTGTTTTCTTTTGTTATGTTTCTTCATACCCGTGAACGTGAGGTGAAACTTTTATGAGAGATTTTTCATGAGCAGCCGTTAAATAAGCTAAAAAAATAGCTGGAGAGAATTTGAAACCATAATTCTCTTCCAGCCAATATGCTGATTAAATAAAAAACTTTTAAACTCTCGCCATGTCTTTAAAGTTAATTTTCAAATAGTCTTCTTCCATCTTTGCTCCCGATGGCTGCAGTGCAGCCAGTGCTTGAGGCAAAACTAAGTTGCGGCGGTGATTGCCGATTCTGACATTGAGTTCATCCCCTGTTTTATTGAGCTGAATCTGCTCTTTAGGGATGCCAGGCAAATATAAATGTAAGCTATAGTTACCTCGCTCTTGAATTACTTTGATCGTACTTTCTTTGTAATAAACTTGAGTCGGATCTTCGTCTCCATACAAAATTTCTTTAAGCTTCTCTAGTGCTTCCATACCGCACATCTCTGTGGGAAAGAGGGGGGCTTCCTTTACGGGCAATGGATGAAAGTTATCGTAGATTTCTTTCTTATAGGTATCTTGATTTTCTTTCCAACGTTGAAAGAAGGGATCTTGCACCTCATTGGGAATTACACGATTAGCTACTACTAGATCTGTTGCCACATTGTATAGACTTAAGTAAGCATGGGCACGGAGAGATTCTTTGATCACCATCTTTTCGGGATTCATAACCAAACGAACTGAAGTCTTGGTATTGTCGGTTAAAACCTTCTCCAAAGCTTCGATTTGCTCGTAAAATTCATAGGGAGCATCCATTACTTCATTATCGGGTAAAGAAAAGCCAGCAATAGGTTTAAAGAAAGGCTCGACTAGAGGACGCAGTGCGGCGGACATTCCCTGCAAAGGCTTATAAAAACGTCTCATGTACCAACCGCCTACTTCGGGCAGACTCAGCAATCTCAAAGCCGTACCTGTGGGGGCAGAGTCGATAATTAAAATATCAAAGTCGCCCTCATCATAGTGACGCTTCATTCTTACCAAGCCAAAGATTTCGTCCATACCTGGCAAAATTGCCAGCTCTTCAGCTTGAACGCCATCTAAGCCTCTCGCTTGTAAAACCTGAGTAATATAGCGTTTGACCGAACCCCAATTGCCCTCTAATTCTCTTAAGGCGTCGAGTTCTGCACCCCAAAGGTTAGAACGTACTTCTATCGGATCGTGTCCTAACTCTAAGTCAAAGCTATCTGCTAAGGAGTGGGCGGGATCGGTACTGAGTACCAAAGTTTTATAACCCAACTCCGCACAGCGCAAACCAGTCGCAGCGGCGACGGAAGTTTTTCCGACACCACCCTTACCAGTCATTAAAATTACACGCATAAAAAATTTAGATCCTTAAATTAAATTATATTTACATTACTTAATCTATTTATCATTGTGACACTTTTTGAGCGCAGAATGCTCTTAACGAGGGCTCGATTGCTTTACCAAGGCTTCCGCCTTGGAAGGCAGAAGACGCTACGCTACTAGGGCAGAAGGCAGAAAGGCGATTCGGTTCGCCGCATCTAGGTTCAGCCGTCCTTTTCCCTTCTACCTTCTTGGGTTTAAAGCCCCCGCCAGAATCTTTGATTTGGCGCACATGCGGCTCAAGCCTTTGTACGTTTAGCGGTGGGTTAGAATCCCCCGCTAAACGATCCTTCTGCCCTCTGCCTTCTGCCTTCTGCCTTCGTTCAAGGTTATCTGAATTTGACAGGACAGACTTTAGGAGAAATTTTGACGCAAAACATTCCAGGGAGAAATATGCCAGCGATCTATATGAGAGACGATAAGGTTTTCTTGACTGACTTCAAGCTCGCTCCAACCAGGAATTGACAGACGCGGTTTCCAAGGTAGAGGCGGGGTCATGTTTAATGTCCATTCGGTTTTAATGGTTGCACCATCCTGACTTACGTTATGGACTTCCATCTCGATATTGCTGAAGAAGCTACTAAGAAAGCCAATCATCTCGCGGTACTTTTTTACGCCACGAAATTCGTTTAAAGGATCTTTGAAATAGACATTTTCAGCATAGATCTCAAAAGTCTGATTATCGGGAAATCTTGCGTAGTCTTGTTTGAGAATTTCGACTAAATCTTGTTGACGATCGCTAGTCATGGTTTAACTTTTATCTTGAAGAATAATTAATTGTCGGGCAAAAAGCGATCGCACTCCTGCCAGATCTATTTGGCAGTCAGCCAGGATATCTTTGACTGTCTTTTGCTCATTGTCTTGGCACGCCAGCATAAATTCATACTCGTTATCCGAGAGCTTTTCCATCTGATATTCAAAGTTGAGAAAGTTTTGACTGGGAAAGCCTTGCATATAGGGATAAAGCTCGGGAATGGCTTGGTTTAAAACTTCATCATCCGACCAATCTTGTCTGGCTAAAGGTGGTTTTGCCAAAAAGAATTCGTAGTGGGTCAAGCTAGGATCGAGTAGTTCGATCAGACGATATAGTTGGCGATCGCTCAAATCTCGCGCCCTAGACATCAACTCTTCAGACTCTCCCACCAGGCGATCGAGCTGCCAATATTTGGGGTTAGAAAAGCCCACAAAATCCAAACCCGAAGCATCGATCAAATCGAATAAAGTATCGACGTTGTAGTCAATTTCCTGGGGATGAACGTACATATCGGCAAAGGCTTCATCGCGGAAATTTTCTAACGCCCATCTTTCCTTTTCCTGCTTTACCAGGCGATTATTTTCGGGGAGTTTGGCAAAAATTTCTCGACCAACTTTTACTCCATCGCGATAATCCCCTTTTCTGTCTCCTTGCAATAAGGCGATCGCCTTTTGCATCAAGCTAATTTCCCAACGTCCTAACTCTGCATAGACAAAAATATGCAAAATACCACCTGGTTTTAGCTTCTTTGCCAAGGCTTGAATACCCTTTTCTGGTTCGGGTAAGTGGTGTAAGACTCCGACACAGTTGATAAAATCAAACTCACCTTTGAGTTGAGTGGCTGCTTCTAATTTTAAATTGTAAAAATTGACTGGCTTATCGTGTTTGGCGATTACCCCCGAACGGTTACAACGTTCCTGCGCCACTTCTAAAGCTTTTTTACTCAAATCGATCGCCGTGACTTCCGCACCTGGGTTTTGATGAATTAGATAATCCGTACCCGAACCCGTTCCACAACCAGCGTCTAAAATACGAATATCTTGAGTTGATGGTTTTACCCCCGTACAAAAACTATAGGCTGCTGTCCAACTCCAACGCCAGTTATAGCCTGGAGGTTCGAGATCCGAAAGAGGATCGGGAGGAAATGGATAGGTATTGTAGAGTTTGGCGACAGCTTGATTAATAGCTTGTGAGTCGGACATATATCTTAAGGTAAAAGGACAAGCAATGAAGAATAACGGCTTCGTCGTTCGATCCTTATCTGTAATATTAAAAGTTCATTGTCAATTTTAATATTATTGGGGCAGCTTTAGATTAGTTACTGTTTAGTGTGGAATGGTTGGCATTTTATGTTTGAATCTTTGCTATTGGGATCTTTGCTACTCATCGCTCAAGCGAACATCCCCGATGCCAATTTTATTAATTTGAAAAACAAACTACAAAATTATGGATTTCAGGTCAATATTGCCGTTCCTCCAGACTATAGATTGCCAGAACAAAAAATAGATTTTCAACGCAGAAGACTGCCCAAAGCTTATGGCTTGTTTAATGCTACGGACAAGTCAATCTGGATCAATCCAATCGTATTTGAACTAGGGAATAGTAATGCAGTTTTAGTTCACGAAACAATCCATGCGGCTCAACTGTGCAAGGGAGAAAAACAACTCCAGCCATTAGACTTAGATCTCGAACCAATCAAACAGGCTCAACCTTTCTTTAATCGATATACCGATCCTCGTAATCGGCTTTTAGAAAAAGAAGCCTATACAGTGCAAACACAAGCTAATAGTTATGAACTAGCGATCAAGTTGTTGGATCGATATTGTGGATAATATCAGTGAGGGCAGTGAGGACAGTGAGGACAGTTAGGACAGTTTTAAGCGGTCGATAATTAATTTTTTTGAGTCTATAAGTCCTATTATTTCGTTGATAATTAAATTGTGTCCGAACTATTGCTATATATAATTGGGATTAAACCCCTGCCAAGGGAGATATATTACTTACTCAACTTAGCAATGGATATTCTTACCCTCGATTTGCAATCCATTAAATTAACTGACGAGCAGGTTTATCAACCCCTACAAGTTCGCTTTAAATTAACTGTTTAATGTTCAATGATAAATTAGCGATCGCTTTTAGCTTTATTCTATTTCTCCTACTATTTGTCTGCGTGGGTATTTATTCATCTTCGCTTCAGAAACATACTACCACTGACTATTTACTGGCTAATCGCGATGTAAACCCCTGGATGACTGGTTTATCGGCATTTGCTACGGCTCATAGTGGGGGAATGTTTATTAGCACTATCGGCTGGACGTATCAGGTGGGCATCTCTTCTGTATGGCTGTTGGTTGGATGGTTTTTAGGCGATTATTTAGCCTGGTTTTTTGTCCATAAACCTCTAAGGGAAATTTCTGCCGAACAATCTTGTGAAACTATTGGCGAGTTTTTGGCTAAAGATAATCAGAATCAAGGAATTGCCGTGGTATCGGCGATCGTGACTATTGCTTTTTTAGGGGCTTATGCAGCAGCACAGCTACTGGCAGGAAGCAAAGCCCTTTATGCAATGTTTGGCTGGGACTATAGCTGGGGAATTATCTTGGGTGCGGTAATCGTGGTAACTTACTGCTTTTCTGGCGGTATTAGGGCATCAATTTGGACGGATGTGGTTCAATCTGTGTTGATGATGGTGGCAATGATTATTTTGGTGATTGTTGCTCTAAGTGCCTGTGGCGGTATCGATGGACTGTGGCAGCAGTTGGGCGCGATCGATTCGAGTTTAGTCGACCCCATTCCTCAAGGTTTACAGTTTGGTTTTGGCTTATTTATGCTGAGTTGGCTGATTGCGGGGTTGGGAGTTGTGGGACAGCCTCATATTATGGTACGGGCAATGGTAATAGATAAAGCTTCTAATATGGGCATCACGCGCAATATTTATGCTGTTGCCTACGTTGTTTTCTCAACCGCTGCGGTGCTAGCTGGCTTGAGTGCGAGGGTGTTGCTACCCAATTTAATTAGCAATGGCGACCCCGAACTAGCTTTACCTCAAATGGCGGTGCAGTTATTACCTGCAATTTTAGTCGGCGTGATTTTGGCGGGCATATTTTCGGCGGTAATTTCTACGGCAGATTCGCAAATACTAGCCTGTTCTGCCGCCTTGACCCAAGATCTTTTTCCCAAGATGGGTAAGTCTTACAAACTAGTCAAAATAGGAACTTTAATCGTCACGGCGATCGTTCTGGCGATCGCTTTAGGCAGTAACAAAAATATGTTTGCACTGGGGGTTTTTGCTTGGTCAGCTTTGGCTTCTGGGCTAGCACCAATCCTAATTTTACGAGTTAAAAGACTGCCAGTCAGTTCGGCTACTGGCATTGCGATGATGGTAGTGGGTGTTGCTACCGCAGCTATCTGGAATGGGGTATTGGGGCTTTCTGGTTCGATTTACGAAGTTTTGCCAGGCATGGCAGCCAGCTTTTTAGTTTATGGCATTGCCAGAGTTTTATCGGTAGTGTAGCTATGTAAATGCAAGTTTACCTGTTAATTATTTCGTATTCTAAATTAAATCTAAAGAAAACCTAAATTGAGCGGTGCAGACATAATATCCATGGTGTCATAAAGATGAGAATATAAAATCGTACAATTAAGTTTCATGAATGATCGTCGCCAAGAATCCTATGCTATTCGACTTGAAGCAGCGGAACTTGCTAGAAGTCGAAATCACCCAGACCATAAAGCCAATGGAGAAGAACAAAAATATGCTGGAG
>JBCDCO010000298.1:0-6090 GCA_039181635.1 Cyanobacteria bacterium P01_G01_bin.19 | reverse complement strand
TTTTCTTGTTGTTTATATAATTTCCATAATAATATTAAACATTTCCTCTTGAATATAAAGATCTTTATAAATGGCATATTTACAGCCATGAGTAATTATTTGGTGTCGATTATCACTCGATCTTCTTCCACTTAATTCAAATTTTTGCTTGTTAATTTCATCATCTAACAGAATAGGAAAGCCATCGCTATGATATCCATAAGATTGTTCTTTTTGATCGCAGGAAGTACTAAGACTATCCTTTGTTAATCTACCGCTTTTGTAAGAATTGATTGCCACACCTAATCTTTTATTAATACCTGGAATAGTTAAATCTGGAATCTTACTAGGCAATGAAGAATGTTTAGTCCACCTATTATAAAAAAAATCAACGTTACCAGGAACTGAAGCGGTGGTTCTTCGACCAAATCTCTTAACTCCATCCAGTATTGCTAAAAAACAAATTTTCCTCGGTTGAATTTGCCTGGCAATTTCTAAAATTGCATCTCCGCCAAAACTATGACCAATAAAAAGTAATTTCCTCTCTGGGTTTATTGCTGGGATAACTTTCTTAAGCATATCGTTGATAAAACCAACTGAACTAAATTTCGTGTAAACTGACTGTTTTCTCAGGTAAATATCGTTCCAATCAAGATCGTAAATAGATACTGCTTTTGGCTTTAGTTGATCAAAAAGCGTTCTACAGATACAAGGAGCGCAGCCACCAAAACCATTAACAAAAAAAATAATCGGATTTTTTCCTGATTGTAGTTCTTGAAAATCGAGCTTATTTCCCAGATTATCTGGTATCAAACTTTCACTATGATGTTTACTAAAGCTAGAGATTTTCATAAGTTATGCCGACTCCAGAGGGCGATCGCTCTGGTAAATGTTTTAATAACGACTACAGCCGTCGAAGACGGCAAGACGTGAAGCTTCGCTTCACCAGTCTGCGAAGCAGACGATGGCGCATTTGCGCCGTCTACGCGCTTGGCAGCTTTGCTGCCGTTCCCGACGTTCATCCTATCGGCTAGAACGCGGGGCTTCCCGCCGTCGAGCTAAATCTAGATTGAGGCTCTTTACTGTGGATCTACGAGCGATCGCAAGTCTCCTTGATTTTGTTTTAATAACTGTTCTCCTGTAGCAGCATCTACCCCCGTCCAGTGCATAAGCAAAGCCAACTTAACTTTTTTTTGGCTTTTTTCGAGCAATTCTTGGGATTGCTGGCGATCTAAGTCGGTGAGGTCGCCAATAATCCTCAAAGCTCTATCTTCTAGCTTGTCATTAGTTACAGCTACATCGATCATGCGATTGCCATATACCTTGCCATAGCCTACCATCGCCCCTGTGGAAATAATATTTAGTGCCATTTTGGTTACAGTACCCGCCTTTAACCTAGTCGAACCCGCCAAAATTTCTGCACCCACCAACAAGCGAATATCTATATCCGCATCCGTCGGGACTTGTTCTGCGCTGACGCAACTGATGAAAGCCGTTGTCGCACCTCTATTGTTAGCCTCTTGCAAGGCACCTTTGACATAGGGAGTAGTTCCGCCTGCAGTGATACCAACCACCAAATCTAAATCTGTTACTTGGCTGTCGGCGATCGTTTTGGCTCCATCTTCGGGGCGATCTTCTAGGGCTTCGGAACTTTTAACCAGAGCATCTTTACCCCCTGCCAAAATGCCCTGCACTAATTCTGGCGGAGTACAAAAAGTCGGAGGACATTCGGCTGCATCCAATACGCCCAATCTTCCGCTAGTCCCCGCACCAACGTAAAATAATCTACCTCCCTGCTTAAAAGCTAATGCGGCGGCATCAATGGCTTGAGCTAGAGGAACGCGAGCATTGGCGATCGCATCTATAGTTTTTTTATCTTCTTGATTGAACAAATCGACTATTTCTAAACTAGACAAACGATCTAGATTCTGACTGTTGAGGTTAATTTGTTCGGTTAACAAATGCCCTCGTGACTGCAGGTTACTCATTACTTAATTATTTACTGATGTTACGCTCCAACTCATTTGCTTAGGCTGGTTAAAGGGAAAGGGGTAAAGGTTAAAGGGCTTATTGAATCATTTTCCTACCTATTTAAAACTATTGATTTATCCTTGTTTTACGTAAGGTCAGTTATTTTTATCAAAGCAGTCCTTCTAATTGCTGACGAATGCGATCTAGTTCGTCACTAGCCATCGTGCTTTCTGATTCTGGAGCTTCTGCTGTTAGGGAAGCTGTTTCCTCTTCTTCCTTCTCCCAACTCAACTCTTCAACATTTTTTTCAGGAGGGATTTCTAGCTGTCCTGGTTCGACTATCTTCCAGTCATAGTCTGCTTGACGGCAGAATTGTTCTACTTCTTCAGAGTCGATCGCTTCTACTTTAGCTTCGGGAAAATCTTGCGCCTCTAAAAGTCCCCCATAACGGACGGCATCGTCTTCATTTTGAAACATTAATATAGTGTTGCGATCGCCAATCTGAATGGTATGAATACCTTCATTCTCAGTTCCCGCATTAAATAATAAGATATGTACTCGCATTTATTACTCGTGCCAACTCTCTATTAATGCCAATTACAACACAAAATCACTTTAATGAATAAAAAAAAAGACGAATTGAAATTCGCCCTTAATATATATTTGATGCCTGAATGTAATAACTAGTTTCTGGTCAGCCATTTCTGAGCGTTAAGTCGCTGTATGGTGTACATCACCAGCAACTCTAAATTTACTCTTCTTTCGTCGATCATAAAAGATTCTAAAAGGCTCGGTGCATTGCCATAGGTCACACTAGAGAAAGCTTTTTGACCTTTGATATCTTCATCGGGAAAATAGATATTAAACTGGCGATCGCCATTATCCCACTTACCTATTACCTGCCAACAAGGTTCGTTGGAGTTCGCACCAGCAATAGGAACATTTTGCTCCACGAAGGTCAAATCTACATCTCCAATACCTTCTTGCGCCATTGCTTCTTTTAAGGTAGGAAGATAGTGTTCGGTGATAAATTCGCTGAATGGTTTGTCCTCTAGCTTGGGTGGTTTTGCTTTCTTTGCTTTAGCAGCAGGTTTCTTTTCTGCTGAGGGTTTTGCCTTTTCTTGATTATTTTGTTCCTCTGCCATTTTTTACCAAATTTAAAGCTCTAGCTAGGGTGTTTATTCGCTGTCATTCTATCACGCCCATTTATTGTAAAAATAAATAGTAACGAGCAAGTATACAATCTATGACGATTAGCAAGAGTGAATTGAGTTCTTTACCAGAACCTCCAGGCGGGAAAGGATTGCCCTTCATTGGAGAGACGATCGCCTTTTTTACCGATCCCAAGTTCAGTCAAAAGCGGCTAGCAAAATATGGCAAGGTCTATAAAACCAGCATTTTTGATAGTTCGACAGTAATGATGGTTGGTGCGGAACTACGCGACTATACTTTTGACATTGCCAGTAATTTATTTATCGGTACTGATGGCGGTTCGCAAACTCCCATTGGCAAGAACTTTGAAGCTTGGTGTGCGGGCTTATTTTCGATTCCGATCTCTTTACCTTGGAACAGATTTGGCAAAGCTTTGAAGGCTCGCAAGCAGCTATTGAAGGGTTTAGAAAAAATTATCATCAAACGCCAGCAACAAGGAAATCCTGGAGAAGATGCTTTGGGATTACTCATTCAGGCAGAAGATGAAGAAGGCAATAGCCTTACCTTAGAAGAGTTGAAAGATCAGGTATTGCTATTATTATTTGCAGGTCACGAAACCCTGACTAGTGCGATCGCCTCCTTTTGTCTT
Organism: Cyanobacteria bacterium P01_G01_bin.19; assembly: GCA_039181635.1. Classification (GTDB taxonomy): domain Bacteria; phylum Cyanobacteriota; class Cyanobacteriia; order Cyanobacteriales; family Xenococcaceae; genus Waterburya. The sequence goes on along the minus strand of JBCDCO010000298.1, from coordinate 2,339 downwards.
TTGACAGCACAGCATCCAGAAGTATTAGACAAACTCAGAGCCGAACAAGATCGCTTAGACATCAAAGGCACTCCCTCTTTGGAAGCTCTCAAACAAATGACTTACTTGGAACAGGTAATTAAAGAAGTAATGCGTCTTATTCCCCCTGTAGGTGGCGGATTTAGATCGGCAATAGAAACTTTTGAGTTTAAGGGCTATCGCATTCCTAAAGGGTGGATGGTTCAATATCAGATTGCCCAAACCCACAAAGACGAAGAAATTTATCCCGAAAGCGATCGCTTTGACCCCGAACGTTTTAATCCTGAAAACCCCGCCGATAAGCAGGCTAGTTTTGGCTACATTCCCTTTGGCGGAGGCTTGCGCGAATGTATTGGTAAGGAGTTTGCTCGCCTGGAGATGCGCTTATTTGCCGCCAAAATGCTGCAAAATTATGTTTGGGAATTATTACCCGACCAAAACCTAGAGCTGATTACTGTCCCGACTCCTCATCCCCGCGATGGGTTAAAAATTGCTTTTAGAGAACGTTAAATTTTTAGCTGCTAAGTAGCTCCACCGAAATAAACCCAAAATGGATAATTAAAACGCGCTTGGAATATCTTTCTCAATCCCTATTCCCCAATTCCCATTAGTGACAAGTTAAGGTTGTGTGTTGTTTGTACCACAAGGGCATAACATCAATCGGTTTTTAGCTCTAAGCTCTAAGCTCTAAGCTTTAAGCTATTGGCTTTTGAGACATTTTAAAGTTGACCTTCTTTTTAAAGCGATCGCCAGTTCAGATCTGAATTAATCTATATCTGGTGGTTGTGAATAAATAAAACACTAAATATGGTGCTTGACTCCATCTCATTTTTCTTAACTTGTCACGAATGCCCAATTCCCAATCCCCAGTCCCTGCCCTAACCATTTAATGTTTAATAAAGTGGAACTACTTAGGATTTAGCTTTCTTTTTATCCAGGCTGGCTGCTGCTTCGAGAGCAGATTTATTTCTCGCTCTCTGGGCATATTGTTCTATGCGATTCATGGGGATTCCGCTAAGGATACTAAGGTCTTCTAGCTCTATGCCTTTCATTAACATCTCTACGCACCAGGTCTGCTGCGCTTGAGAGATGTTTGGTTTCTCTCCTTGAGGAGTAAGCAAGTCAGCGGTTAACTTTTCCCACATGCCGAGCAATTTCTCTGAAGAGATCGGCTGGCTTTCCTCATCAATAAAAATCGCTGCCTCATCGTCCTTGCGACTTTTCATCCATTGAATTAGAGGGTTGATTGATGCCGAACCATAGCGAAAACCCATAACCCAGTGATTGAGAGGAACTTGCCGTTCTGCACCATAATTGATCTGCAAGACATGCTGTCCTGGATCGACTATGGAGTGCGATCGCTCTAGATGTAGAACTTCTTCCATGGACAATCCCGCTCCAAATAAAACATAAATCAAAGCATATTCTTGCTTGCCGCTTTTCTTGGCTTTGCGAAAAAGCGATCGCACCAAGCTAGCGGGTAAATCTTCAATCTGCTTGGACTCTACTTTGACTATACTGCTGGAGGTAACCGCCAAGTTTGATTCTTCAGGCACAACCAATGAACCCTGTAAGAATAGCTGGATAATGCTATCCAAAAAGTCATTTTCTTCATCCCAAAAGCTATACCCTTCGGTGCTGTACTCGACTACAAAATAGCCGACTAACAAAAAATTTAGTAAATTGACAATTTGTTCTGGAGTCAAGCTGCTAGACAGACCTTCAACGGCGATCGCTTCTTCTAAATAAGCCGCTACATAGCGATTTGCTTCACTCAACCCTTTGCCTAAAGCCAGTCGATTCTCCACGGGATAGTTCCCTGCTTCTCCCACAATCGAACGAACCAAGTCAGGTGCTTTTTCTAGAGTTTTTAAGCTTTCCTGAACATATGCCTGTAAAAAACCTGCCACATTATCTTGGTTATTAGCCTGCTCTACTAAGGCATGCACTAGTTTAGCGAACACAGCAGAATCTTCTAGCACTGCCAAAAGCAAGCGGTACTTGTTTCCAAAGTTACGAAATAAAGTTACTTCATTCACCTGAGCGCGTTCGGCTACAGCTTTGGTTGTGGTTTCTGTCACACCTCTTTCGGCAAATAAATCTAAAGCAGCTTCAATCAAACGGGCTTTGGTAGACTTTCGGGGACTGGGCATCTTTTGTGGGCTATGACTTTAAATCTATTTTAGAACTTACGCATTGACAGAAGAATGAGATAATGCTGTAACGAGTAAAATTAGAGAAAAAATAGGTATCGGATAATTAGAAAAATCAGCAAACCCTCCACCGCACAATGCCAGCTTGAACACTATACATTGTTTTTA
>JBCDCO010000297.1:0-6092 GCA_039181635.1 Cyanobacteria bacterium P01_G01_bin.19 | reverse complement strand
CCCGACGGAATTGTTGCTGCTCATAATCTCGGTCTGACAAATGCCGTTCCCGCCCAACACTCCTATATTACTAATGGGGAAAGCCGAACTCTCAAAGTTGGCGGACAAACAATCAAACTGCGTCATGCGTCACAACGGCTTATGGCATGGAATGAGCGTTCTGGTGCGCCTGTGGTTCAAGCATTGGCTTGGCTGGGGAAGAATATTGTTGAAGATCGAGATGTAGTTTATACCTTACGAGATCGCCTTTCACCAGATACCAAACAGGATTTGATTGATGGGATTAAACTGTTGCCTACCTGGATGATACCAGTAGTGCGTCAGGTTAGTAGCAACGAGAGTATAGCATTGTGAATCCAGCATTTACAGAATTTCTCCAGCTACCATTACAAGACCGCAGAGATGTTTTTGATGCAGCAGCAGAGCAACGTAAGACCCTATCTACTTATATAGAAAAGGATTTTTGGGTCTGCCTCGTTCTCGATCTTCTCTACAATAGTTTGCCACCAGGACATCCCAGACTGCTATTTAAGGGTGGAACATCGCTTTCTAAAGCATATCAACTGATCGACCGTATGTCGGAAGATGTAGACTTGGTAGTGTTTAGAGACGACCTGGGTTTTGAGGGAAATAAAGACCCAGCATCGAGGGAGCTTTCTGGGAAGCAGCGCAAACGCCTAGCTCAAGAACTCAAAGAAACAGCTTCAGCTTATATCTGTGGGAAATTGAAAGACGACCTAACCCAACAAGCTGCGTTAGTTTCTCCTGAAAGCACAATTGTTATAGATGCAGATGATGTAGATAGTTCGACACTTCTGTTTCAGTATCCCAGTTTATATCCTTTAGACAATGCTGCTTACATCCAACCCCGCGTTAAGTTAGAAGGAGGCGCACGTTCGGCTCTCGACCCCCATGAGAACCGCACTATTGAAGCTTATATCGCAGAGGTCTTGTCAGAATGGGATTTTTCAGTTGCTAATGTAACCACCATCGACCCCCAAAGAACATTCTGGGATAAGATTATGATTCTACACGGCTGGTATTGTGGATATCGCGACGAACAGCGTCTTCCAGGCGATCGCCAGAGACTCTCCCGTCATTATTATGATGTAGCCAATATTTACCAAAACGCAGTGGGAAAGGCTGCGGTTAAAAATGATGAGTTGAGAGAAGATGTCCGTCAATATACCAAACAGTTTTTTAATCGTGGTTGGATGAAATTAGATGAAGCTGTTCCAGGCTCTTTCAAATTAGCCCCATCAGGAAATTTCCAACAGGCTCTCATTAGCGATTACCAAGCAATGCAGGGAATGATGCTGGGAGAAACGCTCACCTTTGAAGAAATTATGGAGGCGATATCGGCTTTAGAATCAGAAATTAACCGATGAGCCAATTGTGGAGCAAGCTGCTGCACAAATACTATTTCATAAGTCACCCAGCTCTCTTAATATCAACCGATACTTCTCCCTGGCGGCTTTGTACTTAAAGCTAGTTCCCTACCGATTTTTGACCTGAGAAGAAAGTAATAAGGGTATTTTGTGAGGGCTGACATACAGTACAAACAATTTATACGCTTTGAATAGTAATAACTGTATAAATGCTATTAACGGTATTAACTTTATATATGGTTAGTACTGTTTATATAGTTTATATAGTTTTTTTAACGAGCTAGTAAATGGATTTGAGGCGGTCAAAAGCTTTACACTAAAACAGTGGTAGTTAAATCATCTCATGCTTTATGGCTAAAATATCTAAAGGTTTTGGTGAGTTACTGAAGCAGCAAAGAAAATCCCAAGGCTCTGCTTCGACCAAACCATCGGTTATCAAAAGTCAGACAAAACAGATAGCTCCTCCCCCAAGAAATTATGAGAAACAGGAAAAAAGAATCGGTGAAATTGTTGGCTTGGATAAAGATGGAGAAGTTAACTTCGTAAGCGAGAAGACCTTAAATAGTTTCTACGAATATCTGGTACAGAATTTGACCTTACCCTGCAAGGTAACTGGAAGCGAAGATTTTCCTTGGGAGGAGTATTACATCATTGGAGGCGGTTCAAAGCAGGAGCATAATAAGCTGAGGAAAACTAAGCCTTCTTACCTCGATACTTATGAGTTATTGAAGGTTGTATATACCGTTGAAGGTTATTCAGAGTTGATGGTAGCTGTGAAACGAACTTCAGATAAGAAGAAATTCACTCTTCCCTTGGCAGATTTGGAAGTTAATGATAGCAATTCCCAGAACGCTCGGTTAATTGATGATTATGCTTTCTGGTACGTTAATTGGCGGTAAGGAAGATATTAAGATATACCGTATTAACTATATATACAGTTTAAACAGTATTAACTGTATGCTTAAGAAGCTTACCCTTTTGCTTTTCCTGGTCTTCCCGTCTTGATTTTGGTCAAAGACTCAACTACAGCAACTAGTTCTTCATTATTCATCTGGTTTAGGGCGTGAAGTCCCGCCCGAATAACTTCACTCTTATTGATAGTAACTCTACTATCCAAACATCGTTCGCGGATTGTAGTAATTAGTTCGTAGTCATCTGTAGGAAGAGTAAAACTATCTCTGATAACTTTTTTTTGCTGTTTTGGTTGTTCGGGTTCTTGCCGTTCGGGAGTTGATTTTGGTTCTAAATAACCTTCGGCTTTGGCAAAGCGGTCTTCATCTACTTGCTTGTTACTCTTAACTTTTTCGGTTTCCGCTTGAATCGTTTTACCGAAAGCAGCACCGTAATCTTTTTTTGCCATGTTGATGATTTCTCTACAATATTAATGGTGAAAATCGAATAAATCGTTTATACCTTATAAACAATACATACAGTACATAAGATATATACTGTTTAAACTATATAAACTGTTTATACAATTGCTATGGTAGCCAAAGTTATTGCAGTCGTAAATCAAAAAGGTGGGGCGGGGAAAACAACTCTCAGCATGAATTTGGCTGGAGCATTCGCCAACCGCAAACACAAAGTATTAGTAATTGATGCAGATCCTCAAGGAACGGCTACTCGCTGGGCTGCTAGTGCGGATGATGATGAAGTATTTCCTGCTGCGGTAATTGGCTTGAGTGCTGCGGAAACGAAAGTTCACCGCGAAGTTAAGAAGTTTGTCGCCGATTATGACTGGATAGTAATTGATTGTCCTCCAGCAGCCGACTCTCCCATTCCTCAAAGTGCCTTGTTAGTTGCCGACCTCGCTTTAGTTCCTCTACTGCCTTCTCCTCTAGATATTTGGGCTGCGGTGGGCATTCGAGAAGTGATTCATAATATTAGCGATATCAATGAAAATTTAGAGTCGCGTTTGGTATTGAATGAATGTCAGCCCAACCGAACTCTGTCTCAAAAGGCTTTAGAGATTCTACCTGAGTTTGGGATTGAGTTACTGGATAGTTATATTGGCAGACGGGAAGTTTTTCGCCAAACCCCTTCTTTTGGTCAAACGGTTTATCAGTTTGGCAACACTGCAAAACCAGCTATTAAGGATATTGAAAAATTAGTTGATGAGGTAGTAGAGATTCTCCAATAGGATTAATAACTATCGTATAAACAGTATTAACTACACTAATAGTTTTACTTTGTCCTTGACATACCTCCCCCTAGTTGTAGCGGCTTACAAAGTGCGATTCGTTGAAGTTAGGAAACCTTACGCTCCTTTCAATTTAGTCCTCTCTTTGAGGAGGAATTTGATGCTAATGTTACCAGTGCGTCTTCCTTGAGGTACAGGTTCCGCGTCTTTTAAGACCCTTCTGCCTTCGTTGGACTGCTTATGACTCTTCACGGCGATTCATCATCCCCTTACTTACTCCTGATTTTTTAAATCAAACAGGCGATCGCCATTACTTTTCTGTAGAAAAAGCTTCTAATTCTGATGATGCTTTTAAAGATTCTAATTCTTGCTGTTTAACTGGTTCTTTTCTTTGTGGTTCTGAAGGGACTTCATGAGATAAACCGCGTAGATTTTCGACAAATTGCTCCGTGGTTAATTCTTCAAAATGCTGACGAATCAGCTTGGCTACTTTTTTAGGATCTACCATGATATTTCTCTCTCTATTTAGAAAGCTCGCCCCAGAATTCGGCTTCTTAGTTTATTGTATCTTCTTCTATCAAACAGGATTTTTCGATCGACGATAGATCGCGAATTACAATCTGAATATGAGCGCGATCGAAGATAGCGGAACTGGGATAAATCCGATCGCCCTCATTAAAGACAGCCCGAATCGAATCAACAGTTATGTTTTGCGAAGCCAAAACCTTTTCCACTATGTAGTTGAAAAAAGTACAGTCCAACCGATGTGCCTTCGATCTTTGGGGATTTTGACTGGGTAAGGGAATATTAGCTCTTTCATACTCTCGAACAAGCATTCCGTAGGTTTCCTTAATAATCGGATTCCAAGCAATATCGAGTAAGTCGAGACAGTTTTCCAAGACTAATTCCGACCTGATGACGGCGGGAGAATCTGGATACCTTTCTCTTGCCCAGGCAGCAGCACGCATTGGCGCATCTTTTTATTTTCTCTTCTCTATCTGATTCAACAGCGTAACTGACGAAATTTAGAAGCGTAATTACAGAAATACTTTTTTAAAGATTTTAAAGTCTCTTTCTCAACTCCGATGCAGCCAATTCTCGTTCTCTTACTTTGCCTACTCTCAAGCCATCGACCAGGCAGAGCATTTCGTATAACTGTGGGTCTTTTGATACCGCTTCTGGTACGGAATGATATAAACGTAAATCATCAAATACAGAAAATCAACGCAACACTTCTAGTTTCAAGGCTTGAGGTTCGCCCATCCAAGCAGCATAATCGGTATGGTCTTTAAGGTCGTTACCCGTCAGGGGATGAATCAAAATAGTTAATCCCTGTCAATTCAAAGCCAACCAAGATAGCAAATTAGCATATTCACTATTTTCAAATGCCAATTGACAACTCCAACTTGGATGGGGTCCAACTGGTTTTTGATGTACTCGTCCGACTGTCACCGAAAATAATTTGCCCGCTTCTTCACACAGAGTTTTGGCAAATTCAATTGTCTCTGCATCGAAATAAATATGAGCGTGATAGCCTCGGATTAAACTAAGATCTTGAAAGTACATAATTCTGTAGTTAGCGGTAACAGTATTTAATTGTGGCATTTTCAGCAAAAGTCAAACGCGCAGTCTAACGCTTCTGTAAATGAGAAATGGAAAAATGACGACTGGTTTAAAAACTCCTAGTAGCTACTATCTTCAATTAATCAATACTTTTCCACCGCGCCCTATAAATAATGAAGCTGAACTGTTGGCAACTCAAGACCAAATTGATGCGATTATAGATCGGCAAAATATTACTCAAGACGATAAAGACTATCTAGAGGTATTGGGTACTTTGGTCTATGACTACGAGCAAAAACACGAACCAATGCCAATTATTGAGGGAATAGAACTGCTCAAAGCTTTGATGAATGAAGATAATTTGCAACCGAGCGATCTTATTTCCATTTTTGAAGACGAATCTACCATCGCCAAAGTTTTAGAGAAAAAACAAGAAATGACTGCCAAACAAGTACAGAAACTAGGCGACTTTTTTCAAATCTCTCCTATCAGGTTTTTAGCTTCCGAATAGAAAATGTTCGTGCTTGTTTTACACAGCGTACTAATAGCATTCAGATAATTACAAAATCAAAAACTTATTTCCGTATTTCTGTAATTAAAGAAAATCGTATTTACAGAAATACTTTTTTACGACTACTCATCATCATTCGATATATTTTGCTTCCCTTTAGATAAATAAAGATGGACTCTATCGCTTGTCCAAGTAGCTACTCCTGTGCCAAAAAAATCAGCATCTTCTGTCCAAACAGGACAATTTAGCATGAGCGATACTGCCACGATGGGCCAGTCATCTATATCCCGCACGGCAATTCTCTGCTTGGCTTCTACTGCGTAAATGTAAGGGACTGAAATTATAATCACTCCGACCCGAAATCATCGGCGTTTTCAGCCCACATTAAGGGTCTTGCACAGTTTTGGTGATCCAAGAATCAGGCAATCGCTAGTTTACTAGACAGGATACAAAAATCTTTTCTTGAGTAGTTCGTGACTGGCACGACCAT
>JBCDCO010000296.1:0-6100 GCA_039181635.1 Cyanobacteria bacterium P01_G01_bin.19 | reverse complement strand
TGGCTCGTTTACATCGCAAAACTCTTTGTTACTCCAAATCCGAGAAAATGTTGAAGCATTCAATCAGATTGTTGATTTACTATTTGAAGTTTGAGGATGTGCCTATTCCTTATCGATTCCTCCCTTAATTCAGCAACGCCATCGATAGTATTAATGTTTTTGGCTCCAGCAACATCGGCAGAAAAGAAGGTAGTTCCACTGATATCAGCATAAAGAAAATCAACTTTTCTCATCTTAGTTCTTTGAAATTCAGCCCCAGATAGATAAGCTCTGGTCAAGTTAGACCCGCTGAAATCAACATCGGTCAAATTACACCTATCTAAAGCAGCATTAGTCAGATTAGCATCAGTCAAATTGGCACCAGTCAAATTGGCACCAGCTAAGATAGCATCAGTTAGATTGGCTTTACTAAGATTGATTCCACTCAAATCAGCAGCGAAATCGGGGCAGAGTTCATCATAAGCAGCAAGATCGAGGTCGGGGTCAATTCCACTAATATTCACACCACTCAAATCGAGATCAGCAAAGTTTCTTTCGCCAGCAGTATATCTCCGTCGCAATTCTTCACCGTTCATAATTCAAAACCTCAAATAAATAATTAACTTCACTACAAAGGAATACCGATTCTGAGCATTTGGTCTCTCATATCCTGAGTCCTCCCTGGCGGTAACTGACCGTGTAAAAACGAACGCACCTCCGTTGTCCTAACATTGAGTAATTCAGCTAAAGATTTGGCATTATAGCCATGACGAATCAAGCTTGGTTCGAGGTCATCAAGACCAATAGCAAGAACGGATTCAATGATTTCTGTAGTAACTGGTTTGACTCCCAAACGATAAGCCTGCTCAAATGCCAAAGTTAAATACTGCTCGATTTGTAGCGGTGTAGATAATCGCTCTCCCAGAAAAGAGATGGCATCTTCGGTTAGTAGATCTGTAGGCTGAAGTTTGTTTTTTGTGGCTTTAGAAAGAACCCAGTTAATATACTCCGATTGATGACCTCGAATCCCCTCAAGGGCAAAAACATTAGCTCTACCACCTATTTCTTCTAAAGTGGGTCTTCTGAGATCGTTTTTCAGTTTGGGATGTCCTGCTAGAACCACACTCAGCTTTCCGCCGTTGTGACGTACCAGTTCAATCAACCGCTTGAGACCAACTAAGGTGCGGTGGTGCAATCCGTGAGCATCATCAACAAACAGAACTACCGTTCGCTGACACTTTTTGATTAATTCGAGCAACCTGCGTTCTCGTTTTTCAGGTTGGGTGGGTACTTTAAAATCCTTTTCGACGGACAAATCGTAGAATAGAGCTGTAATCAAAGTAGATAAGCTAACTCGGTCTGATTCTACAGCTAAGGAGCGAGAAACAATAATTTCCTTAGCTTTACTAAGATCGGCTATTAGTCTTTGAAAAAAGGTAGTTTTTCCCGAACCCACGATGCCAGAAAGAGCAATCAATCTTCCCTGAGCAATGATTTTAGTAATTTCTTGTTCCAGGTGAGTCTGGGCTTCTGTAGCAAAGAAACCCAGATGGTCTAATTCTTTCTCCAATCCAAAGAAATCCATTACCTCGCTAAACACAATTTGCTCCTCCTCAACGACTAAAATAATCTCTGATTTCTCCCATAACCTCTTTCTTGTTTAGAGTTTTTGAGAGAATATCTTCTACTGCTGCCATCTGTTCTGGAGTGAGCTTGGCTAAGGGTTTAACCAAATAATCGGCAATAGCAACCTTCGCAGCGATAACGTTCTTAAACTCCAGTTCTTCAAAGGGGTCTGGATCGATAAAAGACTGAACGGGGAAGGGAATCAAATTACCTTTAACTATGGGCAATTTAACCGCACCTGTAGCAGAGTCGGGAAGAGCTAATTGCTTTGCTAATGCTTCGATGCGATCGCTTCTTTTTTGAGTATTGGTCTTTTTGAAACTGCGGTAACTATGAAGAGATATGGGTTTGCCTATGAGGGTATAAGGACCATAACGAGTCTCCTGATATTCAACGTACAATTCGCTGTCAAACAAGCCCCACCAGAGAATTACTTTCTCTCCCGCTAAATCTGGTTCTACTTCGTATGCCACACCATCTACTGTTACGCGAGCGTCGATGCCCACTTTTCTTTGCTCTGGTTCTCTGGCAAAGGTACAGAATCTCTCCCAACTGCACATTTCCCTAATTCCCTCTCTTTCCAGGTTATCTAGCCAGTCTTCGATTCTCGAATGGGATTCTCGGCGATGGGATTGTTTGTTGTAGTGAAGTAGGAACTGCATTAGCCAGGTATTGGCTTCGGTAATGGTTTCTGGTTCGTGGAGGTGATAGAGAGTTTCGTGCATCTCTTTAACTGTACGAAAGGGTCGCTCGACTTTACCCTTGGCACGGGCAGTAACTCTTCTACCATCTTTTCCTTTGGGAACATGGGTGCGTACCTCGACTCCCAAATAGTTCATCACTTTCTGAAAGACTCGACTACGACTAATTGGACCATTATCCATATAGAGCATTTTGGGAATTCCCTGAAAGGGAAACCCTTCTGTAGTCTTGGCAGACATGGCATTAAATAGAAACTTCAATGCTGCGCCCGTATCTTCTCCATAAACTTCATGATATTCCTGATAAGCCAAACCACTGCGGTCATCGACTACGCTATACAGCATTAATAATGGCTTGCCTCGTCCTGGTTCTAATTCGACGGAGTTTTTCAATCGTTTGAGGTCAGAAGAACTTAAATCGAAGTGCCAGCATTGGTTGCTGTATTCTGCTTCAAAGCGAACCGCAGGTGGCTGACGAGATAATCTTTCCTTGTCGTAACCCCACTGTTTAAGATAGCGATTAACGGTAGTTTTTTTGAGTAATCCCGATGGTGCTTGTAAGTGACCATCTTCGGTATTAATTCCATGTTCTTCTAGCAACCTGATTACCTGGGTTGTGGAGAGATGACGACCCTGACCGTTACTGGTTCTCACCTTTAATGCAGCAATTATTTCACAGTACCGCAGTAAGGTTTGTTGGGGCATAACTCTTGGTTTGCCATAGTCAGCACGACGAACCGATTTGGGGGTTATGTATTCCTTTAATGCCCGATAGATAGTTACGGTTGAAACTCCATATAACTCTGCTGTTTCTTCAACTAAAATACGACGCTCTTTACTGCGTGGTGGGAGTCTGTCTAAGGAGTTACGCAGTTCCATTAAGGTTTCTGTGGGAATTCCTCTGCGCCTCATGTCTTAAATAGCTGGTTTCTCTTTAACCAGTGATAGAGAGTGGAAGGAGCGCAATCGACCAACTTAGCAATGGAACGTTTGCTAATTCCTTTAGCTAGGTACATTTTAATTTCCTGCTCTCTAGCATCCAGTTTTAACTTGGCTGATTGTTTGCCCTTTGGTCTGCCTAATGTTTTTCCTGCTGCTTTGCGTTTAGCTAGAGCTTCGGTAGTTCTGAGAGAAATCAACTCTCGTTCGATTTCTGCTGCTAAACCTAGCACTGTAGCTGTAATGCGACTGGGCATGGAGTCATCCAGTACCATTCGCTGTTTGGCAATATGAACCGAAACTCCTCGCTGCATACAGCATTCGAGAATTTCTAGTACCTGGAGGGTAGAACGTGCCATGCGACTAATTTCGGCAAAGACGATCGTATCTCCTGACTGCGTGGTTTTGGTTAGTAGTTTTCCCAATTCGCGATCGCGCCATCTCTTTTGACCAGATACAGAATCTTCGACAAATTCTAAATGACCTAAGCTTTTTTGGTTGGCATATTCAAGAATTCCATGACGTTGATTATCAACATCTTGTTGATTGGTGGAAACTCTCAAATAGGCATAAATAGTCACTTCTAAATGCTGCTGTTTGGAAAAACAGCTAACTTAATTAAATCAAACGTTTACAGATTTAATTAAACCACAATTCTGGCGCATAGATGTTTGGCAAAAAGGAACATATAACTCAAACACGGAAAGCTCGTTTTTATTGACACAAGCTGGATAACATACCTGAAAAGAGATACAGCTTATTTTCTATTATTGTGGGTCGGGAAATATAATTTCAGTTTGGTTTCAGTTAATCTGGTCTCAGTTTCAAATAATGTGGGTCGAAGCCAAATTATAGTTTCATTTAATGTGGGCTAAAAACGCCGATGATTTCGGGTCGGGATGATTATAATTTCAGTCCGCTACAAGTACGGATTTGACTTTAATCAAAGCGATTCAATTCCTAAAAGATAACGCCCCGAAGCGGGGTAATTGGCTTAGTGGAGAGGTCGATCTTTCTTTTGCTTCAGTTGAATGGCAAAAATTTGTGATGTCGGGTCAGAAAGATAAAATATCCCGCCGATATTTTGAGATGTGCGTCTTTTCCTATCTAGCTTCTGAATTAAAGTCAGGAGATATTTGTGTCGCAGGCAGCCAAGATTATGCTGACTATCGAGAACAGTTATTATCTTGGTCGGATTGTTTACCCCTCCTTGATGAATACTGCGATAATTTAGGCTGGCCCAATAACCCTAATGATTTTGTCGAGTATTTAAAATCTTGGCTAGATGAAACTGCCCTCAAGGTTGACGATGGGTATCCCAACAATAGTCAGATAGTTATTAGTGAAGAAGGAGAACCAGTCTTAAAACGTCTCAAGAAAAAAGCAGACAATGCCAGTCTCAAAGCTTTGGAGTCCTTGATTGAAGATAAAATGCCAGAGCGAGATCTGATTGATATTCTCAAAAACGTCGATTATTGGACAAATTTCACGCGCCACTTTGGGCCACTATCGGGTTCAGATCCTAAATTACAGAGAGCAACCGAACGTTATTTATTAACTCTGTTTACCTATGGCTGTAATCTTGGCCCATATCAAGCTGCCCGTCACATGAGAGGTCTCGCGACGGCCCACGAATTGTCTTTTGTCAATCGCAGACATATCAACTTAAGTAAGCTCAATGCTGCTCTAGTAGATATTCTCAATCGCTATCACGTTCTGGAATTACCCACATTTTGGGGTAAGGGGACATCTGCTGCTGCCGACGGCACAAAATACGATCTCTACGAGCAAAATCTACTGTCGGAATATCATATCCGCTATGGAGGTTATGGCGGAATTGCCTATCATCACGTGGCTGATAGCTACATCGCATTGTTTTCTCATTTTATTCCCTGCGGTACTTGGGAAGCAGTTTATATTATTGACGGTTTGTTGAAAAATTCCTCTCTAATTCAGCCCAAGACTCTTCATGCTGATACTCAGGGACAATCAACCCCAGTATTTGCTCTCTCTCATTTGTTGGGTATTAAATTAATGCCCCGCATTCGTAACTGGAAAGACTTAACTTTCTATCGCCCTGACAAGAACACAGTTTATCAACACATTGATTCTCTCTTCTCTGATTCGATTAATTGGAAATTGATCGAAACTCACTGGCAGGACTTATTTCGGGTAGTTTTATCAATTTAGACTGGTAAAATTTCTTCCTCTGTTTTGTTAAGAAAATTAGGAAACTACAGTCGCAAGAATCGATTGTATAAGGCTTTTCGAGAATTGGGTCGAGTGGTGAGAACGGTTTTTCTCTTGGAGTATATTTCTGATGCCAAACTAAGAAAACAAATTCAGGCAGCTACCAATAAAGTCGAGACTTATAATGGCTTTTCTAAATGGTTTTGTTTTGGCGGAGAGGGCATTATTGCCAACAATGACCCAGAAGAGCAGGAGAAAATCATCAAGTACAATACCCTGGTGGCCAATGCGGTTATTTTTCAGAATACAGTAGATTTAACTGAAATACTGCAACAAGTGAAGAGAGAAGGATATTTAATCGATCCAGAAGATATTAAAGCAATAAGCCCTTATTTAACCGAACATATCAAACGATTTGGCGATTATTGGCTTGATATGGATATTTTCCCCAAAGCTTTAGATGAAATGATGGCACTGGGTGTTTGAAGTATTTGTTACATTACTTTACGTCGTGTCTTATTTTGCACGTATGTCGGCGTGTGATTCGTTTCTGCCCAAGTCAAACCAAATTAGGTTTGGAATAAAGCAGAGTCAAGGTTAATACCTTGATAACTCAATTTTGTGTGGTGAGTCCAAACTGGACGATTCCAACTCTCCTGGTGCTG
>JBCDCO010000295.1:0-6107 GCA_039181635.1 Cyanobacteria bacterium P01_G01_bin.19 | reverse complement strand
TGGATGTTGCAGAGAGCGCGGATGCGTCAGAATGTCGGGCACTGAGATGGAGCAGCAGCTTCGCCTGGCTGTGGACCTGATGGAGGAGGCGTCGTCGCTGGATACTTGCATCCCTTGTCCATCTATCCGCCTCTATAAGATATACTTATGCTTAGATATAGTTCAAAATTCCGCCTCTTATTGCGATCGCACTTCCAGTCTACTTTTATTGCATACATCTGAAACCTTTACTATACATAGCTTGTAGCTATTGCATACATATACTGCTATTTGGTTTGTTCATTAAATTTCGGGGATCGATACAAATAATCGTGGTTTTGTCTCTAATCGATTAGATTTTTCTATCACTTGTTCTTTGAGGCCGACTATCTATTAAATATACTTATCTTTCGACTATTGTATTTTAAAGATAGATAGTTTATAATTAGAGTATAGAAACAAAGAAAAAGTTTCTACGCGAACCTAGAAAAATCAATACTGAAGTTCAATGAATTTATCTAATGTATCTCAGGTACAGTCTAACATTCAGACATTAATTATTGATGGAGTTCCTGATACTGAGGTCAAGATTCTTCAAGACCTTGGAGATCGCCGTGAACTAAATGTTTTGGTTCGAGAGGAGGAATACCATTACGAGATAGATCTGGAATTAGAAGCTGTTTCTCGACCTTCTCGTGCCTCTCTGGAGTTACCCGATCGCTGTTGTTTTTCTGTGGTGGGCAATCCTTAATTTTGATACAGTCGAAGTCAACCAAGAGCCAGATAATTCCAGTCTTCCAGAATATATCTACGCTCTGTTGCTTTGAGGGCGAACATGGTTTACCTCGAATTTTGATTGCTAATTAATCTCTACTTTATTCTTGAGTTTATATTGACATTTAACTCAAGAATAAACTATAATAGATACATACAAAAGAAACAAAGCCAAAGCGGTTCTACCGTCCAAAGTAAGTAACCGCTTCGCTTATCACCTTTATCCTTGTTAAAGAAAAAATGACTCTAACTAACATAGCGCAATCCTCTTCTGACTTTCAACTTCAACAACTAACTGGTGCTACTGTCTATGAATATGCTTTGACCGTAGCTAACGTAGAAGATAACGATACTCAACAACTGACTGCTGCCTTTACTTCTATCCCTACCCTTCAAGATTGGCTACAGTGGCTCGATGGTTGGTTTAGCTGTGGTTATTCTCTACAATCTACACCCCAACTAGTTCGCGCCATCTAATTAAATATGCGATCGCTTTAAACTACTAAAGCGATCGCTCTTCTTCTTTTTTTTATCCTTCTTTTCAGGTAATAGCTTTCATTATGAATCCTTCCATTCCTGCACCTCTAGATAAACATCGCATCATCGATCTTACTGATTCTATCCCCGATATTACGGCTAATTTGATTCACGATAGCCAGCACTATCAATTGCCCTCCGAGCTATTCGAGAATGTTGTTTTTGAGGCTTTAAATGATTTGATTGACGACTTTGCCAGCGACCCCGATGAATACCTTAAACCTCATCATCAAACTTTACTCGATCGCACTGCCGAGCGATATCTTAATGACGACCTCAATTTGACGAATCCTGTGGTAGACGAAGCTGATTTACCCCATGCTGAATATGAGATCGGCAATGTAGTTAAAGTCATTGACCCTCAAGAACAACATACCAAATGGGCTGTTTTTGAGATTGTCGAACGTCGATATAATCCTCGATGCGATCGCACCACTGAAGCTTATCTCTCCGAGACTCAATGGTATTACCAACTATCTAGCCACGAAAGCGGAGATAAATATATCTGGGCTAGAGAAAATGATATCTGTGCTTTCGATATGTCTCACAATGTTTGCACTCAAGAAGTTTTCTAACTCAAAAGCGATCGCATTCTTTCTCTTTTCTCTTCAAGTTTTTTCAATATTTAATCATGGTTTCTTCTCTTCCTATTTTACGCAACTCATCCCGTAGCTTCTCGATCTCTACACAATCTAATTTTGCTAGTTTAGATGATTATCTGCACCACATTAACGACACTTTAAAGAATCTAGATTTTAAGCTCGATCGCTCTAATACATCCGCTATTACTCAATTAAAAGATACTTTGACCCATCTGGAAGTAGCTCAAATTAAGCGTGCTGCTATTGCCCAAGGTATTTGGGATTTTTATCCTACTCCACACAATGTAATTGATAAGATGCTTAGTCTGGCTCAACTTCATCCCCACCATTGCATCCTTGAGCCTTCGGCGGGTTCTGGCGATTTAGCTAGTGCATTCGCCAACCTTGGAGTTAGCAAGATTGATTGTTTTGAGCTTCATCCTCTCTTACAGAAAGCTCTGAAACTTCAAGGGTTTAATGTTTTAGGTGATGATTTTCTTAAATCTCAACCACAACCTATTTACGATCGCGTCTTAGCTAATCCTCCTTTTAGTAGTAATGGCGTTAACCGTCATACTCGACAAGCTTTTAAATTCCTTAAACCAGGAGGAAGATTGATTACTTTAGCTCACCACTATCAATTGAAACCCAGTCCTGGCGATCGCGCTTTTTTCGCCTGGCTTCAACAAAATAATGCTCGTTTTCTTAATTGTGGTCAGGCTTTTGCTTATAGCGATCGCAAAACCAACGTTCCACTACAAATTATCGTCATCGATAAACTCTGAGAATTAATGTGATCGCTTTGGCTACCCGCAGCGTAATCGCTTTTATTTAAGGGCGATCGCCATATCTATTCTTTTCCCCCTTCTCTTCCCCTAACCCTAACGATGAAATAATTAAAGCACGACTACCTATGTCTTCTACTCCCCTAGAATTAGATTTTTCTCTTGAATGTTTGAAACGATATTTACACCAGCATCCTAACAAAGCAAAAGAACTTGCTCTTGCTTACTATGAAGACTTTTCTATGTTGGCAATGGAGTACAAGCAACTCGAACGCGATTTTCAAGCCATGCAAACCCAATTGATTCAGCTTCAACAACCAAGCATTAAATCTCCCTAGCTTCCTCTTTCTTTTAACTAAATATATATCATCAACGATATATATCTTTAATGATAAAATTAAATTATGGCTTGGACTGTTGAATTTCACCCACTATTTGCCGAAGAATATCATGAGTTTTCACAAATCGTACAAGACAAATTACTAGAGGAAGTCTTAATGCTAGAAGAATTTGCTTCTCAACTTGGCAGACCAATAGTAGATACCTTAAATAACTCTAAGCATAGCAACATGAAAGAATTGAGGTTTAATGCAGACAATGGTGTATGGCGTACAGCTTTCGCTTTCGACCCCGAAAGAAAAGCAATTCTATTGGTTGCTGGCGATAAATCACGAAGCAGCCAAAAACGTTTCTATAAGCAATTAATTAAAAAAGCTGATGAACGATTTAGTGAACACCTACAAAAATTGAAAGAAAAAAAGCATGACTAAAGGAAAAATTCTCCAGAATATATGGGATGAAATTCCCCCAGAGCGTCGAAACGCCATTGAAGCTCGTGCAGCAGAGAAAATAAAGTCCTATCGTGATTTACAGGCACTACGCAGCGCAGTAGGATTAACCCAAGCTGAAGTCTCTGAAGCTTTGAACATTCCTCAAGGTAACGTTTCTCGACTAGAGAAAAATTCTGATATGCTTCTTTCTACGCTTCAAAAGTATATTGAGGCAGTCGGTGGTAAATTAAAATTGACAGTAGAGCTTCCAAATCAGCCCCCCATCGCTTTGACTGGCTTTAGCGAACTTATTGAACCTGATTCTACACAGAGTGATACTGCTTCTTAAAAACAAGTGAAATTATGACTAACCAAGCTTCAGGATGGGGTGGCAAACGTGGAGAATACTATAAAGGTCGAGGCGGACAACCCCCAAAATACGACGACCCCGTTGAAATCCGCATTCGTTGCGATCGCACTTGGCGCGACCGTCTCGACCAATATCTAGAACAACACGACATTAAAAGCCGTAATCAGTGGCTCATTGACCTCATTGATTCTCAAATCGATGATTAGATTGCCTTTTTCCACCAGTAACGAATCGCTCTTCACGTAGTTATTTTTTCGATAGTTTTCATTGGTAAATACAAACGCTCTTTGCTCGACTGAAAGTTAATGAATCCAAACTTTTGATAAAAGCTTACTGCTTCCTCGTCAATCGCCTCAACTATAAGGGCAACAGAAGCTATTTGCTGGCTTGCTTGGTAGGATTTTTTTATCGCATCCACTAGCATTAACTGACCTAAACCCCTGCCCTTATGATGTTTATCAACCGCTAAACGACCTAACATAGTTGCTGGCAGCAAAGGATAACGAGGTAACTTTTTTGCCCAGATCGATTCTATTTCTGTCAGTTCCAGACTAAATGATGAAAGTGTGTAATATGCAGTTACATTTTGCGTTGAGGAATCAATTGAGACAAAAACTGTGGCAGCTTTCCTTTTGAGATCTTGAGAGGCTATTTTTTTGATGTATTGATTGAGACTTTCTACTCCACAATCGAACGTCGCCCGTCGATGACTTTTTGAATCTAGTAAGACTATTTCCATTCCTGAGTTACTCACCCATGATTTCTTGGTATTTTCTTGCTGCTTCAATTAGTCTGGTATTTGGTTCTGGTGGATTTATAATTGCCTCCACAAAATCTCGCGAATCTTGTCGGTCTAATTTCATTCTCTGATGCCGTTGAATTACCCGCTCGCTCGATTCCTCCATACTGCTGATTATGAAATCAGTTAAACTTCTACCTTCTAGATCTGCTGCCTGTTGCCACCTCGCTTTTAGTTCTGGATCTACACGGGCTTCTAATCTTGCGCTTTGATTGTTGGATTTAACCATAGCTATATTTCTACTCTTTTCTATACGGCTAAATGCCGTATTTATATACTAACTCGATAATACTTAGAACAAATTCCACAACGAACTAATTTTTACTCCAAAATGCGATGGGAAGAACATAGTTATTTTTGAAACTCAGAATTAGTGGATTATCTTCATCATCCCCCTCTTCATTTCTGATGGTGAGTATTGGAACTTTACCAAATTGTTTTGACATGGGGATAATTTTGTATTTTATTGTCACGACTAATTATCGGTATGTCATATCTTCTAGCTATCGCTACTAATATCCGATCTGCGGGATCTTTATGAAATTCTCCTGGTAAATTTGCACTATGTATCGCATCTAAAGGTGAAAGCGGTTCAATAGTCATACCTGGTTGCTGTTGAGCCAGTTCAAACCATTCTTTTATCGGTAAAGGAAGTTCTAGTTTATTCAGGCTATGTTTTACGGCAATCTCCCAAACTGAAATACTAGAAATCAGAATCTCATTCTTCTTTTCTACTTCTTCAATCGCATTTTGTGCTGGTAATGATATTTGAGTAGGATCGTGCAACCACCAAAGCCAAGTATGAGTATCTAAGAGAATCACGAACCTAATGCCTCCCATAATTCTGTCATGGGTTCGTCAAAATCATCACTAATCTTAATCGGCAATCCCCGTAGAGGATATTTTTTTTCTAGGCTTTTGGTTGTTTCTTTCGTATCTGCTTGAATCGCACTAAGTAGAGTTTGAACCAATTGCCATTTTTCATTGGTGGGTAGTTTTATTACTTGATTTTGCAGTTCTTTGAGGCTCATAGCAGAAAGCATTGATTTTTTATCTATATTTTCTATTGTATTTAACTGGCTTGCTCTTTCCTTTTAACCGAACACTTTTTATTGTCTCTGATTCCGCTTGATTATCTTCTTCAGATACTCCAGAGAGTAACCGCGATTCACCGCATTTTCCCACTTCTCCCAAGACCCAGACAAACAAATCCATTGTTCTCCCTCTCTCATCTCCTGACCAGAGCAATACCCAAGCTCACGGGCTAGGTCATACCAGTGACGAAATATTGCAGTTTTGTCTATTTCTTGAGAGGCGCGATCGCCTCCCTTCTCAGACACTAGATTCTTCGCCCCCCAATCTCCTTTGAGTGCCGACACGAAATACCTGTAAGGGACTGAAATCATAATCGGCTCGACCTGAAATTATCGCTATTTTGAGACCACATTATTTGAAACTATATTTTGTGTCAGACCCGAATTAATTGAAAATGAAACCACATTATCTGAAATT
>JBCDCO010000294.1:0-6111 GCA_039181635.1 Cyanobacteria bacterium P01_G01_bin.19 | reverse complement strand
TATTTATTGAATATACAGAAACTTGAGTTGTTTAACTCTTTAAATAAAAGATCTCTTTGATTGATTGTGTGTTACCTTGCTTTAAAGATTCTTAAGTAAGGCGATCGCCTTTATAGCTAATATTTTTGATTAAAGAGATGCTATGCTTGATAAATTATTGATTTGGATAACTCCTCATGATGAAACCCCCTGGACTTGGGTTAACATTTGTTTATTATTTTACCGTTACCAATTTTATCGTTCTTGGGTTACTTTCTCGCAGGTTTGAGGTGAGTTTACTCAATCGTTCTATTTATCCTCTCGCCTTAGGTGCTGGTTTAATTGGTGGAATTTTAGGGACTATTTTTAATCGTAATGTAACTGTAACTACTACCGTTAAACGTAAAGCAGTTTGGCTAAAAACTCTCAATCAGAATTTGGCCGAAATGGGTTTTGAACCTCAAAGTGAATTAGAAGACTTCGCTATTTACCAGAAAAAAGCGATCCCAACTTTGTTTTCTGGGCGGGTATTTCTTAAATTTGAAGGAAAAACTGCAACTATCATTGGACGTGCTAATGTTATTGCAAAACTAAAGCAAAGCAATTTGGAACTTAGTTGAAAATTATTTAGATATGGTTATTTCTAATAACTACTTGAATTTATTAACAAACTATCATCCTCGTCCTATTACATCAAATAGAAAATTAGCAGAGACTCAAAAAATAGCCGATTCTCTCCTAGATAAGCCACAGCTTTCTCAAGATGAGTCAGACTATCTCAGTGTATTGGGAACTCTAGCTTATGAATATGAAACCAGCCAAGAAATCATTCCTGATCTTCATGGAGTAGAGTTGCTTAAAGCCTTATTATCTGAATTTAGCTTGAAGCAAAAAGACTTAGTACCTATTTTTAAAACAGAATCAATTGTCTCTGATATATTAAATAATAAGCGTCATCTAACTGCCAGACATATTCAAGAGCTAGCAGAGTTTTTTCATGTTTCTCCTGCAGTATTCTTTCCTGGTTAGTTGTTTTACTAAGGCGATCGCAAATCTAAAAAAGTTAGAAAATCGCATCATCCTTCGTATCATCAAAAGATGAGACAAAATTTAATCTTAAAGTATTTTGTTTAACAAGATACGATCTCTTGAAAAAAATAGCTAAGGTAGCAACTTATGTGGGTTTTCATTACTGTTTTTTGTATTTAACCAATTTAAAAAATTGAATCCCTGTTGAGTTAGTTTAAATCTATACTTTCGCTGTGTACTACCTGATCTAAATTCACTAGGTTGTATAGTAATTGTTTCAACCGTAAAATCAACAATACCTTTTTCTTTAAGTATTGTTAGACTATTTCTTTGACAAAATTTGTTAATAGAATTTTGTAAGTAATATGGCGAAACAATTAAACATTCTGCTAATAGGTCATCTTTGGTAAGTTTGATGAAATCCAATAAGTTTTTCAATTGAATGTTCCAATTGTCTTTGATTGTAATGTTTAATGAGTGTAAACTATCAAATTCATCTGAAGTTACAGGAATATTTTCTAATGTACTTTTCATCTCTTCATAAGATATTCCTGATATGCTATTGCTGGATAAATTTTCCCTTTCAATTTTAAGTTTATTATTTTCTTCTCTTAAATCTGCATTTTCTTTACTTAACCTTGCTAGTTCATCAGTAAGTGCAACTGTGTTCACTGATTCATTACCTTTTACCCATCCAATTAAATCCTCTCTACGAGAAAAAGTTTGTAATGCTTTCATAATCTCTAGCTCAATATCTTTAGTATCTGACCAAAGACCAGACATTTTAGATAATACTGTTGTCTTAAATTCTTGTAACTCATTAGGATTTTTCTGTTCTAAACAGCTTCTACCTAATTCTTTTACACGATTATCTATTGCGCTATCTTTTATAACGCAAGCAAATAAAGGCTTATCTTTGTATACAGCATATTCATATTCGAGATGCGTATAGCTTTTTCCTGTTTCTGGTTCAATACTTCCGTAACGACTACCTAATATCAACAGATAAACATCTGATTCATCAATCCATTGTTTTATTACATCCATTTGAGATTGATCACCTGCGGTAAAAAGTTCCATTCCAGCAGGAATGTGGCCAGCATTTAGTATCGCAGAGACAGCCGCTTGACGTTCTTTTTTGAGGTCTAAAAATGTAGAGGAAACAAATACCTGTAATCTTGTTTTAAGAAAATTAACCATCTGGTATCAATATTTAATTACTTAAATCGATACCAAGATAGCACTAATGAAAAAATTAGTTTGAAAGCAGTAGGGTGGGCAATGCACTAAAGCACTAGCTTTGCGTCGCCCACTCTACCAAGATAAAAACTTAACCGATTAACTCTTTGGCGCGTTTCACAAAATTATCAGCAGTAATGCCGTTAAATTCCATAATTTGACTAGCACTATTACCAGTTTCGCCTCGTTTCCAAGCAAAGACATCGCGAGGGCTAGTGCTACGCAACATAACGGGTTCTAACATGGCACTAGAACCGCCTGTAACGCCGATTAAAGCATTACCGTCGAACATTGCGGAGAAGTCGGCATCGGAAAGGAAATCGCCATCGGGAGATTGAGTGATGGTATCCCAAGCCACGTCGGTAGGACGATACAAACGACGGGGGTTGATGATGGAGACGATTTTAGAACCAATACCTGCGACTTTGAGTTGTTCTGCTGCTGCTAAAGCGGGGATTAATGTCATATCGCCAATGACGGCAAAGACGACTGTTTTATCCCCAGGAGTTTCTTGGATGACAATGCCTCCTTTAGCTATTCCTTCTCTAGTTTGTTCTAGGGTAGTGCGGATTTCCAAGGGAGATTTACTAGCAGTTATAGTAACGCCTTTATTTTTCGTACCCAATGCCCATTCATAACAAGCCTGGATGCTGTTGGCATCGCAAGGGAAGAGAGGGAAAACATTACCGTTACGCATCATCCCTGCAAAGTAGTTTTCCACTTCGGGGCGTTGGTGTGTCCAACCGTTGCGCCCTTGTTCTAATGCACCTGCGGTAAAGAGGGTAATGGTAGAAGGAGTGGGGCGACGTAATTCTGCCATTGCTTGGGTGACAGTTTGCCAGATGGGTAAACCATTGATGGCAAAGGATTCATAGGAACACCAAAGAGTTCTCGCGCCAAATAATGCCTGGGCTGCTGCTAAACCCGCGCAAGCATCTTCGCTCAGGGGTTCGTAAACTTGCCCTTGGGGTTGTTGGAAATAGGTTGCATCGGTGGTGGGGTGGATAATTTTGAGAGCAGTGTTAATGTTATTGATACCCGATGCTGCGTTACCATCGGCATTAGCCACGATAAAGTCTTTATCCTGTTGTCCTACATATGCCACCATTGCACCCATCGCGGTAGTAGCTACTTTTTTATCTCCGCCGACGGCATATTCTTCTAGAGGAACATTACCAAGATCGGGTATGGAGTATTCTTTTTCGGTAACGGCTGTTTCTACTGCTGCACCGCCGTTGGAACGAAGATAGTTTGTGCGGACTAGTTGCCAGGCTTCAGGAGTTAAAGCTCTTTCTTTAAGTGCGGAAACAATATAGTCTTTTTCTGTGCTATCTCCTGGGTAGAGATTGTGAGATTGCGATCCGCGTTTGTGGACACCTGATCCTTTTAGCTGTTTGACGATCAAGACTGTTAGTTTGCCATCTAATGCAGATTTGGCAGCTTTATCGGTTGCTTCCAAGACGGCTTGAGTAAACTTCATTCTGGCTTCTTGGGAAAACAGAGTGCTGTCTACATAATCGCTAACTTGATTGCTGTCGTCGTAGTCTTTGGCATCGACTAAAATGATTTCTGTAAAGCCATTACCCGCCCAGTAAGCAATCATCTCGTCGTTGGTTTTGGTGGAAACCATGCTGTGATGTTCTTGGGAATAACCATTCCAGACCAAAATTGGCAAGAAGTTAGTTACATTGGGATATGCCGTATTAAAGTGACCAAAGCTACTCATGATATAGGGTTCGCCCAAACCACCATCGCCGATAGTTACGGGGAATAATACTCCAGGATGCAGTTTTGCGCCCGCCATAGCAAAGTGTTGCCCTTGTCCTAGTGGTCCTGCGGGATTAAGCAAGCCAGGAATTTGCCCTGAAAGGTGTCCTAAAAGCCCGTGCATTTCCCGAAAGCGATCGCACATATCCTGCACGTTATTGATGCCCATTGCCTCTAAGGAGGTATCTAAAAAGACATTGCTATAAAAGCCTGGAGCATGATGACCCACTTCCGTAATAATATTTTTATGTCCCAACATCACTAAGGAGGCGATCGCATCAGCAATACTGGCAAATCCCCCTGGATGACCAGACTGTTTACTAGCAGTAGTTTGTAGGGTTAGATAGCGTAAAGCATCTGCTGCTAGCATAGTTTGATAAACTGCATTTTTATCTGTCGGATCGGCGATCGCAGTTTGCCCTGCTGCAATGGCAGCGGTTTGTCCGTATTCAGCAAAACCAGGCAAGCTTTCTTTGAAATGTTGAATTCCTTCACAAAAAGCGGGAACGTTTGTGGCAACGGTCATAAGTATATTTCCTTCGTTTATCAAGAGACGAGTGTTAAGTAAATCTTACAATTTTGGGCGGTACTAAAACGACAAGATCTTTCTATCAGTACTATTGGTAAATGTTAATGAAGCGGAATTATGGATAATTTATTGCAGGGTGTCAGCGTATATTTGATCGGCATGATGGGGGCGGGCAAAACTACTGTAGGCAAGCAATTAGCCCAAGATTTGAACTACCGTTTTATCGATACAGACAAAACTATTGAAGCGATCGCCAAACAGCCCATTACAGAGATTTTCAAGACCCAAGGGGAAGACTATTTCCGAGAATTGGAAACTCAGGTATTGGGAGAGCTATCAGTATATGCGCGATCGGTGATATCAACTGGCGGCGGCGTTATCACAAAACGAATAAATTGGAGTTATCTAAGAGACGGTTTGGTGGTCTGGCTGGATGTAGATTTAGAAATACTAAAAAAAAGGTTATCTCACGACCAAACCAGACCTCTAGCTGACAAGCTAGAATCATTGCTGGAAACTCGGCGTTCTTTATACGCTCAAGCAGATATAGTGATCTCTATTAATTCAGATATTTCCCCCGCAGAAATATCAGCAAAAATTATCGAGGCAATACCTACAGTACTCAAATCTCAAGTACAAGTTCCTAATTCTTAGTCTTTTAATTCAAACTTTATGGCGTACGACAGCGAATATCTTAAAGAAGCAGCATCTACCCGCGTTCGCGTTTTAAGCGAAGCACTGCCCTACATTCAAAAATTTGAAGGTCGCACTATTGTGATTAAATATGGCGGTGCAGCGATGAAGGATAGCAGTCTCAAAGCCAAGGTGATCAACGATGTGGTGTTTCTTGCTTGTATTGGAGTTCGTCCTGTAGTTGTTCATGGCGGGGGACCCGAAATCAATACCTGGCTGCAAAAATTAAACATCGAGCCAATATTTAAAGACGGTTTGCGGGTAACTGATGCCGACACTATGGATATCGTAGAAATGGTATTGGCAGGTAGAGTTAATAAAGAATTGGTATCTTTAATTAGCCGTGCGGGTGCGTTGGCTGTTGGGCTATGTGGTAAGGATGGCAACTTGATTCAGGCTCGTCCTGTAGGTAAAGAAGGAGTGGGCTTTGTTGGCGAAGTTACTAGTGTTGATACCAGGCTGATTAAAACTTTAGTTGATGGAGGATATGTCCCCGTAATTTCTAGCGTCGCTGCGGATGAAAACGGTCAAGCATACAACATTAATGCCGACACGGTTGCAGGAGAAATCGCCGCAGCATTGCAAGCAGAAAAGCTAATTTTACTGACCGATACCCCTGGCATTATGTATGACTTTCACGATTCTTCTAGCCTGATCAAGAAATTAGATATACAAAAAGCGAGAGATTTGATCGCTCAAGGAATCGTTTCTGGCGGTATGATTCCCAAGGTGAATTGCTGCGTGCGATCGCTAGCTCAAGGCGTGCGCGCAGCACATGTTTTAGACGGTCGGATGCCCCATTCTCTGTTGCTAGAAATTCTGACCGATGAGGGAATAGGTTCGATGATTGTGGCATCAGAATTAATGGAATAGTA
>JBCDCO010000293.1:0-6178 GCA_039181635.1 Cyanobacteria bacterium P01_G01_bin.19 | reverse complement strand
TTTCTCCTTTATAACAAAAATATTTAGTAAATATAATCAAGGCGATCGCCTTTCTATTTGAGCGAACTCAAGTTAACAAATAATAAAACTCAAGCATTTTAACAGCTTCATGAGCTTATAATCTGGAAATATTTAAAAAAACAGCCAAAATAGAAAAATAGCTAGAAATCATGTTTGTAATAGCCTTAAGACTCGCGATAGTATTAGCATCGGCATACTTGTTCGGTCTATTTGTCTCATGGTTATTCTGGCTGTTTAATTCTTCTGATGGCGGAGATGATTTTCGGGATGGCAATCCAGATAGTCCCAAACCGCCAAACCCAGGCAAGACTATTACGCTAAAAACAGAGAGCCAACAGTTAGTAGAAGTCAATGAAGATTACTACACGGCAGAATTCGACCTGAGCAAGAAACGTTAATTAGTTGCAGCTGGTGTGAATTAATTCGCTTTTTTAGATAAAAATCAATTGTTAGAGCAGATATCTTGACTGAACTTCAGTTACGGCGGGGTTTGGGGAGGTCGTAACCTCCCCAATAGGGGGTTTGGGGGACTAGTCCCCCAGGAATGAATGTGTTTTTTTGGAATTAGGTAGAGTATGGAGAATATATACAAAGCCTTCTAAATTAACATCAGGTGTTAATTAGTCATTCTCCAGCATTCTATTTATTACGTAGATTAGGATTTAACATATCTCCCAATCCTTCTCCAACTAGAGACAAGCCCGTCACCATCGTTGTCATCGCCAAACCTGGGAAGGTAGCAGACCACCAAATTCCCGTTGGCAGTGCATCTAAAGCCAGTCGAAGATCGTGACCCCATTCTGGTACTTCTGGGGGTAATCCCAAACCCAAAAAGCCTAAGCCCCCTAAGATTAGAATTGCATCGGCAGCATTGAGGGTAAACAAGACTGGTACGCTTTGAATGACGTTGAAGAATAAATAGCGCGACAAAATTCTGCTGGTTGGCGCGCCCATTGCCTGGGCAGCTTCGATAAAAAGTTCGGTTTTGACGCTGGTAGTATGGTTGCGAACGATACGATAGTACTGGGGTACATAGGCAATACTCAAAGCTAAGGCTGCATTTAATACTCCTTTGCCCACTACAAACGCCAAAGTTACTGACAGCAGCAATCCAGGAAGAGTATAGATAGTATCCATGAAGAAAATCAATAACTTATCTATTTTGCCTCCCAAATAGCCGCTAACCAAGCCCAAGGGTACGCCAATGACTAAACTAATACTAGTCGCTAAAACAACTACTTTTAAAGCTGCTTGAGTGCCGTAAAGAGTGCGTGAAAAAACATCATATCCCTGTCGGGTAGTTCCAAACCAATATTCGGCTCCTGGTGCTTCGTGGATTGGATTGGCTAGGGCTTCTGTGGGATCTTTTATCCAGCCAAGATCCTGCATTGCAGGAGCGAATAAAGCGATCGCAATAAAGGTTATGGTAATAATCAGACCGATAATTGTCAGGCTTTGAGAAAGAGTAGGGCGAAATCGACGCGGTAAAAAGATGCTGGTAGTCATAACTTTTGGAATAACAGCTAAGTCTGGCGTGCATTATAGCTAAATTATTAAGGGACAATTGATAATTGTCCAAAAGGATACACCCATTCGTCCCATCTACGTGGGACTACGTCCTCGAAGGAGGATAACAAGTGCAAGCCGCTTCGCATAACAATTGATTTATCCTCAATTAGGTCTGTCCTGAAAAATAAGTCTGTAGCCATAGGTCGATAGGATGCGATCGTAATACACTAAACTGTAAGTTTTTATTTCTCTTTTCCATGATTCCTTCTTGGTTGGCTATTGGTATTGTTGCTATTGTGATTCCTTTTATGTGTAATCGTTTTATTTCTAGCGAAGACTTCCGCTGGTTTAAACGTTTGCGCCGCCCAAACTGGTTGACCTTTGAAGCTGCCATTCCTATTATTTGGACATTCGTGTTTATTTGCGGTGCATGGTCTGCTTATAATATTTGGTCTGCCAATCCAGGGACAGCTTATACTTGGTTTTTGATGGGTTTCTATATCGTAGTGGAGACTGCTATCTCTTTATACACAGTGGTGATGTGTAAAACTCGTAGTTTAAAAATAGGTACAGTTATTGGCGGTACAGGATTTTTCTTGGGAGCTATGTTGGCAACATTAGTGTTTCCGATATCTAAAGTGGCATTTTTCTTGCTGTTTCCCTATTTGCTTTGGAGTCCAATTGGTACTTTTGTTACCTGGCAAATGATGCAGTTAAACCCAGTAGATGCCTAGAAAAATTATTTCAATCTTATTCAAATAATTTAGCTATAATTGCCAACTTTTTAAGCAATTCCAAGACCAGTCTGGGTTCTTTTGATAGAAGCGGAGTTCCCAATCATTTTTTACTTCTATGTCAATTGTGTCTCTAGCTAAGTGCTCTAACTTTTTGTTATGTTGAGGAGCAAAATTATAAGCCAAGCTGAGGTGTAGCCAGTCTTTCAATCTCAGCTTTTCTCGGTAGGCGATCGCCTTTTCCACTCCAGAAAAATCAACAATTAGCTGTTTGAGGTTTTCTCCCTGCAACTCTAAGCCATGCCAATTTTCATTAAAAGTTAATTGCTTTACCGTTATGTCTAAAGGTAAATTCTCATTTTTTGCCTCTGTATACGCCAAATCTAAAGCTTGAATGTAGATAGGTATCGAATCTATATCTGCGGTAAAAAAGCCCGTTAAGGTACAGTGAGGCATATATTTATGAGCCGTATTTTCTCCATATAATTTAAGGCTTTGACGAAAATAGTCCTCCAACAAACTGTTAAATTGTCCAGTCGGACAGGCATATACAATAAATTTTGTCGTTGATACTGAGACAGATGACATGTGTGTATTTTAGTCTTTAAGCTACCCTCATACCCGACTTATAGACTTCCATCAACATTGGCACTGCGCCATCGTAATGTACGGTCAGAAAATCGGCTTTTTTTCCTACTTCTAAACTGCCTATCGGTGTTTGAGCGACATACATCCCCCTGCCTCGATCTACCCGAATCAAGCCTTCTTCTTTAAGAATGGCGATCGCATTTCTAACGGTGTGACGATTTACCTGAAATCGATCTGCCAAATTCTTCTCGGTGGGCAATTTGTCTCCTGGCAGATAGCTTTGCTGTTGAATATTACTTTTTAATTCCTCCGCTATTTGTAAGTAGATTGGTTTGCTCATCTCCCAAAATGCCAAACTTACAGATTGCCAACGAGTTCATCATTATTCCAGTTAATGGTATCGCCGACTTTTTCTCCGTCATGATAAGCCGCTAAGATTACCTCGCTGGTTTTGCCCCAGGCGATTGTACCATCAGCGGAAATAGCGATCGCGCCTAAATCTCGTTGGCGGCTGCGAGATTCAGTCATCGATTTAGTCATAGCATCTACTAAAGACATACCGTCAGTGACGCGAATTACCACCTTAGCCGCCAAGCATTCTTCCATGATGTCCTCGCCGATACCCGTACAGCTAACCCCCGCCGAAGCGTCGGCATAGTTACCCGCTGGCATTGCCGAATCGCTAACTCGACCAATTCTTTCCAAACCTTTACCCCCTGTCGAGGTTCCTGCTGCAATTTTGCCGTTACCGTCAAGGGCTACTACCCCAATCGTACCTTTGCGGGGTTCGTGGATCAATTCTTGTTCGGCTACTACTCCCGCCATTTCCTTATCAAAGTTTTCGTCTCGCTCTTGTATCCATTCTTTAAGGCGAATTTCTACCAAAGGATCGTATACAGGTACGTGCAGTTCTCTAGTCAATCTAGCTGCACCGAAGTCTGACAATACCCGATCTTCTTCTCCCTGCAAAAATTGAGCCAGTTCAATGGGATGTCTGACGTGAGAAACATTAATAATCCCACTAAAACGTTGTTTCGAGCCATCCATCAAGGCTGCACTCATTCTTATTTGTCCATCAGACTGTAGTACAGAACCAGTACCAGCATTAAAAGTGGGCTGATTTTCCAATAGCTGACAGCCCATAATTACGGCATCCATTGCGCTACCACCAAAATCAAGCAAGCCATAAACTTCTTTGATAACAGAATGAAGTGCCTCGCGAACTACTGCTTCTCCTTTGGCACTTCTAAGATGTCCCCCTGCACCACCGTGAATAATTAACTTGGGCTGTACTTGCTTTGCAGACATAGTTTTGAGTATCAATAAATAATTGTTGGGTCTTGAAGTATGATATCGGTATTGTTAACTGTTGGCTTCGCTATTTACTGACTGTTTGCGACGGCGACAGCGATCCGAACAGTATTTTACGTCATCCCAGCACTTTTCCCACTTTTTGCGCCAGGTAAAAGGGCGATCGCAGACAACACAAACTTTGGTAGGTAAATCGGATTTCTTACGCTGACGAGCCATATTTTAAGGAATTGGAAATAAATATTCAGAAATGAAAACAAATAACAGTATTATTATTTCGCATTATTTGATACTTTGGTCGAATGAAAGAAAATCTACTGGCAAATATTAGGATTGTTTTAGTTCAACCTGCGGGAGCGTTGAACGTCGGCTCGATCGCTAGAATCATGAAAAATATGGGCTTGACTCGTTTAGTTTTGGTCAATCCTAGATGCGATATTAACGATGAAGATGCCAGGATTATGGCAGTTCATGCCGTAGATGTCTTGGAAAATGCCATCATAGCTGATAGTTTGCCTCAAGCCTTGGCGGGGTGTCAAAGAGCGATCGCCACAACCGTTCGCTCTCGTAGCGTACCCATAAACCTAGAACCAGCCGCTACCGTACTTCCTTGGTTACTTGCCCCCAAGGTTGAATCTGCACTGATGTTTGGGGCGGAAGATCGAGGATTGAGCAATGATGAATTAAAGTACGCCCAAAAATTTGTCTGCATTCAATCCAATCCCGACTATCCTTCATTAAATTTGGCACAAGCGGTGGCTATCTGTGCTTACGAGCTTTATCAATCATGGCTTAAAATCAGCAATAATCCCGCCCAAACACCTGTTTTGCCCTCTCCAACAGTTAAAGACTCTGTAACGACTAATGCACCCATAGATGTATTGGAAGGATATTATCAGCATTTAGAAGATGTGCTGTTAGAAATCGGTTATCTACAGCCTCATACCGCAGCTGTGAAAATGGAAAAGTTCCGCCGTTTGTACAATAAAGCCAACCTCCAACCTGAAGAAGTAGCTATGTTACGGGGTATTTTAAGACAGGTTCGTTGGGCGAGCGATCAATAATTATCAATGGACAATGGATAATTGACAATTGACAATTGCTCTAAAGGATTCGCTTCGCGTCAGTAATTGTGCATTGTCAATTGTTGAATAGAGCGTCGGTGGTTTGAGATGCAAAATCTAAAGTAATCCACTCATAGTTATTAATTATTAGTTATTATCCTCAAACATAATAAAGAATTAATGAAGTAAAAACCTTTTTTTATCAAGAATAAGTGTTTTTGACATACGGATAATTACATACGTATATTTTCGGGTTATAAATATTTTAGAAGTCCATAAAAATATTTATAGCAACTATGAAAACAACAGCTTTATTGATTTGTTTCTTCTCATTGGTAAGTTCTCTTCCCGCTACAGCACAAGGTCTGGTAATGACCGATGAGGAATTGAGCAGAGTTGTCTGCAACCACGTAGAACAAGCAGAAGATACTAAGACAGCGATCGCCAAGGCTTATAGCGAAACTAAAAATATCATTGACCAACACCAAAAAGACACTTTAAAAAGTCTTTCTAGCGGCAAGTTGGATGTTCTAGAGTATTGCTCAGACATCTAAAAATCATCTCCGCAAAATAACCGAAATAACCTTAATTAATTAAGTATTTATAGCCCATGAATTTCAAAAACTTATCCTTATTTTTAGGTACTATTACTATTGCTGTGGGTGCAACACTACCCGCAAATGCTATTTTTAGCTTTTCAGACTTCAACTTTCATCGACACAATAGCCCTGCGACTCAATTTCATACCACCGAATACACTAATCAAGATGGCAGTATTGCAGGAACAGGTGTTGAAGCATTTAACCAGTTTGTTCATGAAGAAGCCAGCGCAGTCGATTTAGATGAGCTAAACGCCCGTAGATTAGACGCTAGCAAATTAAATATCAGCGAAAGCGACATTGAAGATCTTAAAATTTATTTTATTCATGAAGGGGCGGGATATCGCAACCA
>JBCDCO010000292.1:0-6244 GCA_039181635.1 Cyanobacteria bacterium P01_G01_bin.19 | reverse complement strand
GCTTCTGGCAATAGAGTGTGGTTGGTATACGCCAAAGTTTTTTGCGTAATGTCCCAAGCCTGATCCCAATCCATGTCATGCTCGTCAACAAATAGGCGCATTAACTCAGCTACGGCAACGGCGGGGTGAGTATCGTTGAGCTGAATTGCAGCGCGGTCGTCGAAGTTGCTGAGATTGGGATGGAGATGAAGATGAATGCGAATTAAATCTTGTAAAGAAGCAGAGACAAAGAAATACTGCTGTGCTAAACGTAACTCTTTACCTTGAGGAGTGTTATCGTTGGGATAGAGTACTTTGGAAATAGTTTCCGAACTCATTTTTTCTCCAACCGCACGGTCATAGTTCCCCGCATTAAACGCCTCGAAGTTAAATTCTTCGCTCGCTTCGGCTTTCCACAGTCTGAGAGAGTTTACGGTATTGGTACGATATCCAGGTACGGGAGTATCGTAAGGTACGGCTTTAACTTTGCGATCGCAAATCCAGCTAACTCGATTGTGTCCTTGTTCGTCACGATAAGCTTCGGTGTGTCCGCCTAATTTAATCTCTACCGCATCTTCAGGACGTGCGATTTCCCAAGGATTTTTAAACATCAGCCAATTATCAGGAATTTCAGCCTGCCAACCATCCCTCAATGCCTGGTGGAAAATGCCAAATTCGTAGCGAATACCGTAGCCGATAGCGGGCATTTCCAAGTTGGCTAAAGAGTCGAGAAAACAAGCTGCAAGCCGACCCAAACCACCGTTGCCCAAACCAGGATCTGGCTCTTGTTCGATTAAATTTTCAATTTCTAAACCTGATTCGCTGACCACCTGACGCATTTTTTCGTAAATGCCCAAGGAAATTAGGTTATTTTCAAGATGGCGACCCATCAAAAATTCGGCAGAGAGATAAGAAACTACTTTGACATCTTCTTCGTAGTAAGTACGTCCTGTTTTGATGAAGCGATGTAACAGGCGATCGCGTACTGTGAAAGCTAATGCTTGATAATAGTCGTGAAGAGTGGCACTAGATTCGTCTTTTCCTTGAACGTAAAATAAGTTGTCGGCAAACGCTCTTTTGAGCGTCTCGATACTCATTCCCGTGCGATCATCTTCTACTTGAATATCCTGGGCAAAATTACTGGTACTAAGAGTTTGTCGAAGTTGTTGAGAAGCTTTGGTTTCCATAAGTTCTTAGTCAAGGTTATCGTGATTATATGGATAATTGCTGGAGTTAACTGCTGCCAACCCTAGTGAAAGAGCAATATGATAACAATCAATCTTCTTTGATGCTGGCTAATAAATCCGCGCAAGTTCTTACAAAAGTTGCAGGCAGACAGTTTAAGCGCAAAAATTGCAACGAGTAAGGGTCGTATAAAATCTGATTGATATAACTCGCTGTTTTATGTTGCCATATTAAATTTGAACTAACTGTATATAGGTTACTCTCGATTTAGTAAGAAAGGCTTGGAATTACCCAAGCCTTAATCTTTGGTTTATAAACTAACTAAATTTAAAGTTAATTTTTAGGTCCCAGACCAATGGTTCCTGCATAGACAGCGCGATCGCCCAATTCTTCTTCAATTCTTAGCAGGCGATTGTATTTTGCCACCCGTTCGCTACGGCACAAAGAACCAGTTTTGATTTGTCCCGCACGAGTAGCTACCGCGAGATCAGCAATGGTTGTGTCCTCTGTTTCTCCAGAGCGATGGCTGATTACAGAGCGATAACCGCTGCGAGTAGCTAGTTCGATAGTTTCGAGGGTTTCGGTCAAAGTTCCAATTTGATTGAGCTTGATCAGGATAGAATTGCCTACGTCTAAATCTATACCTTTTTGCAGCCTAGTTTTGTTAGTTACAAACAAGTCATCTCCGACAAGCTGAATTTTCGATCCCAGCTTATCAGTTAAGGTTTTCCAGCTATCCCAATCGTCTTCATGGAGAGCATCTTCAATGGAAACAATGGGATACTTCTCAACTAGTTCGGCTAGATAGCTAATGAACTCTTCTGGAGAATGGGCTTCGCCGTCGTAGGTATACTTGCCGTCTGCATAAAATTCGCTGGCGGCAACATCCATAGCTAGGGCTACTTGTTCGCCAGGCTTATAGCCTGCCTGCTTGATCGCACTTATCAGTAAATCCAATGCTTCTTGATTCGATCCCAGGTTAGGAGCATATCCTCCTTCGTCTCCTACCCCAGATAGCAGTCCCTTTTCTCCTAGAACTTTGCTCAAAGTAGCAAAAACTTCAGCACCCCAACGCAAAGCTTCTTTAAAAGAATCTGCTCCCACAGGCATGATCATAAATTCTTGGAAGTCTACATTGTTATCTGCATGAGATCCGCCATTGATTACGTTCATCATAGGTACGGGAAGAACGTTAGATAAAGGACCTCCTAAATAGCGGTATAGTGGAAGTTCCACTTCTTCTGCTGCTGCTTTTGCCGTTGCCAAAGATACCGCTAAGATCGCATTTGCCCCCAAGTTTTTTTTGTTTGGCGAGCCATCGCGATCAATCATAATCTGGTCTACTGTTGCTTGCTCTAGCGCATCAACGTTTAAAAGAGCGGGTGTAATTTTTTCTTTGACGTTGCGTACTGCCTTTAAAACTCCTTTTCCACCATAGCGATTTTTGTCATCATCTCTCAGCTCATGAGCCTCAAAACTGCCTGTAGATGCGCCACTAGGCACTTGAGCTAATCCTACTGTGCCAGTCTCCAAACGTACTTCTGCTTCAATTGTCGGACGACCGCGAGAATCTAAAATTTCTCTAGCGGCGATCGCTTCAATGACTGCTTCTGATTGGTTTAGCATTAATTCTCCTCGTAAACTATGTATGTTCTTGTAAAGATGAAAGCGAAAATAAATATATCTTTTTTTGTGACAGTAGCGTTAATAACGAGCGATGAATGAATCAGGGACAAGGACGAAAGAATTTAGTTGAGGCGATTAATCTAACCGCCTCAAATTGCTCGCAAAGCGCTTTTTACCTTATCAGCCAATCTTAGTTTCCACTAATGTTTCTGCTTCCTTAGTAGCCATTGCTAAAATCAGATTGATCGCCCGATTGGAATAGCCCCATTCATTGTCATACCAGGCGACAACTTTAAAGAAGTTACCGTTTAATTCCATTCCCGCACCCGCATCAAAGATGCTTGAATGAGGATCGCCAGTAAAGTCTGTAGATACTACGGGATCGTTGGTATAGCCTAAAACTCCTTTCATATCTCCCAAAGATGCTTCCGCCATGGCGTAGCAAATGTCTTCGTAGGTAGTAGTTTGATAGGTTCGAAAGGTTAGATCGACAACTGATACATCGGGAGTTGGCACGCGCATTGCCATGCCTGTTAATTTCCCTTTTAATTCGGGCAATACTAGGGTCACTGCTTTGGCTGCCCCTGTAGAGGCGGGAATAATATTTTGAGCCGCACTACGCCCTGAGCGCAAATCCTTTTTGCTAAAGCCATCTACTGTAGGCTGAGTAGCGGTCATAGCATGAATTGTGGTCATCAGTCCTTCTGCTAGTCCAAAGTTATCATTGATTACTTTGGCGATGGGTGCCAGACAGTTAGTCGTACAGCTAGCGTTGGAGACGATCTCATCTTTAGCGGGGTCAAAGCTGTGGTGATTTACTCCTACGAGTAGGGTTTTTACTTTATCGGGATCTTTAGTAGGTGCAGAAATGACTACTCTTCTTGCTCCTGCCTTAATGTGTTTGGATGCCCCATCATAAGTAGTAAACAAGCCAGTACACTCGACTACATAATCTACCTTATATTCTCTCCAAGGCAATTCTTCGGGATTTCTAACCGAAACACAAGGAATATGTTTATCATTTACCACGATGCCGTTGTCTGTTGCTTCTACCGTGCCCCTAAAACGCCCGTGAGTGGAATCATACTTCAGAAGATAGGCGATCGCCTCTGCGGGTACGAGATCGTTAATACAGACAAATTCTATGTTGGGATTATCCAATCCAGCGCGAAACACTAGTCTACCAATGCGCCCAAAACCATTAATCGCTACTCTTACAGTTGCCATCAAGTTACTCCTGTGATGTTTGAGATGGGTGTGACAAAATAAATACTGTTAAGACCCTAGTATCCAATCGAAAAAGTTTTCTTTTAAGTGCGGGTCTGTCTCTATCTTTATTTAATCTTTAAAACTGTTTTTTTTTGAACTTGAATCGTTAAAAAAAAATTAATTAATGGGGATCGCTTTGGTTTTTTTTAATCTTTGCACCTGATTTTATCTTTAAATCTTTTAACTAGATTAAATACATTAAATATTTATAAATAAACCCTCAGAATACCTGTGATAACTGAGGGCATAACATTTTATTTTAAGCGTAGGCGATGATTAATGCAGTTGTGCGAACGACTATTTTAAATTGAATTTAACCTAGCTGTTAACTAACAGTCAGTAGCAAAGTTGTTGTTCGTTTTTTGCATTTAATTGCCAAAATCTTGTTTTTAAATCAGAAAAGTTCGCTAATTAAATTAGTCTTAACCTTCTTTTGGTTCTTTATCTTTTGCTGGAGCTTCATCCTTTTTAGCAGCGGGTGCTTTCTTGGCGGCAGGTGCCTTTTTGGCAGCTTTTTTAGGTGGAGGACTTACCTCCTTTACCTCTGATTCAGCATAGTTATTTGTATTTACGCCAGCATAGTTAACTTTGTTGAAACGCACTACTACAGGGTAGCGAATACCGCTTGTATCTACAGATGCGACTGAGCCAACTTCGTTATACCAATAGGATTCTGGACGAAGAATTCTGACTTTAGAACCTCGTTGAACCATAATTGATTAGTCTCCTGAAAATAAATTTTATTTTGGATTGAGAAAAATATTGTGAAATATTCTTCCTGTTGTCGGTTTTTAGCTATAAAAACTATTAACCATTAAACTTCATTGTCAAGTTTATCAAACCTAGATAGGGATAAATTCTTACGAAACATAACAATTTACGCAGAATATTTTGGTTCTGGCATATTCGAGCTACACATTTTGCGTTTAGTTCGGCAGTATGTTTAAGATGATGGCACGCTCAATATATTAAATAAGTATTTAAAAACACAATGTCAGGTTCGGCTAAAAAAACAATCTATGCAGCAATGGCTGCCAACTTTGCGATCGCAGTCACTAAATTTTTTGCAGCCTCGGCAACAGGCAGTTCGGCAATGCTTTCTGAAGGTATTCATTCAGTGGTAGATACGGGTAATGAACTATTACTTTTATTGGGTATCAAATTGAGCAAAAGACCCGCCGATGACAGTCATCCCTTTGGTTATGGGCAAGAGCTGTATTTTTGGACGCTGATTGTTTCTCTATTTATTTTTGCTATTGGGGGAGGAATGTCGATTTATGAGGGCATCAATCATGTCAGACATCCCGAACCATTAACCGATCCTTTTTGGAGCTATGCTGTGTTGGGATCGGCTGTAATTTTTGAAGGCTATTCTTGGAATGTGGCGCTACAGGAATTTTTGGCGACTAAAGAGGAAGATAGCTTTTGGCAAGCAATTCGGGCGAGTAAAGATCCGACTATTTTTACCATCCTCTTTGAAGACACTGCTGCTTTAATCGGCTTGTTTGTGGCTTTTATCGGCGTATTCAGCGGACATTTGCTGGGAAATGTTTACCTGGACGGAGTGGCATCAATTGTCATTGGCATTATCTTGTGTGGAGTTGCTTTGTTATTAGCCGCCGAAAGCAAGGGATTGTTAATTGGGGAAGGTGCGAGTCCCGAGACTGTGGCAGATATTAGAAAAATTACCAATGACGATCCTGCTGTAGACGAGGTGATTAAGGTTTTGACACTTCACTTTGGTCCTCAAGAGATACTGCTAAATCTAGAAATCAAATTTGTCAAAGATTTGGCTACTGAAGAACTGGCGATCGCTGTCGAGCGTTTGGAGAAGTCAATTCATAGCGCCCACTCTGAAGTGAAAAATATTTTTATTGAAGCCAAATCGATTTCTGCCAGCAGAAAAATAGTCGATGTATAAAAATCACTAATGCCCTAATTTGGTCAATTGAATCTAAACGAGCAAAAAAACCAATACCAATCAATAAGAAGCGATTGTACGATCGCGCCACAGTTTTCCGCTATCTTTAACCGAGTCGATAGTAGCTAACCAAACTGCTGTATCTGCACCTTGTTCGACAGTTCGGGGTGCGTTTGCTCCTCCCATATCCGAACTTACCCAACCAGGATCGACGGCATTAACGGTAATATTTTTACTGGCTAAGGCATCCGCTAGCATAATGGT
>JBCDCO010000291.1:0-6324 GCA_039181635.1 Cyanobacteria bacterium P01_G01_bin.19 | reverse complement strand
GTAGTTCGCTTAGGTGCAGTACAAAACCCGTAATATTGGCTGGTTGTCCTTTATAGACATCGGGTTCGGGATAGGCGTTAATCGTCCGTATCCATTCAATCAGCGATCGCTCTTCGGGCTTG
Organism: Cyanobacteria bacterium P01_G01_bin.19; assembly: GCA_039181635.1. Lineage (GTDB taxonomy): Bacteria > Cyanobacteriota > Cyanobacteriia > Cyanobacteriales > Xenococcaceae > Waterburya. The sequence goes on along the minus strand of JBCDCO010000291.1, from coordinate 6,202 downwards.
CTATCGGTGCGGAAGGCTTGGGGTTGAATGGTAGTTAAGGGCAGATCTCCCACGCCTCTTTTAAGCGCAGTTTGGCTGGTTAAAACTTTGGGGGGAATTAATAACCCTGCGATCGCGACGAGTAATAATAAGCTGCTACCCAAACCAGGAGGAAATAGGCTGATGTGTTCGGCATTGTCGCGCACTTTATTTTCGACGATCGACTTGACTTTGATAACACCCAAAACGATCAAAACTATGCCACTGCCTAATACTAAGCTGAAATAGTTAGGATGAATTAGTAATTTATACTGCCCTGTAAAAGTATATTTTAAAAGCAAACTTCCCCAGGCTAATAAACTTAACCCTTCCAACCAAGAGAAAAAGATATCTTTTTTATTTTGAATGGGATTAGAACGCATTTATTTTAAAAATATAGATTGCTGTAGTTCAGAAAAGCTAAAAGCTAAAAGCTAATAGCTAATAGCTAGAAAAAATAACTATAAGCCAAAGTAAAAATAAAGGTTAGCTGTGCCACCAAAGTAAAAATATAGATAATAATCTTGGGTTTAAAAATCGATGCCATCAAGCCAATACTTTTAATATCAATTGTGGGACCAAATACCAAAAAAGCAAGCAAAGAACCACTAGTAAAAGTAGCCGCAAAAGAAAGGGCAAAAAAAGAATCTACCGTAGAACAGATCGAGACAACCGCCGCTAATAACATCATCGCCAGGATTGAAGTTATAGTATCTTGACCCAAACTTAAGATAATCTCGCGAGGGACAAATACTTGAATCGTAGCAGCGATCGCACTACCAAAAACCAGCATTCCCCCCAGTTCGCTAAATTCAGCCAGTAGGTTGGCAAAGAATAAGCGTAGCTTTGATTTAAAACTGTTAACCTTATCTGGTTCGACCGACTCTGATATTGAATCATCAAAAGGAATTGACTTACCTCCTTGTATAAAAAAAGTACCAGATTGTAACAAGGGAGATTTATCTGAGGACAGCTTGACTACTGGTACTGGCTGCAATCTTTTGGCAAAGGATGCTTGTAATAACTCTCGCGCGTCAGGCTGGATGCTAAATACGCAGCCGACGATAGTTGCGATCGCACTAGAAAATAAGACTCGAAAAATAACGATACTAGGGCGATCGCCAAAAGCAATCCAGGTAGCCCAAATAACAATAGGATTGATTGTTGGTGCTGCTAAGAGAAAGGAAATGGCAATGGATGGGGGAACTCTAGACACCAGCAATCTTCTAGCGACAGGAACATTTCCGCATTCGCACACGGGGAACAAAAAACCGATACAGCTACCAACTACAGAACCGAGTAGAGGATTTTTTGGTAACTTAGCAATTAACTGCTTTTCGCTAATCAAAAACAATAAACTACTAGAAAGCAATACTCCCAGCAGTAAAAAAGGCATTGCTTCAACCAGTAAACTCAGGAATAGCGTAAAAGCATCGTGCAGTTGATTCATAAACGGTAGTTCGGTTTATCTGTCTGTATTTGAATTTTTCGCTTTTCCCAGTTTAAACTCAAATAATATTCAATCCGCTTACGGGCAAGTATTAAAAATATCCAGGGCAATTTGAACGGTGCAGGCGATCGCAATTAGGCTAATAATTGTCAGAGAAGATAAAACATTACAAACCAAAACTAGGGAAAGAACAAAGGCTGCTGCACCTAAGCGATAGTAGGTCAAAACCCGTTTGCATTTTGTCTGTCCCAATTCGCAGCTAGTCCAGTGAAGATTGGAAAGAATCGTCAGACATAAAGCTACCGCCAAGCAAAACAGGATCTTTTCACTCCTAATTGAATCTTGCGTCAAACCATGAATCATCTTTTCTACTCCCACCCCTGTAGCAGTTAAACCTATAGCTAGGGGAAGATGGGAATAGAGCCAGGTAAGGGCAATATTCATTTTGCCCCTTCTAATGGCACTCAGGGGAGATTCGTCTACGCTGTCAAAATACATCCACCAAAAACTGAAGGCAATAGATAAGCCAAGTAAAGCGATCGCAATTGCTACAGGCGTCCACTCTCGTCCAGATACTCCGCCAACTACTGCCACGATAGATTCTCCCAAGACAATAATCGTAAATAGTCCAATTCTTTCGGTGGCATGAGCCATATCGGGGGGAACTTTAGCCACTCTTGCACCCGCCGTTAAAGGAGTGGCAAAATCAATTATCAACCCCAAACCCCACAACAGAAAACGCCAGGGAAGAGGAACGAATAATGAAGTCAGCCAGACAGTAATGCTGGCACTAAAGCCAACGGCGAACCAATTAGTCAGAAGTCTCGCTTCTGGTACGTGATAGCCTGCATGCATGTATTGACAGGTAAGCACCCCTCTAAACGCAATGTAGCTCAAGGCAAAACCTGCAGAAGATGTATCTAAACCATGGTGAATATTTGCCGCCATGGTTGCGGCGATCGCCATTTGTAGTAGAGTAATCAGGCGATCGACCAAACCATCGTTATCAAACCGAGTGTCGTAAAATGTTGCTCCTATCCAACACCACCACACGGGAACAAACAGAATAGCTAGTTTTGCCAAGCCGATGAACGTAAAGTCTTCCTGGAAAATATGAGCCAGTTGAGCGATCGCTACTACAAAAATTAGGTCAAAAAATAACTCCAGCCAGGTTGCACTGCGTTCTCCTTCTTCGCATTCTTCTCGACGTAGTTTTGGCGGTTGAAATATGGCTCTTGTCATTACTTCTTCTAAATATGCAATTGATTAAAGTCTACATCGATCGGTCGATTATTAATTGAAAATAAAAATTTATAAATATAGCCTAAATATTATTTATCGTAAATCCCAATGGTAATTTTTACTAAATACTAGGGTTTGAGATAACAGTATTTACACTGAAATATGTCAGATGTATTGACATATTTTTTAGCAAAAAAAATCAAAGAATGATTTGTTTATGTGATTATACCAATACTAGTTATTTATATATTTAAGGCTATATATTTACTGTTATTTGTTTGATTTTGCCTTTAGTAGCCATCCCCTTTTACCAAGGCTAAAATCGAATTGAAACAACTAGATAGGACAAAAAGTCTAATGCATGATTCTTCAGAGAAAACGCAAACAAGACAGATCGATCTAACTGATGTTTTACCAGATATTAGATTGATTAATGTTAGCGAAATTAAAATTGTTCAAGAAGTAGTAGAATTTATCGAAACGAATTACCAAGAACATAAAGGAGCTATTTCTGTAGCAGAAGTTGCGGCTTTAATTCTCAATCGGGACGATGTGCCTAACCTTTATGCCACCTCTATTAGAGGGCATAATAATCAGGTACTAGAGTTTCAAAATTTGTTTGGTATTAATAATTTTAAAATTAGAAGCAAAATCGTGCCTTGGGCATTGGATAAGCTTATTAGAGCAGGATTGCCCAAAAGCCTCAACCAAGACTTGAATATGGCAGTCAATGAGGCTAAAAGCCCCAAACAGGCAAATGATGATAACCTACTAGATATTTTAACTAGTATCGATCTTGCTAACGTTACGGAATTTCAGGTAATTCAAGAAGCTGTCAGATGCATTAATGCTAAATATCCCAAAGCAGCAAGAAGAATTAACCTGTCTGATGTTTGTGCTTTGGTTCTCAACAATGAAGTTGTAACTTCTTTATATGCTACTTCTGAAGCAGAATATAACAAGCTAAAAGAGGTTTACATTGCTGAATATCAGTCTCAGGTTAATGAGGTAGTCAAACGCGTAGTAACTAAAATCTATGATGAAGGCTCGCAGTATTCCTTCAGTCATGATTCTTTACTTAGCGTCAACTTCAAAAGACGCAATAAGATCTCTAATTCTTGGAATGTATGAGGTAGGCTGTTTATGGTGTAAATACGTGAGTTCGTAATTCGGAGTTAGGAGTTAGGAGTTAGGAGTTAGGAGTTAGGAGTTGTGTTATTCATAACGAAAGAATGAGGGATTCAGACCTTTAAAAAATAAAGAGTTACACAATTTTTAAGTTTTTATCGCTTCGTCGAACTTACGTTGTAAATATAATCTGCGATCGCAAGATTAAAAAATAAAAGCGTAGTTTTATCCAGTTGACATGTCAAAACTACGCTTATTTTGTTGTTGTATAGTTTGTAAAAGGATACACTTGCAATTCACTATCCATTGTCAATTATCCATTATTCATTGCTTACCCCACTTTCAAAGGTGGCAGTTGAGCGGGATTAAATTCCAAAACATCAGCCGATTTTTTAGGTTGAGGCAATTTACGAATCGAGCGATCGCTTTCGACATAGCCAACATACTTTCTCGAAAAATCTAGAGCGTAAGTTCCCGTGCTCATTAACTGCAATCGCTTGAATCTTTGCACTCTTTCTTGAGATTTTCCAACCAGAGTGCTGCTGTCTAGAGTGTTAATCGTATGCAAGAATGATTCGCAAAATTGTTGGGTTTGGCGGATGATTGGCAAGCGATTTTTAGAGTAGTGCTTGAGTGGCAGATTATCGTGATATAGATAGTAGCCAACTAAAGATTTACCAAGAGCATGTCCATCCTGTAACGCCAAGTTTATGCCTTTTCCCCCTGCAGGAGTCAAGACATGAGCCGAACTTCCAGCTAAGAAGAGGCGACAATACTGCATTTTTTGCAGAGTAGAATGTCTCATATTTGAGATTTCTTTGGTAACAATTTCACCTTTGTCGAGTTGTTCGTCCTCTTGCGCCAATCTTAGATTTAATTCCGACCAAATACGGCTATCAGACCAATCCTCGACGGTATCTCCTGGCGACACTTGTAAATAATAGTTAGAGGTCGTACGATCGCGTAACATGCACCCAGCAAAACCATTGGGATGCATACTATAGACAGCGTGTTTAGCAGCAGGTTTTGCCGCAACGGTAATCGCCAGCCAGGTATAGTCAAAGTCTTTATTGTGAGGTTGGGCAATGGTTAAAGGAATTGCCTGACGAGAAACCCCATCAAAACCATCACAACCAGCAATAAAGTCACATTCTAGGTTGACTCGTCTGCCATTTTGCTTGCATTTAACCATGGCAAAGCGATCGCTGTTGATAATTTCGATTTCTTCTGCGTTAAATAAAATTTCCCCTCCCGCCTGTCTATACTTTTTAGCCAAATCTCGCAGTAACTCCGCCTGGGGGAAAGCATAGTGAGTTTGACCCTGAGATTTTGCTCCATAATCTAAGACAAAGCTTTTATCCAGAGTGCGAAACTCGCATTGACTCTGAGGAATACCTTCTTTGATTAGGCGATCGCTCAATCCATATTCTTTTAAGATGGTCAACCCCTGATAGTCGATCGAGTCTGTACCCAAACCAGTGTAAGGTTCCTTTGGCGATCGTTCTTCGATCACAACACTAGCAATGCGATGTTTTTGCAAAATGTTAGCAATCAGCAGTCCAGCGGGACTTGCACCAATGATACAAACTTTAGTAGAAATTTGATGGATAGACATGATTACTAGTTTATTAACGGGTGATAGATAAAAATGTTAAAGAGCTTGAGATATCCATCAGTTTTTGAGGGAGTTGGACAACTTCTATCTCTTCTCCAGCATAAGCTCGAATGATATCGCTGACATTACCGTTGGTAATTAATAATAGTCGTTGCAAAAAGCTTTTTACAGGTAAAGTAGCCTGTCTGGGTTGGAAGTTCAAAGCAGATGCTGCAATAACCATACTTGTCGTCCTCAACTGCTGTTTGCTCTCTTTAGATTGAATAAGTGTTTGATTGCTGTTGACACTTACTCTATAGGTGGCGGGACTTAGGTTTATGCAGCTTTACACTATAAAATTTTCATGGAAACGCACTTATTTAATGTGGTGTAGATATAGGAGACGATCGCCAAACTGAACTGTAAACCTAACAACAGAAATGTTATATTGTTTGTTATAACAACATTTGCTTAATTAAAATTATGAAATTAAAAGTGACTACGGTTGGTAATTCAACTGGGGTAATTTTGCCCAAGGAATTGCTGGAAAAACTACGGATCGGTAAGGGTGACTCGCTATATGTTACCGAAACCCCTAGAGGAGTGGAGCTGAGTCCTTATAATGAAGAATTTGCCAGCCAAATGGAAATAGCAGAAGCAATTATGCGCGAAGATCGTGACGTGCTAAGGAAATTAGCCGAATGAATCCACCTGTTTGGGTTGAAGAAGCAGTAGTAATTGCTATTCATCGCCGTCAATTAGCAGAACAT
>JBCDCO010000290.1:0-6374 GCA_039181635.1 Cyanobacteria bacterium P01_G01_bin.19 | reverse complement strand
TGGCGATGCTCTGTACCAGCAAGAGAAGCTAGATGAAGCTTTGGCAGAATATCAGGAGGCAGCCAGATTGAGTTCTAATAATCCTGAAGTATTAGCGGGAATGGGTCAGGTTTATCTGGCTCAATCGAGTTATTTTAAGGCAGTCGTTACTTTCCGCAAGCTAACGGAAATCGAACCCAATAATCCTCGCGGCTATCATAATTTGGGTATCGCCCTCAAAGCCAGAGGTAGAAATTCAGAGGCGATCAGCAATTTAGATCGGGCTTTGGCACTGTACGAGAGCGAAGGAAACGAGGAGGAAGCAGAAAATGTTGCCGTTTTGATTGACGAGATCGACAATGATGATTAGAATCCCATTTATGGTTTTCTGCCGAGAAGACTTAGTTACTCAACGCTAAAGTGATTAAATAAGTAAATCGAATACTATATTGACTATTCGTAATAATTGTAAAAAGACATGGATATCATCGAGACTATTAATAAAATTAAGTCTCAGTTGAAAGAGATTGAGTCACAAGAGCAGGACAACCAACAAGAGCAGGCTAGAATCAATCAGCGCATAGCAGAGCTAGAAGAAGAACTCCAGCAGCAGAATCAGCGGCGAAGCGAACTAGATCGAGAAGCGATCGGACTTTATAGCAAAGCCGAAGAACTAAGACCCAAATTAGATAAATTAGAACGTATTGCTAATTTATCTAAGGAGTTTTTAGAACTGCATACAGAGTGCCAAGATAATCAGGATTTACTAAACACGCTCTATTCTTCTATATCCAGCACTAGAATTGGCGATCGCCCGCCGATTTCCACAGATATTCACGCCGACAAGCCTGCGAACTCTGACGAACTATCCCAGCCTCCAGAAGGCGATCGCTCGAAAGAGGAAGCTCAAGATAATAGCTATAGCGATTATTCGATTTCCATCGATGACATCAAAGAAGCACTACCCAATGCCGACAAGGTATACCAACAGCTTGTCGCTAATTATTTAGAAGAATACAAAACCTATCAAAACTATATTATCGATGGCTTAGATTTGACCTGGTATGCAGTAGCTTTCGTTGCATTCGGTCGTTCTTCCTATCGTAAAATGAGCTTTAAATATCATCCAGATTTAAACGGTTCGGAAATGGCAATGCAGCTAATTAATACCGCTTGGTCTATTTCACAAAACTTTTTGGGCGACGCTCAAAAAGAAGACGTCATGCTCTAAAGGTTTAACTGACAGCATAAATTATCAGAGCCAATTGCCTAGCAATACATAGGAAGCCCAAAAATAAGGACTCTCAAAGCGATCGCTTTTTAATAGAGTTAGCTGTGCTTGACGTAATGCTTGAGCTTTGGTTAAATTCTGAGTTGCTAGTTCTTGATAAAATTGACTCATCAATGCTGAAGTAGCTTCATCATTGACTCGCCACAAAGTCGCCAAAGTACTTCTCGCACCAGCTTTGACCGCCACTCCCGCAAGTCCCAAAGCAGCACGTCGATCGCCTGCGAGGGTTTCACAAGCACTCAGAACCAAAAGCTCGATCGCCTGCTGTTCGCCGCGATCGCCAATTTGTAAGAGATTACCTAACTGATTGACGTTAAGGCGATCGTTCCAGGTAATAATGAAAGTATCTTCGGCATTAGAGCTAAATTGACCGTGGGTTGCTAAATGAACAATAGGAAAAGATACTTGGGATATCTGCCGTTGTAAGGCATCGTTGGTAAAGTCTCGATCAACTAACTGTTGAGTTGAGGCAATTTCCGACTGAATCGTATCTAACTCTCGACTGACATATTCTAGGGGCGGAAAACCCAATCTGGCTTGAGTCAAACCCGCAGTCAGGGCTTTTAATTCTCGAGTGGCGATCGCCTGTGGTTGAATGAGCTGCAAGCCTGGAGTGATGGCTACAGCGTATTTTTCGATTAAATACTGCTGTCCGTCGTGGAGTATGGATATGGGTATGTTACGTAGTGGACTGTCCAGGACAAATACTAAAGTTTCAATTTGATTATCGGCTAAATCGGCGGCGGCAGGTTCGACAATCCAACTATAGATTATCTGCGAGAGGGGCAACGTTTCTCGACTGTTTCTTTGACTGAGGGTTTGACTGATCCTGGCAAGGATACGTTCTACTCGATTGGAATTATCAATCGGCGTGGTGTAATGTCTTAAGGGCTGTTGGGGTAGTTTGACAATAATCTCAAAGCGATCGCTCAACACAATGGGATAGATAATTGCCGTGATGGTATCTTCCTTATCGATCACGCGATCGATTACTACTGGCTGGGCATCCAAACAAGTAGCCTGGAAAAAGTTTTCTAACTCCGCTAGCTGTAAAGAATCGAGGGCATTTCTGGCAGCAATTAGCTTAGTTTCTTCTGGCTGCTCGGAATTTAATAATAAACTGACATATTCGCGATAAATCTGCTCGACGCTTTCTCTAAAGGTAAACTGTACTTCCGAACTTACCGCTACCAAATCGCTTTTCAACGATTGTAGAATTGCCACCGCCTCTTGATATGCGGCGATCGCAAGATCTTCTTGTTGCTGTTGGCGATTTATTCTGCGAAACCAAACAGGGATTGCGCTACACCATCAGCGAACCCATCCGCCGAGAAATCTTAGACCGCCTGCTGCAATTGAACTTCGATCGCTATGCAGAGGAAGTAGCACAAGGTTTACACGATAAGAAGAAAGGGAAATCTAAGAAGAAGAAAGCCAAAACTAAGAATACTCAGGGGCAATTAAACCTACATTCAGCAGGTTGGCTGAAAGATGAGATATTTATTGAAAGTCTTTCAATTTGATCCATTGAACCAGAACCAACCTATGGAAATCGATGTTCAAGACATTGATCATCTCGGAATCATTGCAGGTGTAGTAGATGAAATCGGCATGGTCGAAATTATCAATCGCTTGCTGGGAACCCATCCCCTAGAAGAAGTCAGTGCTGGGCGTGTGGTCAAAGCCCTAATTCTCAATTGCTTAGGCTTCCTAACAGCACCATTGTATCTGTTTAGCCAATTTTTCGTGGGTAAGCTACGGAACACTTGATTGGTGAGGGAGTAATACCAGAACAACTCAATGACAGTCGTATAGTTATCGACCCTCGAAAGCTAACGGAATATGCACTCAATCCAGATAACCCTAGAGGAGCAAATAAAGCAGTGATGTTTGAACGTCATCTTGGTTTTACTAGAGACAATTATCAATTGCTGCTACAACAAATTGAGTCAAAAGCACTCTTATCTGAGGCGACTTTACAAACAACAGACATACACGGACAACGATATCAGGTAGATTTAGAAATAGAAGGTATTGAATCGGGACAAATAGAAACTGTGCGAACGGGGTGGATAGTCGAATTGGAAAGCGATGCTGCTAGGTTAGTTACTCTTTATGTGAGGAAAAGAAAATGACTCAGCCAGAATTATTTGATGTTGTTGAGTTATTGATATATTTGCCTGAATTAAATCTCCGTGCAGGAATTCAAGGGGCAATAGTTGAGTGCTATCAAGATAATAACTATGAAGTAGAGTTTTCCAATTCTGACGGAGAAACATTAGCACTTTGTGCTTTGTCTGCTCGACAATTTGTGGTTGTTTGGTCAGCCAAAACAAAAACTTGGCTACCTATTTCAGAACGAGTCGCCGCCATTCTCAATAATCTAGATAATAAAAGGCAAGAAGAAGTTTTGGATTTTGCTAGATTTTTGTATCACAAATAAATTTAAAATGCCAAAGACAAGATAATCAAATCGAGAGTCGCTTTTTTTCCTGTAACTTTAACCACTGATGAAGTAGACGGTGGCTTTACAGTTACTTTTCGCGATCTGCCAGAAGCGATTACCCAAGGAGAAAATATTGAGGATGCCCTCAATGAAGCTGCTGATTGCCTAGAAGATTAGTGATTTTTTTCATATTTCTCCAATCAGGTCTTTGTCTTCAGAATAATTATGTCCATAACTAGAGATTATAAAGAAACAATTAATGACAGAGTTCAAAAAGACCCTGAGTTTGCTAAAGCATTGCTAGATGAAGCTATTTCTCTTTGTCTAAACGGCGAACCAGAAACAGCAAGACTAATTTTGAGAAATTTAGACAAAGCTGGCTATCTATGACTATGTTATTATTCAAGTTATAATATTTAGTTAGTCGAGCGAACAATGGAAATTAAATTAAGACAGGTAGGCAATTCGATAGGTACAACCTTTCCCAAAGAAATACTCGACAAATTTGGTTTAAAGTCGGGAGATAAACTAAATGTGGTAGTTACTTCTGAGGGAATACAATTAATCCCTTATGAATCAAATTTTCAGGAAACTCTTTTAGCCTACAAAGAAGGCGCAGCCAAATATCGTAATGCTATGAGAGAACTAGCTGATGGCTGAACCCAAATGGATTACAGAATCTATAGTCATATACATACATGACGATCAGATTGCTGCTCATGGAGGTTCTTATGGTGTTCTTAATGCTAATTTACTAGCTTCGGCTTTAGCTCGTCCGCGTAATCTTTATGGGTATGAAAGAGTAACTTCTCTTACTCGATTAGCTGCATCCTACGGTTATGGTTTGGTAAAAAATCACTCTTTTGTTGATGGCAATAAACGTACTGCTTTTCAGGTCATGTTTGCTTTTTTGAGAATTAATGGATTATATCTATACGTACCAGAACCAGAAGTGGTAATAACCATGCAGCAATTAGCTAAGGGAGAAATCGACGAAGCAGAACTAACTGAGTGGTTGGATAAATTTACCAGCGAAGCATCTTATAGCTAACTGAAATAAGTTTGAATCGCTGAAGAATTAAAGCTAAATTGGGATAATAACCCTTAAATAAGTAGGGTTTGCTGAATAACTTGACAATCTTGAGCCAATAAAGGTTACAAAAAAGATGGGAAGTTTGAAAGCCCACTCTCTTTAGAGGTGGTGCGATTCGTTGTTGTGAAACCTATTCATATAGAGGGATACAACACATTTCTAAAGTAAGTCAATCCGACTTGAGTTCGCACTTTAATCCTTTAGAAATGATAACTTACATACCATCAAAGTGAGGTTACTAACATATAAAAGAACCAAGTCTTTGCGCCCTTGTGCGGGGTAGAAAAGCATACAGCGTCCCTCTCGGTGACGAGAGAGCGAAGTTTCCCTTGCATCTAAACTGATAATCTAGATGTAATCTGCGGGAGTAAAAGTAGTCAGAACGAGAATAGCTGAAAACATTCTACTGCAAGCAAGAGTTCTATATCCGACCCTGGACTAAGATAATTTCAAGGAAAAGGACATCGTGGGGTAGACAACCGAATCATCTACAGAACCGCCTTTAAAAGCGCAGCAGGGAATATAAGCTAGTGGATCATTCCACTCCCTGCGTCTGGAATATCAGACAGAACTTAAGTTTATTGAACTCACGGTTTTCAATGACGCACAACTAGTTCAAACAGGTGGACAGATGAACCCTAAAGAACTCAAACAATGGTAAGTAGGAACGAAGTAACCCAATCTCACCCCCAGAATTACTGGTAGGTATCAAACCGTATGGTGAGATTGGATGGGATGGGTCAAAAAGCTAATGCCTAACCTGAACCAACAGGTAATGCTGGAAAAGAGATGGGGTAATGCCCAGGATATGCTGACGTGACTCGCAAATGTATCAAAGCTAAAGGTGTAAGTATCAGTGAACAAGCCTAATACAGATTCACAACTGAAGACTGTGGGATGGGACAGCATCAATTGGCAAAAAGTCGATAGATATGTCTACAAGCTGCAAACGCGCATTTATGCGGCCTCTCGTCGTGGAGAGATAAGAAAAGTCCGAAAACTTCAAAAAACATTGATGAATTCTTGGTCTTGTAAAGTACTAGCAGTTCGTAGGGTAACTCAAGACAATCGTGGTAAGAAGACAGCAGGAGTGGATGGAGTTAAAAACCTATCCCCAGTCGCTCGTATGAAACTCGTAGGACAACTCAAACTCACAGGAAAAAGCAAACCAACTCGAAGAGTATGGATTCCGAAGCCTGGAAAGGATGAAAAACGTCCACTAGGAATACCCACCATTTACGACCGTGCCTTACAAGGAGTAGTCAAAACTGCCCTAGAACCCGAATGGGAGGCGAACTTTGAAGCCTCAAGCTACGGTTTTTGACCTGGAAGGTCATGTCACGATGCGATAAAGCACATTAAAGATGCTATTAAAGCCAAAGCAAAATTTGTTCTTGATGCTGATATAGCAAAGTGCTTTGACCGCATTAATCACTTAGCCTTACTCCAAAAACTTAATTACATAGGTAAAGTTAGGCAACAAATCAAAGCCTGGCTAAAATCTGGAGTCATAGACCAAAAGGTATTTACTGCCATATCTGAAGGAACGCCACAGGGCGGGGTGA
>JBCDCO010000289.1:0-6429 GCA_039181635.1 Cyanobacteria bacterium P01_G01_bin.19 | reverse complement strand
GCTGCTATTAAATGAGCTATCTTTACCAAAGATGACATAGCTTTCTCCTGCATGAGCCTTTCCACTGGGGTCTGCTCCAGATGCACCGATAATTAAGTCATCGATACCATCAGCATTGATATCTCCCGCACTGCTGATGGCATAACCAGAGCTGTCAAATCGATCGATACCGTTGATAGTAAAACCGTTTGTACCATCAAGAGAACTTAAATCTAAGCTACTATCAAATGAGTTATCTTTACCAAAGACGACATAGCTTTCTCCTGCATCAGCATTTCCACTGGGGTTTCCTCCAGCTGCACCGATAATTAAGTCATCGATACCATCAGCATTGATATCTCCCGCACTGCTAACAGACCCACCTGAAAGATCATCTCGATCGATACCGTTGATAGTAAAACCATTGGTGCCATCAAGAGAGCTTAAATCTAAGCTACTATCAAATGAGCTGTCTTTACCAAAGACGACATAGCTTTCTCCTGCACTAAGATTTCCATTAGGATCTGCTCCAAGTGCACCGATAATTAAGTCGTCGATACCATCAGCATTGATATCTCCCGCACTGCTAACAGACCTACCTGAAAGATCACCTCGATCAATACCGTTGATAGTAAAACCGTTTGTACCATCAAGAGAGCTTAAATCTAAGCTACTAGTAAATGAGCTATCTTTACCAAAGACGACATAGCTTTCTCCTGCAGCACGATTACCATTAGGGTCTGCTCCAGCAGCACCGATAATTAAGTCGTCGATACCATCAGCATTGATATCTCCCGCACTGCTAACAGACCTACTTGAACCGTCAAATCGATCGATACCGTTGATAGTAAAACCGTTCGTACCATCAAGAGAGCTTAAATCTAAGCTACTATCAAATGAGCTGTCTTTACCAAAGACGACATAGCTTTCTCCTGCACTAAGATTTCCACTGGGGTTTGCAAATCCTGCACCAATAATAAGGTCGTCGATACCATCAGCATTTACATCCCCCGCACTGCTGATGTCATAACCAGCGCGATCGTCTTGATCGATACCGTTGATAGTAAAGCCATTGGTGCCATTTAAAGAAAAAAGACTAACGATTGGTTGAGGCATAAGTTTTCAATAGAACTATACAATTTGCTCGAACAAATAAATTGATACTCAGCTGAAATTTATTTATTCTTGTAATCAAATAGTTCCCTATCAAAACTGTAAAGTAATAAAGTTTTAGAAGATTGATACCTACTTCAATCGTCAGCTATGACTTCTAATTCTGAATCGTACCTTTTGCAGCTTTGGTAAAATATTCGTTAATTAATTATCATGAGCGCCTAAATTCACCTGCCTAAGTCGTGTAAAGAATTAATCGCATCGGCACACTTTTCAGTAACAGCCTGTAAATCCTCTTTTTTGCTCGATGGGGGAGGATCGATTAAGTCGCCGATTCTAACGGTAATCGGAACTGGTAGAAGAAAAGGAAACTTTTTGCTGATTACTTTTTCGGTTCCCCAGAGACTGACTGGGAGCAAAGGAACTTGCGCTTTAGACGCAATCCAAGCTGCCCCTAATTTGGGATCGGTAATTTTGGCATCTGAAGAACGAGTACCCTGTAAAAAAACCGCAGCTATCCAACCCGAATCGATCGCCTGAGTAGCAGCACGCAAAGCGGCGCGATCGCTCGTACTTCGTTTGACTGGATAGGCACCGTAGAGTTTGATTATTTGCTTTAACCCAGGGGTTTTAAACAACTCTTCTTTCGCCATAAAAGCCACTGGACGACGGACAGAATTGGAGAGTAAGGGGGGATCGAAATAACTTGCATGATTGCTAACGGCAATCAATCCTCCAGTCTGAGGAACCTTATGAGCATCGTAGATTTTTACTCGAAAGTAAGTATGCAATAGAGGACTTACTAGCGACCATTTCAGTAGATGATATGATGCCCAACTAGTAAATGGCTCTCTATCTTTCCCTGATACCAAACGATCTTCCCTAACTCTTCAATATTTCACTATACGCGAACACTGCTACCATGCTCAATCTTCTATAGTTATTCTGCTGGCGTTTCGACAGCTTTTGTCTTTTCAATTAGCCTAGACATTTCTTGACCAATTTGGTCTTTGTATTCTGCTGGTGCAGTGACATATGCCTTTTCTAATAATGGCTTAGCCTCAGTCAAATCGCCTTTTTTCTCTAATACCAAACTCTTTGCCAAGATGGGTCGAAAATCAGCTTCATTTGCTTTAGCTAGCTCATCGTAAAGAGCGATCGCCTCGCCATAACGTTCCTGATTGGTATATAGTTCTCCCAGTAAAAATTCAACAGCGTCTTTACTGATACCAGCAGATTTAGGATTATCTTCCTTGTCGGCTAAAGCGATGGTTTTCTTGAGTAAAGAGATCGCTCGTTCGGGCAAATCTTGAATTAAATACAAGTTGGTCATCCCACCCAAAGCATAAAGATCGCCAGGATAGCCTGCCAAAATTCGATTATATGCCTCTGCTGCTCCTTCATAATCTTCGATCTGCTCTTTTGCTTGGGCTAGCAAATTAGCATACTCAGTTTGTTCTGGATTAAGATTTGCTAATTTTTCTAAAGGAGCGATCGCTCCCTCAATATCTTTTTGCTGCAGTCTAATTTTTAACAAGCCATTTAAAGCTGTGGTGTTTTCTGGCTCCCGATCTAGAACTTTTTGATAGCCCGACGCCTCTGCTTCTAATTTAGCCAACTCTTGCTGAGACAAGATAATTACGTCACTGTCCGCACTCTTGGCAAATTGCTTACCTTCCACTACACTCCCAACTAAAGGTAAGGCAGAAACAGTTACCAAAGAAAATAACATTACGCCTAAAACTATGTAAATCCAACTACTACGTTTTTTTTTCATGTCATTACTACTGTTATTGCAATTAGCCGATTATACTTAACTTGTTTATAGTGGGCATTATGCCGACTTACAGTATGGTCTATCCTATGGCTGAAAGCCAACTCCCACAAGTCAACATCTATCTATAGCGATCGCCAGAAAGCTCATATTTCTGTGAGAGTATAAGATATGATTTTCTATATAATTTAATCCTGCTTGCACTTGCTTTAGCAATGATATTGGGCTACCTACTGCTCTATGAATTTGGCTAATAATCCTCTTACACAATTAAGTAAACTTTCTACTGTTGCCAATTAATCGGTCGAGTCTATCATGTCCAACCAATCTCAAGATTCTATCTCACCCAATTTAGAAACCCAGCTTATTCCCGAACGGAAACAACCGATTCCTCCTCCATCTCATCCTCGTCAATATCGTGCTATCGGTTTGATTAAGGCTAAATACGTTCAAAGTGCGGAACAAATGACTCAAGGCACTTTAGTTACTACTGATGGAGCAGAAATTGAAGCTGTCTTGCTCGGTCGTATTATTAGTTTGATCAAAAATCATCTGGATTTAGAGCAGGAGCATCTTTGGGTAGTTTACCCCAGAACTAAGACTAAAGACGATCGGCTTCACGTGCAAATTGTTGGCGTGTGGGAACCCGAAACTTTGAATCAGGACGAAGAAGTAGTAGAGGATGCGGGGGAATCAGCCGAACACGGTTATTTTTCTATTAGAGGAGAAGTAATTTTTTATTCTCTAGAAGAAAAAAATATCATCATCAAGATCAAACAGTTTCCTCGCAAGAAAGAAGACAAGCCGAAGTTCTTCAAGCTCAAGCTTAAAGGAGTTTTGGGCGAAAAACCGATTAAACGGTTCTGGGATGTTAAGGTTCGCCTAGAAGGTGAAGATCTCGTCATTCGGGAAGGAACAGATCTGGGATTTGCGCAAAAACGCAAACCTCGGATCAGAAAAGATCCCAAGAAAATTCAGCTAAAGTCGTCTCGTCCCAGTCGCCCTACTAGATCGGGTGCAACAGCCAGACCAATTATCATCAAGAAAAAAACAGAAGGATA
This sequence comes from Cyanobacteria bacterium P01_G01_bin.19, assembly GCA_039181635.1. GTDB lineage: Bacteria > Cyanobacteriota > Cyanobacteriia > Cyanobacteriales > Xenococcaceae > Waterburya. Next base: position 2,502 of record JBCDCO010000289.1, on the reverse strand, counting down.
AATTCGTCAATCTATCATTCAATCGGGCTAACTATTCAAGAGAAATAGTCGATCTGTTGATATCTTGAGGCAAAAAAGTGCGATCGCTTGGCAAGGGTGCAACGGGTTCGGTCAAGGTAAACCTACCTGTTGTCACCCACTCTTTTAATTCCCGTGCTATCTGGAGAGCTCTGTGTTTGCTGGCTAGAGGAGCAACCCTAACAGGCTTTCCATCAATAGTCACGTGACCTTTTTGCAGTTGTTCGTAACTCACCAGACCAAATGTCGGACGAACCCGCCGAGGAATAGAAAAGTCAATCACAGGAGCAACAATTTCTCGATCCATCACACCACAGTTCTGAATCACTTTTTTACTGAGAACGGGCAGAGCCAATCCTACTCCCAACATCAAGGAGGAACCATAATTTTTAAAGTGACATCCTCGAACCCAGTTAGAATGCATTTGCTTAGCATCGCCAACTAGGGCTACTGTAGCAGCAGGACCGATAGGAGTATTGTTGGGTAAGCGTTTTTGTAGGGGAAAATGCTGCGTCCCTTCCCAAGCTATGTAGCCAATACCGCCGCCTAAAAAGATTTTGCTACCAATTCCCACCAGATCAAGGTCGGGATCGTTTAACAGAGGAGAAATAGCCCCAGGATTGGAATATACGGCATTACCGAGTCTGGGCTGAAGCGGTCCCAAATAAGTATAAAGTGTGCGATCGCCTCCATTAACCCCCACAATAAAATTTTGGTAGAGATTGCGGGGGTTAAATAAATAAAACTGGTTGATATTGTTTTTGGTAATAGTGTTTTCCCACTTGGCTCTGGGATAGCAATCGGTTTTTTGTCCGATCGCTTTGAGTTGAATTGGCTTGCCTGCAATCAAATCTTCAATTACGTGACCGCCACCTCTTTCCCTGCCAGCCTCTTCCCGCAGATCGGGGTCAGCTTCATTTGAGCCATAATCAGCTGTTGCCGTAGCACCCAGATATAAATCTACTGCTCCAAAACCAGCATAGGCTGGAATACCATCGAGCCAGCACTGACGAATTTTGATCGGCGGATCGGTATGTCCCAAGTTAATAATTGCCCCAGAAGACTCCATCGGCTCAAACGTTCCTGTAGTAATGACATCGACCTGCTTAAAGATGTTTTCGACTCCCAGTTGGGCTATTTTGGCTTTGACTTCCGATACTGTCCAAACTACTACCTGACCGCTATTGATTTTGTCGTTAATTTCAGCAACTGTTCTTTTCATCCTAGAAATTTACTCCTCTTCTTCAATGCGCATTCTGGGTTTGGTTTTGCGATCGCCTGCTAGAGAAAATTCCCAATTATCTAAAACGTCTTTGATGATGACTTCCTTAAACCAAATCTGACCAACAACCGTCAGCGGGAGAGAGAGTAACAGTCCTAAAAATCCAAAAAAAGTAGCAAAAAATAGCTGGGACAGTAGAGTAACGGCGGGTAAAAGGGATACTTGCTGTGCCATCACGATCGGGGTCAAAATATTACTTTCTACCTGTTGAATAATTATATACAGAATTAAGACTGCAAACGCTTTCCAAGGGGCTTCGATTAAGGCGATCGCCATTGGTGAAAGTACGCTTAAAGTCGGACCAATATTCGGTATGAAAGTCATTACTCCCGCTAACATAGCCTGAGATAATGCTAGAGGAATTCCCAGAATTAAAAGACAGACAAAACTCAGCAGAGCAATGACCACCATGTTAAACAAAATTCCTACTAGCCAACCTTCTAAGCCCTCGGCACACAAGTCCAAGATACGGCTGACTCTGCGTCGATAAAATGCAGGAAACAAGCGAATAAAGCCATTACGATAGGGAATCGGGTCTGCCAGAAGCATTAAAGTAATCGCCAGGAGCAATAAAGTTCCCAACAACAGACCTAAAGAATTGTAGAAAATTGTCAGTCCTCCACCCAAAAATTGCTGAATTAGAGGTTGAAGCTGCCTGTTTAATTCTTCCGTCTCGGGCACAAAATCAATAATTCTGGGATCGAGGCGTTGAGAAAGAAAATCCACCCAGGTATCGAGTTTTTCGATTCCTTGAGGTACGAGTCTGCCCAGTGCTTGAAACTGATCGATAAAGGGAGGGATGACTATCCAAATACAGCCAACCGCTACCAAAATCAGCGAAACCGCAGACAAGATCACGGCATGAATGCGATTCATTCCTCTTTTCTGAAAGCTTTTAACCAGAATATTTAAAGAAGTAGCGAGAACAATGCCTGTAAACAACAAAAGTAATAGCTGCTTTATTTGCCACAGAACATAAAGGGAAATAAAGAAAACGATCAGACCAATCCAGGTACCAAAATTCACCGCTGCAAGCTCCTCTCAGGAGTGTTATACATAGAGTTGGTCTATAGGTTAACCTGCATTGTTAAAGAATGAAGCTTTATTTTATTGATTGTTAATTTTCGCCATCAGTCAAATATTGCCAGCCTAGAATCGATCCCAAAATCAAAGAAGGCAAAAAGACAAGAGCGATCGCGATC
>JBCDCO010000288.1:0-6450 GCA_039181635.1 Cyanobacteria bacterium P01_G01_bin.19 | reverse complement strand
CTATGCCGAAGCTTAAAAGATTATCGGGTACAGAAATTATTGCGATTCTTGAGAAGTTTGGCTTTAAAATTCATAGCCAAAGAGGAAGCCACGTCAAACTACGTCGCATTAGTACATCGGGTAAAGAAACTCTAACTGTAACCAATCATCGTCAATTAGATACAGGAACTTGTAGAGCAATTTATAGACAGGCTTGTCGTTATATTCCTGAATCAGATTTATATCCTTATTTTTATGAGTAAATAATAAGGCAAGCGATCGCATTTTGTAGAGAAAAAATAACCGTGTCTTGATCGCTTGAAAGTTTCAAATTGACAACGTAATCTTAGTGCAACCAATATTATCTCAGTTTGAGATATATTAAATATATGCACGTTATCTTTCGCAAAACTTTAAAGACTTTTTGGGAAAAGTACCCAGATAGTCAAACTGCTTTAACAAGGTGGTTTAAGATCGTTCGACAAACAAATTTTAAGAACTTTGCGGATTTGAGGGCTATTTTTCCATCAGCCGATTTAGCAGAAAATCTAGTGGTTTTTAATATTGGCGGAAACAAGTATCGATTAATCACATCGATTCATTTTAACCGCAGCAAAATTTATATTCGTTATGTGTTAACTCACAAAGAATACGATAAAGGAGATTGGAAATCTTGAGTACAATTACACCAGCAATAAAAAAACAATGGGTAGAAATTGCTCCCTATTTAACTATTAACAACGATTCTGAATATGATCGCGCTATTGAAAGATTAAATAGTTTGATTGATGAAGTCGGCACAGATATCGAACATCCTCTTTATAGTTTTCTGGATACTTTAGGAATTATTATTGAGGCTTATGAAGAACAACACTATTCAATTCCAAACTGTAGCGGTGTGGATATATTAGTTTACTTTATGGAAGAATATTTTTTATCTCAATCGGATTTACCAGAAATCGGATCCCAAGGTGTTGTTTCAGAAATAATCAACGGAAAACGCGAATTAAATCTTCGGCAAATCAAAGCTTTGGCAAAACGATTTAATGTTTCTCCTGGGGTATTTCTCTAGATTTATTCGCGATAAAAACACAACTGATGATAATGTTTAACACATAAAGTAGAGCGGTCGCACTTTTTAAGATATTAGACAAGCGATCGCAGTTTTTGGCAAATTGGGTAGGGAAATCGCTTGAAACTGAATATGAGCTTGAAGATAGAATAAAAAAATGTATGGAACTTACCAATCATCTTCGAGTCTAGCAGTAACTTCTTGTACTTCTTCTACAATTTTAACTCGTTCCAATTCTTCAAATTCTTCTAAGTCTTCTTCTCCCCAAGCTTCGGATAGTGGTTGCACTACTTTAGAAATAGCATCTTGGACAAAAGATTTGACAAATTCATCCCGCCGACTGAGTTGAAACTGCTGTTCCACAACTTGAGAAATGCCGCCATCTCCCCAGTCCAAATTGTGCTTAAAATATTCTACGAAGCTTTTCCCTGCAATCCGAGTCAGATAAGCAGCAGAAACAGCCTGAATCGCTTTGCCCGCAATATACGTTGCAAAGTGAAACTGTAACGCTCTAGCCAAAATATCAACTGCACCTTTAACTATTCCCAGGCTGACAAGAGTTTTACCCAGGGATAAAGCCAACTCCTTGCCCTGCTCCAAATCTAGCTCCACCCCATATATTTTGCCAATCTCAATTACCATTTGGGCGTTAACCGCAGCGGTAGCTAACATATCGACAACAGGTACAGGGGTGACGGCAATTACTCCTGCCCCAATCCACTGATAGCGATCGATTATTTTGTCTGATTCCCTTCGTCTTTGAATATCAATAATTTTACGGGCTTCTTCCCCCAAACGATGGGATTGCAATAGGATATTATCTGCAATTAAATCTTCTCCTTCTGCCCTCAACACTGCCACTAATCTTTTGATTAGGGGGATAATTTTTACGCTGGGTTCGACGATCTCACCACTTGCTAGCTGAACTGGCTGGGGATTGGCGCAGACGGCGGTAACGTCATTGGGAGCGATAAAAGTTTTGACCCTTTCTTTTAATCGCCCTAAAATCATCTCTCGGTCTTCATCGGTATAGAGATCTATCTTATTAAATACCAAAAGCGATCGCTTGCCGATCTCGGCTAGAGTTTTTAGTGGTTCGTATTCGGACTGTCTGAGGTCATTATCAACTGTAAACACTAACAAATCGGCTTCAGTGGCGAGTCTCTTGGCAATGTCTCCTCTTTCTGTCCCTGCGACACCTGCTTCTAAAATTCCTGGGGTATCAATAATTAAAATTTCTCTGCCCAATCCTTTGAGTTTAAGGCTATAGGTTTGTCCCTGGGTAGTCGTTCCCATGATGGGGTTAACCTCCCCAACTATTTCGCCAATCAAGGCATTAACTAAAGAAGTTTTTCCTGCTGAACCCGTGCCGAATATTACTACTTTTACTTCTCCTCTTTGAAGATCTGCTTCGATTTGACGCGATCGACTGAGTAGGGCTTTTTGCGCGATTTTATCTTGTATCTGACCTACTTGCTGTTTTAGTGCCTGAAGATTTTCTGTAGCTGCCTGAGTTTTTTCTTCGGGAACTCTGGGTACTTTAACTCGACGTTTTCGCCTTTTGCTCCGAGGCTGACGACGAGTATATTTATTGACATAGTAGATATATCCTGCGATCGCCGAACCAATCAAAATGATTGCCAACAGCAGCAGCAAGTTAGCCAAAATTGGTGCAGTGAAAGATATCTGCATATATAAATGAGATAAGGACGTCACCAGCCAAATAGACAATCCTAAAATGACGCTCAGACCGAGGAATAAAATTACTATACGAAACAGGGGCATATTGTTCTAAAGCTGATTGAATAAGGTTGTTCGCCTCATAAAATTAAGAGGATTGACTCGACCGACTCTTTAAATGCAAGTATCTTATTCATAGTAACCATTTTGTTCTGATTTAACTGATTGCTGACCGTTTACAGGCTAGTTGGTGCGGCAACTTGTAGTTTTTCGACCAAAATTCGCCCGAGCCAATATCGAGTCAGAGCAATTAGTTTAAGACGAGCGATCGCTTTTTGGGGTGTTTTCTGCTTGACTCTACCTAAAAAACGGCACTCGCTTAAAAAAAGAGCTAATATTTCACTTAAATTAAGAGCTAGCCTCCGCCAATTACTCGACTCTTGAGTAAATGAATCGGTTACTAAAAATATTTGACGCAGTAGCAATAACTCTATTGTCTCCTGCAGACAGAAATTATTTTCCGCATCTAACCAGCATGCGATGGAAGATTTGTTTGGCGCGATCGATAGTTTCTCCCTTTGCGCCAAACGCAAGAGGCTACAACAACGAGCGTGAACATATTGGGCGGGAAATAAATCTCTCTGATAGCTTGCGGAATCTAGAGCCGAAGAACCGAGAGAATCAGCAGCAGAAATTAGCCTGAGTGAGTTTAAAGATGTTTCTAGCCAGCTTGCAGTAGATTTATTTTCTAAATAAAAATTTATCCAACCAGATTTAGCGATTCTAGTAAATAAAATTAGATCCGATTGACGATCAATTTCACTGGGAGATGAAACTAATAAATTGCTCAGCTCTTCTGCTACTAACCCTGGCTTTTTTTTGCCATATGAAGCTATGACTAAAGCAATAGGCGAGCCATATACAATCGGCGATAGTTTTGATGTTAATAAAACTTGATCGGTCTGGCGACTAGAGGATATTGACTCAATAGAAGAGTGTAAAAGAACAATCTTACTTCCAAGACTCTGACTCGTAAAGGGAGGATCTGTGGGAAAACTAAGATTTTGCCGAGCTAAATCGAGAGCCGACAGGAGCATTTGTTTTAACAACTCCTTAACAGAAAGGCTATTTTTTTCGCTATCAAGTCCTAGTTTAAAAAACTTATGTAAAAAAGTTTTTTTCGATACATTACTATCCATGTAGAATCAAATATGCATTAATACTTTATTTTGCCTTCATCTTATGCAGTTTCCCGATCGATCCTCTGAGGAATCTCGTCCAATTTTGAATGCGGAAGACGGTCACCAACAAACATCGCCTGCCAAGAGCGATGAAGTAGCGACTTGGAAAACTATCATGGACTGGGCGAAAACCCATTATCGCGATCGCACTTTTCGCAAAGACGAACAAATTCCAGTTCGTCCCGAATTAATTTATCTAGTCAATCAGGGTGCAGTTCGTTTAGTGAGCGAAATTCAGCAGCAGGAAAATGATACTTCAGAGAACGAAGCATCGGAGTCAGAGCTAGAATTAGCCGAAGATGCAGAACGCTCTTTTTTGGGATTTGTTTCGCCTAAAAAACCATTTGAAGTTTTGGCTCATGCCGATTTTAAGATTCAAGCCTATGCTCATGTAGACTATACTCAGGTGGCTTGGCTCTACTGGCAAGATTTAGAGAGTTGGCCAGATTTTCGTCAAGGAATATACGATGCTTTTCGCGATCAGCATCAAAGAAAACTCCTTTGGTTGAGTGCTCTGGGTCAAAGAAGAACAATAGACCGTCTAACAAGCTTTTTGAGTTTGTTGGTAGAAGAATATGGTCAGGAAAGAGATCGCGAACACTGTCTGCCTTACAGTCTGACCCATGCTCAAATCGGCAGTGCGATCGGTTCTACTAGAGTCACCGTAACCAGACTCATGGGAAAATTGCGCCGCCAAGGTGTAATCTCAATTGAAAACGACAATTCGATTTGCATAAATAACTTGAAAGTCTCGACTGAGGATTAAAAGCACTTTCTCGAGTGAACTCGATAACAAATAAATTTGGTAATCTTAAAACTGTAATTTTAAAACTTTTGATTTGACTACATTTGCTCTGGCAAAACAGCTATGTGTCGAAATTTTGTCCTCAGAATAGCAAATTAAATTAGTATAGATGTAAAAAATATCTTAAGATTGACAAATAAGAAGTTAAAATTTCTTAAAAACTCAACTATTTGACAAAAATATAAATTAGGGAGAATATATATGGCGCTCGTCCCAATGCGTTTGCTTTTAGAACACGCAGCAGAAAACGATTACGGTATTCCTGCATATAACGTGAACAATATGGAGCAAATCATCTCCATTATGGAAGCTGCCAATGAAGCCAACAGCCCAGTCATTCTACAGGCTTCTCGCGGCGCGCGTAAATATGCTGGAGAAAATTTTCTACGTCACCTAGTACTAGCAGCAGCAGAAAGCTATCCTCATATTCCCATCGCAATGCACCAGGATCATGGAAATAGTCCTGCGACTTGCTACTCTGCAATTCGCAATGGTTTTACTAGCGTCATGATGGATGGTTCTTTGGAAGCTGATGCTAAAACTCCTGCTAGTTTTGAATATAACGTCAATGTAACTGCAGAAGTGGTAAAAGTAGCTCACTCTGTTGGCGCTAGTGTTGAAGGCGAACTTGGTTGTTTGGGTTCTTTGGAAACAGGTCAAGGAGAAGCAGAGGACGGTCATGGTTTTGAAGGAACGTTGAGCAAAGACCAACTTCTAACAGATCCCGACGAAGCGGTAGAATTTGTCGAACGTACTCAAGTAGATGCTTTGGCTGTAGCTATTGGTACTAGTCACGGTGCTTATAAGTTCACTCGCAAACCTACTGGTGAAATTCTAGCCATCAGCAGAATTGAGGAAATTCACCGTCGCTTGCCTAATGTTCACTTAGTAATGCACGGTTCTTCTTCCGTACCTCAAGAGTGGATTGACATCATCAACCAATACGGTGGTAAAATTCCTGAAACTTATGGTGTACCTGTTGAAGAGATTCAAAAAGGCATCAAGAGCGGTGTGCGTAAAGTAAACATCGACACCGACAACCGTTTGGCTATCACTGCTGCTATTCGCGAAGCTGCTGCTAAAGATCCTGCTAACTTTGACCCCCGTCATTTCCTTAAGCCTTCCATTGCATACATGAAAACTGTATGTTTGAGACGTTATGAAGCTTTTGGTACTGCTGGCAATGCAAGCAAAATCAAGCAAGTCTCCTTAGATGATTACGCGGCTAAATATGCTAAAGGTGAATTGTCCACTAGTAACAAAACAGCTGTTTCTGTATAAAAAGCTAAAAAGCTAAGTTTGATGCGACATTAAACAAAGTAAAGCGGGTAGTTGTAATAGCTGCTCGTTTTTTTTCGCTGCAATCTCAATCTATCGGATTAGATTTTTATCTACTTCCTCGTTCAATCTGACCTTCTGCACATCACCACCATAGATAGAGTAATTTAATTGTACTAATCTACAGATATTAATCAATACATATTAACTACTCTAGAGGATGAGCGTATTTATGTTCTTTTCCTCTACCTATAGTGTCTGCGGAATGTGGGTTCAATGGTTCGGACAAAATTGAACTAGTAGCGAGAGAATAGTGGTTTGATACCAAAATCAATCAATTATCAGTCTCTTAAAACTGTCCTAACTGTCCTAACTGTCCTAACTGTTGCTCGTTG
>JBCDCO010000287.1:0-6473 GCA_039181635.1 Cyanobacteria bacterium P01_G01_bin.19 | reverse complement strand
GGTGATATCTTCCTGATTCAGCTTTAAATCCACTTGAACCATCTGCGGTTATCCAATTGCGAAATTCTGATATTTGTCTAACAAACTTACCTCCAGTCTTCTTCGTATCGTACCAGCGATCGCTCCAAACTCCATCAATTAGTAATCCCATTAACGATACTCCTTTGTTCTTCACGATTTATAGTTAGAGATTTGACACTTATTGGTGATAGCAAAAAGCCTTGTAAAAGGGATGTTGTTAGGCGAAAATAGTCGTCTTTAAGACAACTAGATTAACTTCGCCTTTCTTGTATCACAAGTAAAATTAGGAGAAAGAAAAGCTTCTTCTTTATACTTACCGTTGCCCAAAAACGCTAAATTGTCATGCCGCCATCAATATTAATAGCAGAGCCTGTAATATTGGACGCTTTGGGGCTGGAGAGAAAAGCAGCTAGTTCGGCAATCTCTTCTGGTTGACCATATCGATTGATTGCAGTCATTGCGGTCAATGTTTCGCCAAATGGACCATCAGCGGGATTCATTTCTGTATTGATCGGTCCTGGTTGAATCACGTTGGCGGTAATCTTTTTCTGACCTAAATCTCGCGCCCAGCATTGAGTCATCATTCTTACAGCCGCCTTACTCATAGCATAAAGGGAGCCGCCAGGAAAAGGCATAGATTGGCTATTAACACTACCAATGGTAATGATGCGTCCTCCTTCTGGCATAGATTTAACGGCTTCCATAGTGGCAGCAAAAACCGCTTTAATATTGACACTTTCTGTCCGCTCGTAATCTTCTAAAGTACTTTCCGTAATGGGCTTGAGTTCAAAGATGCCCGCACTATTGACCAGAATATCAATATTGCCAAAGGTTGAGACTGCTTGCTGAATTGCTTGCACTACATTTTCGGCTTTGGTGGCATCAGCTTGAATTGCGAACCCCCTAACACCTTGAGCTTCAATTTTTTGCACCATCTTTGCCGCTCGCTCTTGAGATTTAGAGTAAGTGATCGTTACGTTTGCTCCCTCTTGAGCTAATTTTAAAGCGATCTCTGCGCCAATACCTCGACTACCACCACTAACGAAAGCATTTTTGGTTTGTAATTGAGCCATGTTAGAGTCTCCTAGTTATTTTGATTGCTTTTATCGCTTTTCCGAGAAACTTAAATTCTCGCTAATTCTCGCTTTTGAGATCTTTAGTAAGCAATCGCTTTTTCATCTAATAAGCGATCTATCTGTGCTAGTGCAAGTTCTAGTTTTACTTGATTGTTTTTTCTGCCATCAGCCCTAATAATTTCCAAATCTTCGATCCCGATAAAACTAAGAACATGCTTTAAATACCCAGTCATGAAATCGATATTACTGCCAACTTCTGTACCGCCTGAAGTAACGATGGTATATACTCGGCAGTTTTCAATTAAACCAACAGCTCCGTTTTCGGTAAACTTAAAAGTTACTCCAGAGCGACAGACCAGATCGATCCAGGCTTTAAGTACGGCAGGAATTGAAAAATTATAAATTGGTACTGCTAAAATAATGATGTTTGCCAGGTTTAATTCTTCAATTAAAGTATGAGATATTTTAAGGTGTTGATTTTGTGCCTCAGTGCGTTCTGCCGCTGGCGTAAAAAAAGCACCAATCATTTCTTGATCGACAAATGGTAACTCAGAGCTAATTAGGTCGCGAGTAATTACCTTTGCTTGAGGATGCTTTTTCTGCAAGCGATTAATCAGATCATCGGCTATTTCTCTACTTAAAGAATTTAGTTTACGTCCACTAGCATCGATGCGCAGAATCCGAGTAACTTCATAGCGATTTGAACTGATCATAACTGTTATCGTGTTAGTTATTCGTATCCATGTGATTTAACCTAACTGATTTTGGAATATTTAGTCAAGCAAAAATTATATCGAATTTTATTTTCTAAGATTAATATTTATATTTTTCAGACGACAAAACTATTGATATTCTTTTATGTTTGACTGCGTGGTATATTATAATCAATACAAAATAGTTATCAATAATCAAATGCCTGGAGTCAAACAATTTGATCGCGCCGAAGTTTTAGCCAAAGCCATGGAAGTTTTTTGGCGGAAAGGTTACGAGGCAACCTCTATACAAGACCTTTTAGACGCTATGGGTATTGGTCGTGGTAGTCTATACAGCACCTTTGGGGATAAAGAACAGCTATTTTTAGCAGTATGGGAATTTTACAGTAATAAAATTCAAGCTGAGTTAATCGAGTGTTTGTCTGATCCTAATCCTAATAAAGCTATTGAAGAAATGTTTGCTGCCATCGTGAAGCGGATGAGCGATCCTATATACCCTAGAGGATGTTTGCATACCAACACAATTATAGAGTCCCCAAGGAACTCCTGTCCGATTGAAAGCAAAATCGCCGAAAGTCTAGAAAAAATGGAAACAGGAATTTATCAGGTTTTATTGCGAGGACAAGCAGCAAATCTAATCGCACCAGGACGGGATCTTCGGGCGATCGCCAGATTCTTATTAGCGGTAGCTCAGGGCATAGCAGTGATGAATAAAGCTTATAGCAATCCTTCGGTCATTCGAGATGTAGTTGATGTAGCATTAAACAATGGCATATGGGACTCTTCAACAAGCCTCAAACAATCTTGAGGTAAGTTATTTCAAGATTGTTTAATTTAAGTTAAATCTGGCACAAAAAAAAGGGTAGTGTTGCAAAAATCTGAAACACTAATGTAGTAGTATTCAGTTACTGTCTCACGCTTAACATTGATGAATCCACAAAAACCATTTAAATGGCGACACTTTCAGACAGCCGAAAATTTGATTTTTTTGGCGCCGTCAGGCTGTGAAAAACATCAAATAGCTTAGCGGTTTCTAGGCTGCCCCCCACCGACCAATAAGCAGCTACTTGGTTAAAACTATCTGCTTATTCTTTTCTCTCTCCCAATTGATGGCGATCTCCGTGATGGGCTTTGATTAGCTGTGTCTAGATAATTTCCCTCTGCCCAACTAGATTCAATCTGATAAATGGGGTAGCTCATACAGGCATTAGTCGGGATTAATAATGCAATTTTTCAGCTTGGGGTAATGATCCCTTCTTTTAATCTGAGAGTAAGAAATAGCTCTAGCTTTTGCGAACCATTACATTTAGGAACAACACCATTTGATTCGGAAATCTATGTAAGATAAATGTAATTAGCGTGCTAGTCTGGGCTGAAAATAATGAACCAAATATCTATCATTACCGTTACACGAAATCGAGCCGAGCTTTTAACTCAAAAAGCCCTAGCATCTCTACAGCAGCAGACCAGCTTCGGCTTTGAATGGATTGTCATTAACGACGGATTCGATACTGCAACTAGAGCATTAATCGAATCCGTCAAACCAAATTTAAACTTCGACTGCATTTATCGGGAAATGCCCCACCCCGAAGACGGCTTTGCTCTATGCTACGGTAGAAATTTGGGCATCAAACTAGCTAAAAATGAACTGGTAGCATACCTCGACGATGACAATGCCCTGTACCCCAAATTTATAGCCTCTATGACTCGATTCATGGCAGCCAACCCTCAACTCAAGTTAGCTTTACCCCGACAAAAAAGAAGCCGTCAGGTGTGGCAAAATGCAACTGTAGTCGTTCGGGGTAAAACCTTCATCTCACCTTCATTTGATTCCAACGTTGACGATCTAATCTGTCATCGAGAACTAGTAGACAGTAATGGCTTGACTCATACTCTGGCAGACGCGCCACGCTGGAACCCAGAACATCGCATCTACTGCGACTACGAATATTTTCTACAGTGTCTCAGCTTATGGGGTAGCGATCACTTCGAGATAAATCCCAAACCTTTAGTGGAGTATATTCAAAGCAACCAAGGCATTATCGGTCAATCCGACTACGGAAGCTGGGCTATGGAACTAAAGCAGATTTTAGCCAACCACGAAAGCTATTCAATATTGGCAAGTGATTCCGAGTACTTGAGAGCTTTAGAACTGCTCTTCGAGCAATACTACCAAAAGCATGAAAAGAGGCAAAACATACCTGCATTTAAAGAGGGATAATACATGATTACTAATACCGTATCTAATATCAACTCAGCAGAGGGCAGCACCAACAAAATCATTACCCAGTCGATTAACGTTACTGTTACTAAATGTATTCTCCAATGGCAGACACAACCAGCCGAACATTATCCGAACATTGGCACAGACTGTCACTGCCTGCTCCGAATCTATGACTTTGAGACGGAGAATCGTGCGGTAATTATTGCTTCATCTTTGTGGAGTAACAACGGCAATCGCGGCATTTGGTCGGAACTAAATAGTTTTGCCCAAGCCATAGTCGATAGATTTCCTCAGCTAAAACCGATTCTGCCTAACTGTACCTTTATTACTCATTCAGGACAGTTTAGCTATCAGCTTACCTGGGCAGAAACCTTTCATCACGACCATTTTGACACCATATCGATTACTTTAAATGAGCGAGAAGAGGTTCGAGTAGATGAAGAATCTGAAACGGCGATTAAAGTCGAACAAATACGAGAATGGTTGAACCAGATGCCGCTTGAGCCAGTTACAGAGATTCTCAAACAGTTAGGGCATGATAACGGCTGGGGTGGTGTAGTAGACGATTGGCAAATCAAAGCCTGTTGGGAATTAGAGAATGGAATTGTCAACGGTCAGGTGAGAGAGACTGGGCTTGTCGGTTGGTAAATTCATGAGTCAAAGAATTTACGGCAGTCAGATTATCAAAGTAGTTAAGCAGCGATGCCAACCTCATCTCTCTTTTTTCAACGAGCGACTCATCACCATCATTTTGTTCCAGCCTCCCGAAGGACTGACAGAGCGGCAGATGCTGGCACAGTATAATGCAGCGGTAATTTCTACGAACCAAAAAGTTAAAACTTTTGAATTTTTGGGCTGTAGCGTAGACCGCAAAGAACTGAATGCCGAGACTTCATCCAGCCAATTTGCCAGAATATTGAATGATGCTGCGAATAATCGGGGTAGCATCGGCATTATCGTTCAAAATCCTATTCCCAAAAGTAAATTAAAGTCTAAGCTAGAATTAATTCCTCCAGGTTTAGATATAGACGGCATCAATCAGAATTCTATCTTTGAGGCGAGTGCTACTAGCGAAGCAATATCGAGATTAGTATCGGACTTTGCCAAGGTTGGCGATCGCCTTGCCGTAGTCGGCAGCATGGGTTTCGTCGGCAGTGGTGTTATCAAGCTACTTCAGTCATCAGAAATGGAAATTATTGAGCTGGATCAGGGAAAAGGCGATACCGAAACCCAAATCAAACAAGGTGTTAGAGATGCAGATTTGGTGGTTACGGCTACGGGTAAAGCTAACTTAATTCAGCCAGACTATCTCAAGCCAGAACACAAGCTGGTAATCGATGCGGCTTTTATACCTCAATCAGATGGCACTATTTTAGGAGACATTAGTAAAGATGCTTATGACATCCCAGAATATCTGACTCCTGTTCCTGGCGGAGTAGGTCCTACACAAATGGCAGTACTTTTGGAACGAATTATGAAGGTGGCACAGATCGAGATTCAGCCGTGGAATTATCACTCCTGTATTCTCGAACCGCTCAAAGAAGGACGAGCCGCAGAAATTAGTGATCGCTACGATAATTATGCAGCAAACGTTACGGCTAAAGGTTTGGCTGGTGCAAAAGAGATTGCACTGAATGCTCTAGAGTCAGGAGTTGAATCAAAACAGGTCGCACAGATGTTGATCGATCACAACGCTGCATATCAAGAGTTAGTTACAAGAAGTAGCGCGTTACAGGCACAGAAAATAATTATTGCTAAAGCACAGGCAGAATTAACTGCATTAAAAAAAGGTCGCTCTGAGGAAATAAAATCGCCTCAGCTCGATCTAGATCGAGGTCGAAGCCAATAGTTAGGTGTTTGTTTAAATGAATAGCTAAAGTAATACTGACTTATTATCTGCGGTTGACAAATACTTTTTAAGTTTTTCAGTCGAAATATCTATATCCTGCTGCTTGAGTACTTCTACGATCTCCCCGTAGCTATATCCCAATCGTAAAACACGCTCGATCTTATGTTTTAAGTTCAACAGTTTTTCATCCAAACTTAGTTCGGAAATTAGTTTCGGTTTTAGTTTTGGCTCTAGTTGATCTAGTAGCTCAGATACAGCTTCAATTGTTTCAATTTTTATCTGATGATTGACTCTACTCTTGGTCATAACTTATATCTCAACACTAACTGTCCATCTCTGTTCCATTTAGTAACATGAACCATAGTCAAACACATCCATAATTTATAGCAGATTTCATCTCCTAATTTATCTTCTGCGACCTAAGTATTTTTAGTAGCTATAATTAAAAGTTTTTTCAGAGATAATTCTTCATCTACGCTCATATATATCTTTTATTTATAGCTACTAAAAATACTTATGGAGCAGAAGATAAATAAAGAGATGAAATCTGCCATAAATTATGGATGTGTTTGACTATGGTTCATGTTACT
>JBCDCO010000286.1:0-6505 GCA_039181635.1 Cyanobacteria bacterium P01_G01_bin.19 | reverse complement strand
GAGCCAAAATAACCGCACTTATGCTCAATATCAATCTACTAAGCCAGATAAAGGCAAATTTACCATCTTTTCTGCCGAATACGCAGTACATACTAATAACGATTACCGCGTACCGATCAAAGTTTACTATTACCCCCAACATGACTATAACGTCGAATTAATCGCCGAAACCGCAGGAGAAGCTCTAAAATTCTACGAAAAAACCTTTGGTGCTTATCCCTTCGAGCAAATACGCATTGTGGAAACTTCCTATTACGACGAGCAACTATTTTATGAAGCAGGTACAATTGGTATTCCCGAATTCCTCGTCTGGAAGAATCAGGCTGTAGGGCAAGGTAAGGAAAACGTTATTGACTGGGTAACATATCTCTTGGCACAGTCTTGGTGGGAAGATAAAATCATGGCTGCAGATGTAGCAGGGGCAATGACCATTCGCGAAGCTCTGAGTAGCTATTCTAGTATGCTTTATCAAGATTCTCGACGCACCCCAGAAGAGCAAAGATTTGCCAAAAAACAGCAGATGCAATACTTCTTCCGAGGCTTAGGCAAAATCGACTTCAAAGAGCCAGCCCTAACCGATGTCTACAACGAATTTCCCATCGCCCGCGATAAAGGAGGCATGGTTTTCGAGCAAATAGAAGATATTATTGGACAATCAGCTTTAATCTCAGCTATCCAAGAATTTCTAACCGAAAACAGCTATCAAACTCCCCCTTACGCTACCATTATCGACTTACAAGAGAAAATATTAGCTAGAGCCAATGCAAGAGATCGCCCTATCATTACCGAATTACTCAACCAAGTCGTTACCTATCAAGTGGGTATCGCCGATGCAACCTACCAACCTCTACCCAACGGAAAATACCAAATAAATCTCGATCTAGAAGGACAAAAAATCTACACCAGCGAACTTGGCAAACAAGACTTTGCCAATCTAAATATTCCCGTAACCATTGCTCTCCAAGATGCCACTGGCAAAGAAATCTATCGCCAAAAACACCCCTTACCCCAACAACAAACAACCCTAGAAATTACTACCGACAAACTCCCCTCCTCTGCCGCGATCGATCCCGACTATGTATTGCCTTCGGCATTTCTGCAAAACAACATTAAACAGATTCGCCAACTCAAGTAATGAGTAATGAGTTTTAACTTCTGACTTCTGACTTCAACAAGCCTTCTGCCTTCAATCTTAAAAACCAATGGAAACATACCAAATTCATTTAATTCACGAAGCCTATGACATCGACGAGATTATCGAAGTCCCAGAAGACGAATACATCCTTGATGTAGCTGAAGAAAGAGGTTTAGATTTACCTTTTTCTTGTCGTGCTGGCGCTTGTTGCGTGTGTGCGGGAAAAGTTTTGAGAGGAAAAGTAGATCAGTCAGATCAATCATTTCTGGATGATGGGCAAATCGATGAAGGGTATGTCTTGTTATGTGTAGCCTACCCTCGATCTGACTGTAAAATTTCCACTCACACCGAAGAAGAAATGTTTTAACGGGCTTCGCCTTTGGAGGTAGAAGTCAGAAGTCAGAAGTCAGAAGTGGCTACGCACTCGTAGAGTTTATTTGTCACCTACTCCCCCCGCTCTCTATGCGCCCTATGCTCCCTCCGCTTCCTCCACTCCCCCTGCTCCCTCTGCCTTCACTTATTAAATAGTTCCAAAATTTGATGACATATTTTTTTTAACAACATTTGAGCTTCTAATGTGGGTGTAGACATTCCTGAAAATTCCCAATACTCTATAGTAGAAAACTGCCATTGCTCTTGATAAGCTCCATACCCTGACAAATTTATACCAATGGCGCGATCGCCTGATGGATTTAGTTTTATCTGCATCAAAATAGTGTGACAGCGACAGGAGCGACTATTGTTGGGAAAATGAAAGCCAATATCGATAGAATCGGGATCGCTAAATTGTTTTGCCTCATTATTTTTAATCCAGGGTTTCAAATCCTCCAAAACTTCGGGAAATTCTCTTCTAAATAGGTAAACAACCGCTTCGATCTTCCCGATCGCTGCTAAACTTTTAATTTGCTCAAAAGCATTCATCAATAATTCTCCTCAAAGACTGATTTGATTGGGATAAAGATTGCGTTGGGATCTTTTTCTGGCTGATTCCCTCTGTTGCACTACCGTCCAAGTTTCATGCCAGCGATCAATTAAAATTGATTCCATTTTGTCTAACTGCCATTGAGGTACAAGCTTTGTTGACCTTTTGTTAAATTTACTCATCTTATTTTTATTAGAAGAAAAAAAATATTCCCTTCTGCCTTCTGGCTTCTGGGGCAAAGCCCGTTAAAAAAATAGCTGCCAATGCACTGTTATATAAGTTAGGCATCAGCAGCTAGCTAGATAACATACACAGTAGGAGAAAATAGTTTTACACCCATAACTACTTTTTTTGGCTAGATATTTAAAACCACTCCGCTACTTCCACGTATATCGAATTAAATATTCAAGCCAGTCGCAACTAATTTCGACTTTCCGCGTACAAGTTCGATATTAAACCTTTTTTTGATTTATTGCAATTAGTTTTCAATAAGTGTATCATTTTTCTTAACAGGACATATCCTGTAGAACAACTGCATTTACTTCACAGAGCTTTAAGAATACTCATGAAAAATCAATATGCATCCGAATTAAAAACAACTGCTAAGTCCCTGATGGCTGAGGGTAAAGGAATCTTGGCAATGGATGAGAGCAATGGAACTTGTAACAAACGCTTTGAAAAACTTGGCATTGCTAGCACAGAAGAGAATCGGAGAGCTTATCGAGAATTAATATTGACTGCTTCGGGCTTAAGCGACTATATTAGCGGCGCAATTCTGTATGATGAGACAATTCGCCAATCCACAACAGAAGGAAAGTCTTTTGTTAAAGTAATGCAGGATGCAGGTATGATTCCTGGAATTAAAGTAGATACGGGTGCAAAAGACTATGCAGGACATCCTGGAGAAAAAGTTACCGAAGGTCTGGATGGTTTGCGCGATCGCATTGCCGAATACTATCAAATGGGTGCGCGTTTTGCCAAATGGCGTGCAGTAATTACCATTGGTAATTTAATTCCCAGCGATGGTTGTATTGAAGCTAATGCTCATGGTTTGGCTCGTTATGCTGCTTTGTGTCAAGAAGGTGGTTTGGTACCTATTGTCGAACCTGAAGTTCTGATTAACGGCGACCACACAATAGAGCGTTGTTATGAAGTTACCCAAAGCACATTGCACGAGGTATTCCGTCAGCTATATGTCCAAGGAGTGGCTTACGACCAAATGATTCTTAAGCCCAGCATGGTTATCTCAGGCGATCGTTGTCCAACTCAAGCAAATGTAGAACAGGTAGCCACAGAAACTATTCGCTGTTTAGTAAATACTGTTCCTTCTGCCGTACCTGGTATTGCTTTCTTATCTGGCGGACAAAGCAAAGAAAGATCTTCGGCTCATCTCAATTACATGAATGCCAACTTAAGAGACAAATTACCTTGGCGTGTCACCTTCTCCTACGCAAGAGCCATTCAACAGCCAGCTTTAGACCATTGGAGTGGCAAATCTGAAAACGTAGCTGAGGCGCAAAAAATCTTGGTACAACGAGCCAAGCTAAATAGTGCTGCTAGTGAAGGTAGCTACAGCGCAGAAATGGAAAAACAGCCAGCATTGGTCTAAAAATCTAATTTTTCACTGTTAAATTTAAGTCTTTTATATTCTCCTTAAACTTATAAGCGGTAGCTAGCATTAACGTCGTTAGTTACTGCTTTTACTTGCTTCCAAACAAACAGTTCAATAATGAATTTAGTTTTTTATGATCACGTCATTGTTTAGATCGAATTTCTCAGGAGGCTTCTCGTTTCAAGCTGTCTGGCTAGTTGTCCGCATTATGGCTAGCATCCTCATGATCCATAACGGTTTGGATAAACTTGCCGACATTTCGGGCTTTGCCGATAATGTTGTGGTAGCAATTGGTTTACCTTACCCGATATTTTTCAGCTATTGTGCGGCATATATTGAAATTATTGGAGCTATTTTTCTCGCTTTAGGATTTCTGACTCGTCCTAGTGCGATCGCTCTTTTTTCAACTATGTTAATTGCTATCTATTTTCACATTAAAGTAGATGGCTTAGTGATTAGACCATCGGAAACAGCCTCGCTTTACGCTTTACTCTATTTTTTATTTGCTATAAATGGCAGTGGAACAATTTCTGTAGACAATTGGCTGGCAAAATTACTTTCTAAGCGATCGCAATAATGTTTTTTAGTACATACTTTGCTTCAATCATGGTACTAGTGGGTGTTTCTCTTTGCCCTCTTTTAGTAATTGTGCTGTTTTTATGGTTTCTTACTTTGGCAGCAGTCAAAATAAAAGGCTTTGTAATCAAACAACGACAATGGCGTTCTACCCCTTGTCCTAACTGCATTTATTTCACAAAACATCAAGAATTAAGGTGTGCGGTCAATCCTTGCCAAGTTCTTACCCAAGATGCCGTTCATTGTCGCGATTTTCAACTCAATACGGAATATCAAATCTATGACTATAAACTAAGAGAAAATAATCCAATCGAACATCAACCCTTAAATAACGTGAGTTCGGAATTCGGAGTTAGGAGTCCTAAAGGATAACGCTCCGTCCTAAAGGACATTGTCCCCATTCGAGGATAAATGCCCTTGTGGCTTGCACCAAAGGCACTAGTTGCGGCTAACTATGCGCCTTACCTTCGGTCGCCCTCGAATGGAGGTATACCGCTACGCATATGACCGAAAGTAAGACGATTCAGTTCCCTAAAGGACTAGTTGCGGCAAAAAGAATGCCTTACTTTTGGTCGCGCCGCAACTAATGCTTTAGTGTATATTAGGAGTTATGTGATTCATAACGAAAGAATCAGGAATTCCGACCTTTCAAAATTAAAGAGTTACACAATTTTTGAGTTTTGATCGTTTCGTCGAACATCAGCCATTAAATAGATGAACCAATATCCCGACCTAGCCACTGCTATTTATGATGTCTGTCAGCAATGGTGTCAGCAACATGGGTACAGTGAGCTTTTTTGCCGTAATGGAGAATGGTGGGCGTTTCCTCCTAATGGAGTAATTCCCTTGCGTCTTAAAGATACAATTTCTAACAAACATCAATACAGTCAAGAAATTAAAATCGGTCGAGTCTCTATGAAACTATTACCCGACGGCTCTTTTGCTAAAACTCCTGACTTCTGACTTCTGCCTTCTACCTTCTGCCTTCTACCCGTGCACATTAATCACTCAACTTCCCATTCAACAACAGCAACAACATTGCCACAACAGATAAAATGCTGCCGAAAATAAAAGGGGCAGAATAGCTGATATTTTCCCATAGCAACCCTGCAATAAAATTGGCAGGAAATAGCATTACTCCTGTACCTAAAGCGATCGCACCAAAACCCGTTCCCCTTAGTTCCGCAGTCAGGCGATCGCCAACCGCAGCCAGCAATAATCCTTTACTCATACCCTGATATAGTCCGTATAAAGCAAATAGAGTCCAAATTTGCCAGGGAGCGACTGCATAGGCAAAGCCCAGATAAACCAGGGCATAAATCAAAAATCCCACGACAATTAAACCGTATCTACCCAGCCGATCAGAAATTACCCCTGCAGGATAGGCACTGAGAAAATAAGTAAAATTCATCACCATAAAAGCTAGGGGAATTATAGTGTCGCTAATGCCCACTTGTTGCGATCGCAATAGTAAAAAAGCATCGCTGGAGTTACCCAAATTAAAGATTAAAACCACCAAAAAAAGCAGCCAATAACCGCGATCTAAATTCCTTAAACTCGACCATCGAAGGGGGCTTTTGGGTTGCTTGCGACTGCTATTTTCTTCTTTTAGACCAAAAATTAGCAACAATACTGCGATTATGCCTGGGATAGTCGCCAGCCAAAATAACAAGCGAAAATTTTGCCCCGAAACAGCCATCAAAATCACTGCCAACAATGGACCAATAGCCGCCCCCAGAGTGTCCAAAGACTGACGCAAACCATATGCAGCACCCCTTTGTTCTGGAGGCGTGGCATCGGCTACCAAGGCGTTACGAGGCGCGACTCTAATTCCCTTGCCCACGCGATCGCCGAAACGTGCCAGCAAAACCCAACTAGCACTATTTGCCAAGGCAAACAAAGGAATTACCAAAGCCGACAAACCATATCCTGCGATCGTCAGTTCTTTCCGCTTGCCTAAATAATCGCTCAACGCTCCCGAAAAAACTTTAAGAATCGAAGCCGTAGACTCTGCAATCCCTTCGATCGTACCTACAGTTACTAAATTAACTCCCAATACCGATACCAGAAACAAAGGTAATAGAGATTGGATAATCTTAGAAGCCGTATCCGTAAAGAAACTAACAAAACCCAAAACCCACACATTGCGAGGCAAATTTTTAGGAGTGAGAGTTTTGAGCATGATTTATTGACAACAGTGAGAACAGTGAGGACAATACAAAAGATAATTGCTACTTATGAAGTGAGATTTTCGCTTCTT
>JBCDCO010000285.1:0-6616 GCA_039181635.1 Cyanobacteria bacterium P01_G01_bin.19 | reverse complement strand
ATCAATAAACTGACGATTGCAATCGCGACAAAGGTAGTTTTGCTTGTCTTTTCGTCGACCATTCTTGACTATTTTCTTTGATTCGCATCTAGGACATTGCATGGCTGATAGCGTTTATCCTATTTTAGCTGTGCAACGCCAGAATATCTAAAACCATTTTTACCGCTAAATACATCTAGTATTCCTAATGGTTTAACTTTTAAGCCAGTTTCTTCCCAAACTTCTCTAATTAAAGCTTGTAAAGAAAAAAACTGATAAAATCAAAAGCTACAGGATGACAATGTTTCCTATAGCTCCCTGCCAAGGATAATATGATTCTATCAAAAGCGATCGCAATTCTAATTTCTCCCTCTGGTGACATTGCCATCTACAGTACGATGTCTTTACGTAGTAGCTTGTCTAGGCTAAAGTGCTGGGTTAACTTAGTAGCGTGGGCAATGCCCCACACTACAATATCTAATAGTAGCTTTATTAATTTCTTAGATATGGTTGGGTGAAGTTCCTACATTACTCGTTTTGGCTGGTGCTAATGTTATTTTTACTGAAGTGTTATTAGTTAATTCAATTTTAAGCAAGAGATAGTTTGATGGTATTCCTATGCTTGTCATAGAAGTAGTTAGTCCTGGGGAATTGCAAAGAAATAGAGATTACGTTGCTAAGAAAATACTTCTTGTAAAGTTACGGTAATTTCCGTTCCTCGATCGCTTGCGCTATTAAGAACTAAATTACAATTAAGGCGATCACATCTTTCTTTGATGCCAATTAAACCAAAACCTTCTCCTATAGTTACTTCGGGTGCAAAACCTACCCCATTGTCTTTAATTTGAAGATGGACAGAATCGGTTTCGTAGATTAGCCCGATCGCGATTTCTGAAGCCTTAGCATGACGTAAACTATTGGTTACAGCTTCTTGAGTAATACGGAAGAGATCCACCTCTATTTCGGGAGTTAAAGGACGTATTTTCCCTTCTACGAACACCTGAGCTTTAATATCCGTACCCGAAATCATTTTTTCGATTAGTTGTCTAAGGGCGATCACCAAACCTGCTTCCAAGGCTTCAGGGCGCAGAGCGCGCACCGAACGGCGAGCTTCCGTAATACCTTCTTTTGCTAAGGTTTTGGCTAAATTAAGGCGTTCTTGGGCTTCGTTTGGACTCCTAATCAAACTGCCTTTAGCAGCTTCTAATTGCAAAGAAATACCCGTAAAAGCTTGAGCTAGGGTGTCGTGAATTTCCCGCGCCATGCGGTTGCGTTCGTAAAGGATAGCATGTTCTGCTTGTTCTTTTTCCTGTTGAATTTGTTGGCGATAGATCGCGCTCCCCAAACAACTAGCAGTAGTTTTAAACACGGCAATTTCAGGTTCGCTCAAGCGTCTGGGTTCGTGACAAAAATCAATACCAATTGCCCCCCAATAGACATTATTGACATAAATAGGTACAGCATAAGTTGCTTTCACTCCCAATTTTAGTTGACTATTTTTGAAAGGCTCTTTCAATTCCTCAATTACACCACCAATCCAATCCCCTGCTTTTAATGCTGCAAACCATTCTTCTAGTCCTGCTGCGGAAATCTCATTTAGTTCTGGATGGGTAATCTGAGGTACAACATCAGGGGAACTCCATTCATAGCACACCTTGACGAATTCATAGGGTTCTCTAGTTGGGTCTTCAAGATGCTGCAAGACAGAGACGCGACCCGCGAAGCGGTTCTCTTCGAGACCGCAATTTAAACTTTCTCCTAATATCTTTAAAGCTGCGTCAATGCCTTTATCTAGTTCGTTGATCAACAATAATTTATTAGCTGCATTAGCGGTAGCTTCTAACCACTTGTCTCGCAGACTCAATACTCGGTTGCTGGCTTCTAGCTGTTCTGCTCTTTCTTGGATCGCTCGTTCATGTGCCTCTCGACTGCGCTCTTTTTCAATTGCCCCCCCAATACAGGCAGCAGCAGTTTTTAAAATACTTAGCTCCGCTTCGCTACGGCGTGTTACTTCTCGGCAGTCATCAAAGCCAGTTACTCCCCAGTATTTACCCTCTACAAAAATGGGAACTTCATAAAGCACTTTTACACCTAGTTTGGCTTGTCCGCTACGGAACGGTTCGGGTATTTCTTCGAGCCGATACCTGATACTTTGACCTTTGCTCAGAAGCTTATGCCATTCTTCTATTCCTTCCCAACTTCCTTGGGATACTTCTGGATGTAAAGTTTGTGAAATAGCACAAGCTGAATTCCATTCGTAAAGCATTCGCCAATGCGGAATCGATAATTGAGATGGATTTTGCCAATTCTCAATAACTGCAACCCGATCTGTATCGATCGCTTCACCGATAATTTTTAAAGCTCGATTGATTCCCAGATCGAAATCTTCGGCTGTAGAAATAATGTTAGCTGCGGATGAGGTGGCTGCTAACAGGCGATCTCGCTTTTCTAAAACTCGGTTGTGTTCGGCTAGTTGTGTTGCTTTTTGTTGCTCTAGAAGGATATTGCGTTCGATCTGTTCTTGTTGTCGGCGGACGCGATCTTGTTTGATGGCACTACCAATACAGACAGCAGTAGTTTTTAGTAAAGCAATTTCCGTTTCGCTGCGTTGCATTGCTGTTTTACAGTCATCCAATGCTACTAGACCCCAATATTGACCGTCAACCATAATGGGAACGGCATAGGTAGATTTTACGCCTATTTCCCGTTGCCCGCTACGCACTGGTTCGGGAAACTCCTCAACGATTCCCCCCACCGCTTCCCCTTTAACAAACCGTTGATACCAGTCTTCGAGTCCTTCATAACTCACTCGATGCAAATTGGGATGGTGTAATTGAGCAATTGCCTCTGCTGAATGCCATTCGTAAAGCATTTCCGCATAACCCAAAGATACCCCTGTAGCATCTCTATGATGTTCCATTACCGCCACGCGATCGCTATTGATGCCAACTCCCATAATCTTTAATGCAGAGGCGATCGCCCGATCTAGAGATTCATCGTTGAGTAAAACTTGAGCCACATCGGTGGTAATTTTTAAAATGCGGTCGCGTTCTTCTGAGATAAAAGCTTGTTGTTCTGCTAAAGCGATTTCACATCTAGCTTGTTCCTGTTCTCGTTGAATTTGCTGACGAGAGATCGCGCTACCGATACAGGTAGCAGCCGTTTTAAGTACTGCTATTTCCGCATCTTCTAACTGTCTGGCTAGGCGACAAAAATCTAAGCCAAGAATGCCCCAATATTGACCATCCAGCATAATCGGGATTGCATAGGTAGCTTTCACCCCCAGTTCGATCTGTTTACTACGAAAAGGTTCAGCTAAAGTCTCGATTAAACCGCCCCAATGTTGCCCCGCAGAGAACATGTAATAACAATCTTCTATCCCATCGTAGGGAATGCAATGCAGTTCGGGATGATTGATTTGAGATATCGTTCCACTTGAGAGCCATTCATATCGAGCAGTTACGTACCCTAAAGTATCTTCTGTAGAATCGTCATGTTGCTTATGTACATTTAAGCGATCTACATTAATACTCTCTCCTAGGATTGTTAAAGCCAATTCCACCCCTCGGTCTAAATCTTCATTCCCTAATAAAACCGTAGCAATCTCGCTTGTTGCCTCTAAAAGTCTGTAGGTGGCAGAATCAACTTGAGAATTATCGCGATGATAATTCAACGTAGTGCGATCATCTTTTGAACTGGACTTTCGAGAATTAGTTTTTCTAAGCATCTCTAATAGAAACTTGTGTGTATTTAGATGCGAGGAATCTCTTAAGTGGGTAGCAGTATGAATTTATTAAACCCAAGATACGAAGTTTTATCTAAAAATTAATTTACGAGCTAGAAATTTTTGGTGATTTTCCAACCCAAGGCGATGTTTCTATTTGACAATGCTATTTGAGTTTTGCCACAGCATTTTTTCCATAAAAAGGTACAATTGTTAACGATTATTTAATTAATAGCTATCCTATAATGCTCTATTTTTAGTAGTGCTGCCATCTATCCAAAATTATAAAATAATATTCAAGTCCTTGCAGTACTTATCTTGAATTAAGACAAATTATAAAGTTTAAAGCTTGCCCATTACTCATCAACCTTTTTCTCAAAAAATTGTAGAAATCAAACAAAACTTACTATTCCTAAAAACTCTGAGTACTGTGGACAAAAAAACAGTTGATGATCTTCTGATTATTTACGAAGTAGCACCTTAGTTTGGCAATACTAGACAAAAAAAGACAAGAAGC
Source organism: Cyanobacteria bacterium P01_G01_bin.19 (assembly GCA_039181635.1). Taxonomy (GTDB): domain Bacteria; phylum Cyanobacteriota; class Cyanobacteriia; order Cyanobacteriales; family Xenococcaceae; genus Waterburya. The sequence goes on along the minus strand of JBCDCO010000285.1, from coordinate 2,396 downwards.
TAGAAGCCAGGAAAGAAGTTTGCTGTTTAATATAAGTCGGCAAGGATTTTAAATAGAGGAGAACACCAATGACTGAAGTTACAGTTAAAGTCAACGATCATGGTCTTTTTTTAGTTCAAGGTGATGTCTCTATTGTGGATGCAGAGGGAAATGCTTTTGCTGCTGAGGGTAAAGCGATGCCTGCTGCTAGCTTCGCAATCGCTCTTTGTCGCTGTGGAGCGTCAACCAATCAGCCTTTTTGTACTGGCAACCATAAACAAATTGGTTTTGAATCTGCACCGAGAGCTAAGGAGTCGTTAGCAACGAGTAGTGAAAATAGTTGGTATTTTGGGCAGTCTTCGTAGCAAGTACTATACTGCATCGGCTTTAGAGCAGGCGATCGCTCGCGTAAAAGCTTTGGATGCGGAGACAGAAATTCTCGCTCTCAGACCGTTTTCTCTTCAGAACAATATTGGACAAAAAAGAGCAACGATCTGATATACGCTAGAAATGATCGAGGGATAAAGTATATCTCAACAAATACTACTCGAAACGATTCCCTTCGGGATAGCTTTGCCTAACGCCCGTTAACTCATTCATCAATTAAATCCTATGATTAAAGATAATTTAGAGCGACTGGCTTTTCCCCAATTAACAGAAGAACAAATATCGGCTCTAGCAAAATTTACTACCCTTAAAGATTATCAACCAGGACAAACTTTGTTTTCGGCTGGGGATAGTGGGTTCAAGTTTTTTGTGATTAAAAAGGGAGAAGTAGAAATTGTCGAAAATACTACTGGCAAGCAAGTGAGGGTTATCGTTCATCAGGAAAGGGAATTTACGGGTGATATCTCGATGTTAACGGGTAGTCCCTCTCCTGTAAGTGCTTTTTCTGTTAGGGATAGTCAGATTTATGAAGTCTCCAATTTCGATCTCAAACGTATCCTCAAAGAAATTCCTTCTTTGGGAGATATTATCTTACAAGCGTTTTTAACTCGTAGGCAGCTATTAGAGTCTTCGGAATATACAGGATTAAAGATCGTCGGTTCACAATACGACCGCGATACTTTTCGCCTGCGAGATTTTCTGGCTAAAAATAAAGTTCCTTTTACCTGGATGAATTTGGAAAGCGATCGCACTGTAGATAAACTCCTGAAAGAGTTTGAATTTACTAGGGAAGACACCCCCATTGTCTTGTTAGATAATAATTCCGTCCTCAAAAACCCCAGTAACATCTAATTAGCAAAGGTACTGGGCATTAGCAAACCCTTAGAAGATATTGTCTATGACTTAATAGTTATCGGTGCGGGTCCTGCGGGGTTGGCTGCTGCGGTGTATGGTGCATCCAAAGGTTTAAAAACTTTAGTTTTAGAGAAAAATGCTCCAGGGGGGCAGGCTGGTTCTAGTTCAAAAATTGAGAATTACATGGGCTTTCCTTTAGGGCTTTCGGGCACAAATTTAGCTAATCGTGCTTTATTACAGGCGCAAAAGTTTGGCGCGCAAATCAATAGTCCAGCAGAAGTGATCGACTTAGAGTCGGAGGTAGGTTATAAGGTAATTAAATTGGCTTCAGGGGAACAGGTGATTTGCCGTTGTGTTCTCATTGCCACGGGGGTGAGATATCGCCGTTTACCAGTTAAAAATTGTCAAGAATTTGAAGACTGTGGAGTTTACTACAGTGCGACGGCAGTAGAAGCAGAACAGTGTCGTGATCGCCAAATCATTATTGTTGGTGGGGGTAATTCCGCAGGGCAGGCAGCTGTATTTCTCTCTCAATATGTTGCCAAGGTTTTCATCTTGATTCGCGGTGATAGTCTGAGCAAAACTATGTCTCAATATTTAATCGATCGCATCGAACAAACTGAGAATATAGAGCTTTTAACCCATACTGAAGTTACTGCCATGATGGGAGACAATTGTTTAAGGGAAGTGGAAATTACCAATAACCAAACCCAAGCCAAACAGACTTTAGAAATAGCAGGGGTATTTATTTTTATTGGTGCAGTTCCCTGTACGGAATGGATGCCTGACAATATTGCCACTGACAAAAAAGGATTTATCAAAACAGGAACGCAATTGACAGGTACAGAGAAGGGCGATCGTCAACCGTTTTTATTAAAAACTTCTCAACCAGGCATTTTTGCAGCAGGAGATGTACGTTTAGATTCGATTAAGCGAGTCGCGTCGGCAGTCGGCGAGGGTTCGATGACTGTCCATTTTGTTCATCGGGTATTAGCGATGTGATAGTTGGGTTAAAGTGAAATATTATTACATTGTTCGTAACCGTCCCAGAGGGTTATAAAGCGATGGTTGTTTGAGACATCTACTAGAGTCTTTAGAGACTAAGGTAAAAGAGATGGAGCAGCTAGTCCTAACCGTTTTGTTAGGCAAGCTTGTGTTAAATAATCCAGAGGATT
>JBCDCO010000284.1:0-6620 GCA_039181635.1 Cyanobacteria bacterium P01_G01_bin.19 | reverse complement strand
TTGATAAATATAAGCTTCTGGCTGAAACTGGCGATCGCAGTACTGACAATAGCAAACTACAGGTATTGTCTCGATTTCTAGCTGAGCGTTTTCTGCTATCGTTCCTTGAGTCAATACTTCAAAAGCAAATTCCAAAGCTTCTGGTATCACCCCTGATAATCGACCGATTTTCAAAGTCAAACAATCGATTTTTGACCCACCATGCTTTTTAGCTTGGGCGATCGCCAAATCTAGGGTATTTTGCATGATGCTAACTTCGTGCATATTTCTCTGCTTTGCTCGATTCAATTGGGAATAATGTGTAATCGTTAGTCGTTAGTCGTTAGTTGCACCTAAAAGAGTATTAGTTTTGATTCTTTCTTGACTGCATGCGGCAAACCGAATTGCTTTTGCGACTGCATGCCGCAAACCGAATCGCCTTTGCGACTCCTGGCTTCAATCTCAACAGCATTAAGTAAATCCCTAACTATTTTTGATGCTTGTTCGATTCCTTGTCGTGCAGCGGGTGTTAACCAATCGCCTAGTTCAAAATTATTTCCTGGTACTAAGATCCACCAACTAGAGGGGCATTTTTGAAATAGAGTCTGGGTCAGGTTTAGCAAAGTTTGAGGATTGCTAAGATGACTGTCAAAATTAGCAGAGGTTGCAGGTTCAAGCTGTAAAATTTTAATTTCATCGCCAACATTGGCAGCATAGGCATCGACAAAGAGAACCAAATCTACTTTTGCCAGTTCCGCCGCTAATTCTGGGACAAGCTGGGGTAGATACAGAGATTTCACTTGAGGCAAGTTCCAGTCAGCTACAATGCGGGCAATCTCCAAGCCAATGCGATCGTCACCTCTGAGACTATTACCGTATCCGACTATTAAACTATTGACTGTTAATTGACAATTCATTTTAGAGCGCGATCTTTTCTATTTGGAGTAAGTTGTTTGACTTCGAGCGACAAACGATGTTATACCCTTGTCCACAGCACTTATGTGCCATCGTCCGCTCTGCGGACTAGAACGCATTCGCGTTCGTGGATACCGCTTCGCATATGGTACTAATAACAAACTAGACATGGCTATGATTTCTTGATTTTGTGATATTTCATGAAATTCAAAAAGCTTAAAGCTACGAGCAGAAACATTTTGTCCTAAAGGATACCGCTTCGCATATACGTCATACTTAAAATCACCAACGCCCTAGACATAAACCGCATTGCCAATTTCATTTGCTGAAGCTGATTCTTGCACAACTGGAGTTTGCACTAGCAAAATCGAGCAGGGTGCATGATGAACCACATAGTTGCTCACGCTACCGAGCAACATCTCCTGCAATCCCGATCGCCCTCGTCTGCCAATGGTAATTAAATCGGCATCACACGAACGAGCAAACTCGCAAATTGTCGAGCTTGGATGACCAGTTATCTGTGTAAATTCAGTTTTCACTCCTGCGGAGATTGCTTTTTTAGCGTATGAACGCAATATTTCTATGCCCTGCTGCTCGAACTCTACCCATTCTTTCCGATACACTTCCTTAGCGTGACGCATAGTTTCGGGCGGTACGTGAATACAGCGTTTTTTCGCCGACATATAGTCAGACATAAAAGGACTGGTTGATTCTTCCTTCGATAATACGTGCAAAAGGATTAAGGTAGCTCCATCAGCTTTGGCTACAGACAAAGCCTTCATAAATACTTGTCTGCTAGTCTCCGAGCGATCAATCGCCACTAAAATTTTATCGTACATTTTATTTTTCCTCATTAATGGTGATTTTTGAAGTCAGGAATCAAGAATTAGAGGTTAGCAGTTCTGATTTATCTATTTCATCTGTAGAAGACTGATCTGATTCAGAATCAATCGGTTGACGGACGATCAGAACCGAGCAGGGTGCGTGATGCATAACGTAGTTACTAACGCTGCCAAGAAACATTTCTTTGAGTCCTTTGAGTCCGCGACTGCCGACTACAATTAAATCTGCCGAACAATTGCTTGCTAATTGGCAAATTTCCCAACCAGGGTTGCCACTTGACTGAGTAAATTCTGTATTTACTCCTTGAACGATCGCCTGCTGAGTCAAATCTTGGAGAAAGTCCAGGTTTCGGGTTTCATATTCGGTATATTTTTGTCGAAATACATCACCATCACTATCTTTTAAGACAGAATAATAAACATAGGTAGGTAAGATTGGATAGTCGAGGTCTTCTGTAGAGAGTATGTGAAGCAGTATCATACTAGCTTTAGTTGCTTTGGCTAAAGCCACTGCATGATTGAATACAGTTTGGTGTGTGTCAGAGTTATCTATAGCTACTAGGATTTTGTTAATCATGATGACTATCCTCTTAAAGTCGGAAGTTCTTTTTGGTGCTGTTTATCTATCTGTTCGGATTCAGAATCAATCGGTTGACGGACGATCAGAACCGAACAGGGTGCATGATGAGTGACATAGTTGCTAACGCTGCCGAGAAACATTTCTTTAATTCCTTTGAGTCCGCGACTACCGACTACAATCAAATCTGCCGAATAATTGTTTGCCAGTTCGCAAATCATCCGTCCAGGATTGCCCTCCAGCTGACTATATTCTGTAGCGATTCCTGCTTTTGTAGCTTCTTCAGTTAGATTTTGCAGAAACTTTAGTCCCCACTGTTCGTATTCGGCAAATTGCTGATGATATAGCTCGTAATTTATGTCTTTTACTAAAGGATAGTAAGTATGGACTGAAGCAACTGGATAGCCAGATTCTTTGGGCGATAAAATATGAAGCAGCATCAAATTCGCCCTCGTAGCTTTAGCCAAAGACATAGCGCGATCAAAGACAGATTTACTAAGAGGCGATCGATCGACAGCGACAATAATTTTGTTAATCATAATGTTTGTTGGTTAGTAATGGGTAGGGTGGGCGACGCGCCTAACTCAACAATTAATTGTTAGTTTGAAACATTGTGCCCACCTCTTAGGAAACGAAAATTAATTAAGGTTCTGTTCGACTTCGGCAATATGCAGTCTGGTTTTTAGCACCGTATCGGGATTAAGACTAATCGAGTCTATTCCTTCTCTAACTAGCAATTCGGCAAACTCTGGATAGTCACTGGGTGCTTGACCGCAAATCCCGATTTTGCGCCCTTTAAGTTTTGCTACTCCTATTGCCATAGTAAGCATCGCTTTGACTGCGGGGTTGCGTTCGTCAAATAGATGCGAGACTAAAGCCGAATCGCGATCAAGTCCCAACGTCAGTTGAGTCAGATCGTTGGAACCGATGGAAAAGCCATCAAAAACTTCAGCAAATTCGGCTGCCAGTAAGACATTACTGGGCAGTTCGCACATTACATATACTTGCAATCCATTTTCACCTTTTACTAAGCCATGATTTGCCATTTCCGCTAATACCTTACGTCCTTCATCGGGAGTACGACAGAAAGGAATCATCGGGATGACGTTGGTCAAACCCATATCATCGCGGACTCGTTTAAATGCCTGACATTCTAAGGCAAAAGCTGCTTTATAGTTCGGATCGTAATAGCGAGAAGCACCCCGCCAGCCCAACATTGGGTTTTCTTCTTCGGGTTCAAACTGTTTGCCTCCCAAAAGATTAGCGTATTCATTACTCTTAAAGTCTGACATCCGCACGATAACGGGTTTGGGATAAAAAGCGGCGGCAATAGTTGCAATACCCCGAGAGAGTTTATCGACAAAGAAATCGGGTTTGTGGGCATAATGGACGGTCTGACGGGCTACTGCCATTTTTTCTTTACTATCTTTTAGTTGGTCAAAGTTGAGCAACGCCAAGGGATGAACTTTGATGTGATTGGCAATAATAAACTCTAACCTTGCCAAACCCACACCGTCACAGGGCAAAGCAGATAAGCTAAATGCAGAGGCAGGATCGCCGACATTCATTAGCACTTTAGTTTTAGTTGTGGGTAACTCATCTAAATGAATTGATTCAATTGAAAAAGGAATATTACCCGCATAGACTTTGCCTTGTTCTCCTTCGGCACAGGATACGGTGACTTCTTCTCCTGTAGTAACTTTGCTGGTAGCATCACCACAACCGACGATCGCAGGTATGCCCATTTCACGAGCGATAATCGCTGCATGACAGGTTCTACCCCCCTGGTTGGTAACGATCGCGCTGGCTTGTTTCATAATCGGTTCCCAGTCGGGATCGGTTTTGTTAGTAACCAGAACTTCTCCTGGTTGGAACTTATCGATGTCGGATACTTCTAGAATTACCCTGGCGACTCCCGCACCAATCTTTTCGCCAACCGATCTACCTGTGACCAATGTTACTAAGGGCGATTGACCAATCGCCCCTACATCTAATTTGTATGTCTGCAAAACATTATTGGTTTTTTGGGATTGAACGGTTTCGGGACGAGCTTGAACGATATATAGTTCTCCTGTGATGCCGTCTTTTGCCCATTCAATATCCATTGGGGTGTAGGTATCGCGCACCTGAGAATAATGATCTTCGATCTGACACGCCCAGTTTGCTAACTGTAAAATTTCGTCGTCATTGATGGCAAACTCTACTCTTTCTAAATGGGTTGTGGGTAGGTTTTTGGTCAGTTTACCGCCTCCCAAGTCATATACCATCTTGATTTCTTTACTACCGAGGCGTTTATCCAAAATGGGACGATAGCCTTCAGTAAGGGTAGGTTTGAAGACAATATATTCATCGGGATTGACTGCACCCTGAACGACATTTTCTCCCAAACCATATGCGGCGGTAATCAGAGCTGCATCTTTAAAACCCGTTTCCGTATCGATGGAAAACATTACCCCCGAAGTAGCCAAATCCGATCGCACCATCTTTTGTACGCCAACAGAAAGTGCCACATCAAAGTGGTCGAAACCTTTGATAGTTCGATAGGAAATCGCGCGATCGGTAAACAAGGAGGCAAAACACTTGTGACAGGCTTCTAAGACACCCTGCACTTCATGGACGTTGAGATAAGTTTCTTGTTGTCCTGCAAAACTGGCATCGGGTAAGTCTTCGGCAGTAGCAGAGGAACGAACGGCAACATCTACGTCGTAAGTATATTGTTTGCAGACTTCTCGTTCTTCCCCTTCAAACTGTTCGCAGTAAGAATAGTCAATCGTATATCTTTCGCAAAGCTGGCTGTATGCTTCGGTAATTGCTGCTTCTAATTCCCTGGGAAAAGGAGTGTTGAGGATTAATGCCCTGGCTTGCTTGCCACGCGATCGCAAATTACTCAAATTTTCTACATCTAAATCGGCAAATAGCTGGCGTAGCTTGGTTTCTAATCCTGCCTGTTGGATAAAATAGCGATAGGCATAAGCAGTAGTGGCAAAACCCCCAGGGACATTGATACCTTTGGGGGTCAACTGCTGAATCATCTCTCCCAAAGAAGCATTTTTACCACCTACTAGAGAAACATCGCTCATTCCCACATCTTCAAACCAGAGAACTAGAGCTTTATTTCTATCTTGGGTAAGTTCTAAGGATTGATTTGCTGTTACGACCATATTTCCTGGTTCCTCCTTGAATTTTCAGCTCATTGCAACGATGAGGTTGATAGTTCTTTTGTAAATAATTAACTTGAGGAACTTGTGAAGGTTGTTAGTGGTTAGGAATAAGGATTTAATAAAATCCACAATTAAGGTTTACAGAGAAGATGGGAAGTTTGAAAGCCCACTCTCTTTAGAGGTGGGATGAAAAACGACGCAAGCACAACTCGCGCGTTCCTTTGCTGAGGAAACCTCAGCAGGGTCACTCGTCTTTTAAGTGCTGTGGAATTTAATTCTTGCCTTGGGAGTCAATGTATTTTTTGATAGTTTCCATGCTAACTTGACCTGCCGTTGAAACAAAATAGCTTCGAGTCCACATACTAGGAAGTTTCATCAACTCAGGAAATTCTTTTCTCAGATATCTAGCACTCATACCTTTAACTTTATGCATAATAGCTGGAATGCTCAAGTGACAAGGGGCATTGATAAATAAATGGACATGATCGGCTTCTATTGCTAAAGATATTAATCTGCAATCAATTTCTGATAAAGCTTGATGAATTAATTCGTTAAGCCTAGTCTTGACTGCACCTTTCAAAACCTTTTTCCTTCTTCTCGGTATCCAAATAAAATGATAATTAATATCAGAAACAGTAGTATGAGTAGTTCTGTATTTTTCCACTTTGTCTATTAGTTGTGTCTATCTAATGTTATTATAGACACATGAAGACGTACAAATTTAAGCTATACCAACACAAAAAAAATAAATACTTGCACTATTCAATTAACGCTAGTGCGTCTATTTATAATCACTGTATAGCGTTGCATAAACGCTACTACAAAATGTTTGGTAAGCACTTAAATCAGTATCGTCTCATGAAGCATATAGCCAAACTAAGAAAGCGTGTGAAGTACTGGCATCAAGTTGGTTCACAAGCTGTCCAAGATATAATTCAGCGCATTGAAAAAGCATATAAATTATTCTTCAAACAGCATCAAAAGGGAACTAGACCGCCTAACTTTAAAAAGCGCAGAAAGTATAAATCTTTCACTTTAAAACAAGCTGGTTATAAATTCTTGTCTGGAAACAAAATCAAGATAGGAAGTAGACTATTTAAGTTTTCTCTCAGTAGAAAGATACAGGGAAAAATCAAGACATTAACT
>JBCDCO010000283.1:0-6653 GCA_039181635.1 Cyanobacteria bacterium P01_G01_bin.19 | reverse complement strand
TAATATCGACGTGCGTAGACTATTTTTACAGCTAATCAATGAAAATGCTGTCGATCCTAACCTCAGAGAAAAAGTAGATCGCCGTCTGACCAACAACAACGAAACCATTCTCAAAATTGACTGCGCCTTATCCGAAGCACCTCGGTTTACAGCTTACCAACATGACGACACAGATAATTTAATTGGCACTGTATTAATCGCCGACTCCACCGCTCACGTAGAACAGGCTCATTCTCTGGCAACTATGGGGCAGATACCCGATGCCAATCCTTCAATGTATCTTGATATTCCCTCTGTTCTAGATCCGACTTTAGCACCAGCAGGCAAACATACTCTTTGGATTGAATTTTTTGCCCCTTATCAAATAGCTGGCAAAGAGGGAACGGGTTTACACGGTACGGGTTGGACGGATGAGTTGAAAAATCGAGTAGCAGACAACGTGATGAACAAGCTAGCCGAATATGCCCCAAATATCAAAGATTCGATTATCGCCCGACGTGTCGAAAGTCCCGCCGAACTAGGGGAAAGACTAGGCTCTTACAAAGGCAACTACTATCATCTGGATATGACCCTCGATCAGATGATCTTTTTGCGTCCCCTACCAGAAATAGCCAACTACACCACGCCGATTAACAATTTATACTTAACTGGTGCGGGAACCCATCCAGGCGGTTCGATTTCGGGAATGCCTGGAAGAAACTGCGCTCGTGTCTTCTTGAGTAAGCAACAGCCATTAGCAAAAGCAAGTCAGTCGGTGAATTCAATGTTGCGATCGCTTTTGGGTGTTTGAAGAACATCAGCTAAGGATGGGAGAGTTAGCTTGTGAAGATAGCTATAAGCCATAAGCTATAAGCTTTTTGAATGTTATGGAGTATATTTTTCAAGGTCGATAATCGGAATGTTTGGTGATTCGGTAGTGGCGAGATAATCAGCAAATTCTTTACTGCCCAAAGATTTGTGGGCGTTTTGAACTAGATCGATATAGTCTCGGGAAATGACGGCTTTGTTTTGCTCTATTCCTGTTTGATATCTCTGTTTTGCTGCTGGAAGTCCGACATACGTCCACGCTTTTCCCTCAACTGCTAGATCGAGCTGCTTGGTAATATCGATTCGCTGATAATTACGCTCGCGTAGATCTAAACTTTTTAGCTCGTTATCAAAAACCTGAAATAGAATTCCCAAAATATTTTGTTTTGGAACGGGATAGATATTGAGAAAAGTCACGCAGCAGTCTAATCTCACTTTAGTTTGGCGATCGCGATAGTATTTATACTGGGGTAAATCGATGTTATTGTTCATCGCCACGTCCCAACAGCGTCGCCAGTTTTTTAAGCTGCAAATTGTATAGTCAGCATTGGGTTCTAGTTGACGCTGCAAATATTGCTCCAAATTGCCGACACTCACTAAAGAACCATAGCCAAAAATAAAATTAGTTGAACTTGCCACAATAGCGCGCTTAGAATGATTTTCTGCTAAAAAACAAAACCTCCACACTTTGGCAGAGGCTAGAAAATATTTTAAATGACTTTGAGTACTGCAAACAGCTAGGAAGCAGCTTGGCGCTTGAACATTTCTTTTAATACTAATCCTGGGTCTACGTAATTACCGTTGTGTTTTAAAACCCAGTGCAAATGAGGTCCTGTGGTACGCCCAGTCATACCAATACGACCAATTCTTGCTCCTACAGGGATATCTTGTCCTAAGGTTAGTTGAATTCCGCCATCGCGATCAACTAAATATACACCGCTAGAATGATGTTCGACATGACCTTCCATATGACAATAACCATGAGTCCATGCACCAGACTGAATAGTCACTGAAGTTCCGCAAGCTGTATTGTCAGATAGCTTGGTTATTTTGCCTCCCCACCAGTTGCGAATATAGCTACCGCGAGGGGCTGCCAAATCCAATCCGTTGTGAAACTGACGTCGTCCATCAATCGGCGAAATACGATAGCCAAAAGGAGAAGTGTAAGATTGGAAATTTTCTACAGGAAAAGAACCTTTTTCCCAAATTGCAGATACCTCTTGAGCTAGCAAAGCTTTCTCTGGTACTTGTGATGCCACGCTTCGAAGATTTTGTAGGCGGTTCGCTCCCAAAGATAGCAAAATAGTTGCGATCGCAATAGTAAGCAAGCGATTCCATCTAATAGCAGGTATATAAGTCATCTAAATTTAGTTCGATTGATATAAGAGTCTATGCTTGTTTGCTTTAATTTATGCTTGTTAGTGATGAGCAATCCGATCTGACAGTAACATTTTGCTAGTCATACTTTTAGCAAAATTATGAATAATTTTCGAGTAGTCAGACACAAATCATAGATTATGCGGAGTTAAAATATCGGTTGAATACAGCAATCCTTACCAAATATACTGTTTAATTTTCCTAGCAGCAATATTTTTTTAGGTATTTATACTAAACTTTATCGTAACTTTGAATTAGAGATACATTATTCGAGATTGTGCCAAAACGATTGAAATAATATCGAGCCAATCTAAATATATTTACACTAGATAGCTATAAATAGAAGATGATCGTAGATTTAATTGCCTTTTCTTTTGAACTAGATACAGTCGACCTTGCAGGAAGCTGTATCTGGTCGCTAGCACTTTACATTAGCTTGGATTCGACAAAAAATTGGGTTGCCGAGCGATTGGAAAGATGGTTCAACTTTGCCGAAGGATGGCTATATACATCCGTAGAAGAATTTGAAGAAACTCGTCCCGCTAGAGAAGCTCAAAATGCTTTTTATGCTTCCGTGTTTAGCATTATTCCTTTTTTGATTTTGGGAATTGCTACCAATTGGGTGATCGATCTTAGCTTTGGCGGTAGCAGTTGGGCGATCGCCTTGGGATTGATGACCTGCGCTATAGGCGGTTTATTTGCTCTTGCCGATCAAGATTATGACAGCGAAGAGGATTGAATATTTTGGATGGGAATGCATCGCTGTTTCAATCCTCTAAGGCTTATCTATTCGTAAAGCCAAGGCTGTCTGACAGGATCCCAGTCTGTCAATTCCTCAGCGCTAAACCACAATGCTACTTCTGTCTGAGCAGTTTCAATCGCATCAGAACCATGGATTAGATTGCGACCAATGCTGACACCAAAATCACCACGAATCGATCCAGGATCTGCAGTTGTTGGGTTAGTAGCACCAATTAAATTTCTCGCTGCACTGACAACATTTTCTCCTTCCCAAACCATAGCAATGACAGGGGCAGAAGTAATAAAGTCAACTAAGCCTTTAAAGAAAGGTCTTTCTTTGTGAACGCCATAATGAGTTTCTGCTAATTCGCGAGAAACCTGCATCATTTTTAGTCCTACTAGAGTAAAACCTTTTCGCTCGAAGCGATGGATGATTTCTCCAGTTAGATGACGCTGCACGCCATCAGGTTTGATCATGATAAAAGTGCGTTCCATAATTTCTATTAATATTTGGTTACAAAATGTCGCAAATTTTAGAGTAACCTAGATTCGTCTTAATTAAACCTGTTTGTTACTGATTATTTTCGTTGTAACGCTCTACGGCTAACCGAACCAAACGATCTACCAACTGAGGAAATTCTATGCCTGTTTTTGCCCATAGCTGAGGATACATACTAGTTGCCGTAAAGCCTGGAAGAGTATTGATTTCGTTGATGAATACCTCTCCTGTTTCTTCCACATAGAAGAAATCGACTCTAGAAAGTCCCGCAGCATCTACGGCGATAAACGCCTCGACTGCCATCTCCTTAATTTTATTGGCGACTTCATTGGGTAAGTCGGCGGGGATATGTAATTGAGCAGCACCTTCAGTATATTTAGTTTCGTAATCGTAAAAGTCGCTGTCAAAAGTAATTTCTCCCACAACCGAAACTTTGGGATTATCGTTACCAAGTACAGCACATTCAACTTCTCTAGCAGTTACGCCAGCCTCTACGACAATACGGCGATCGTAGCTAGCAGCATTATCTAAAGCCTCTTCTAGTTCTGCACGCGATCGCACTTTAGCAATACCTACTGAAGAACCGAGATTAGCTGGTTTGACAAAACATGGATAGCCTAGCTTAGCTTCAAGATCATCACATAGTTTAGGAAAAATACAGGGACCTGAATATACTTGAGATCTGCTTACAGCAACATATTTCACCTGAGGTAAATTCGCTTGGGTAAATGCCATCTTCATCGCGACTTTATCCATACCCAAAGCCGAACCTAATACCCCCGAACCGACAAAAGGCACGTTCATCAGACTGAGTAATCCCTGAACCGTGCCATCTTCTCCATTTGGACCGTGTAAAATGGGAAACCAAACGTCAATTTCACCATAGCTAAACTTTCCGCCAGACGGATTTAAAGACGAAAAACCAGTAATTTCTAGCTCGCCACCGCACTCTTGAGAAGAGTCTGTCTCTCGCTCTTCTGTCAACAAAAGAGGCTCTCCTGAATCTAAAACCTGTTGCGCTAGACTGCTAGACTGCCACTTACCATTTTTATCGATATATACTGGCAAAACTTCGTATTTGGCTTTATTTTCGTCTTGCTGCAACGCCGATGCGATCGCTTTGGCAGACACAATCGAAACTTCATGTTCTCCCGAACAACCACCAAACAATAAACCTACTTTTTGCTTTGCCATATTATGTCCCAAAATCTTTTTTAGATGCTACATCATCTTTTCAATTTTGGTTGGGCAATAAACAGTAAGCTATATGTAGTCTTTCCTATAGTTTTTTGATAGCATTGCTAGGCTGAAAATAGAATAAGCAAAACCACCAATAAACTAGAGCCTAAAATCACTAGAATGCCTAATTGCTGGAGAAAAGCAATTTTTTTGTTTTGTTGGTTAATGCGATTGTTTAGGGTATGTATATCTTTTTTTAAAGCGTTATATCGATGTTCCAAAAAATCAGCTTGAGTTCTTGTACCTTTTCTGTTTCTGCCATTATTACTTTGATGTTTTTCCCCTGCACCGTTTGCACCATTTTCAAAATATCGCGACTGTTGCATTACAAATGTTTTGAGCTGCTGTAATTCTTGATTGCTTGCTTGCAGGTCGCTGACTTTGTACAGATACTTTTCTAACAGCCCTGGTCCTAGCTGAAAATAACCTTTGTGAGCCGAGTAGATTGCATTGATCAACTCTTTTTCGGGAGTATTTTTTAACAAATATCCTTTGGCACCTACCCGTAAAGCCGTGTTCAAATAATTATCATCAGTGTGAACGCTGATAATTAGAACGTTGGTATTAATATATTTTTCTGAAATAATTTCTGTCGCTGCAATGCCATCCAAAATAGGCATTTCAATATCCATCAAAACTATATCTGGTTTGTACAAATCAACCATATCCAAGGCTTCTTGGCCATTGTTAGCACAACCAACAACATCTATTATGGAATCTGCCTCTATATATCCTTTTATAATTTCTTGGACTGTTTTTTGATCGTCTACTATTAAGACTTCGATCATTAGATTAAAAGATAATTATTTGAAACAGTTTGACTTGAATTTTATAGATCTATCAGAATAATTATACTTTGGGTAGTTAAGGAATGAACTATTTTGAGCTGTTGAAGCCAACTCAATGGACATATACCAAGTCTGAAAGGGTATTTCGAAGAGCATCCACCAAATAATAAACCTACTTTTTGCTTTGCCACATTATGTTTCAAATGCTACATTATCTTTTCAATTTTGGTTGGGCGATAAACAGTAACCTATGAATGCTTTTTTCATCATTTCACTTCCTCATAACGCTGCTAGGTCAGAAAAAAGAGAAGCAATATGAGCATCAAACTACAGCCCAAAATCACCAGAATGCCAAATTGCTGCAAAAAGGCAATTTTTTTGTTTTGTTTGTCAATGCGATCGCTCAAAACAAATATTTGTTTTTCTAAAGCTTTATATCGATGCTCCCAATAATCAGCTTGATTTTTTTGACCTGTTCTGTTCCTGTCATGGCTACTTTGGTGTTCCTTACCCGCACCATTTTTGAAATGTCGCGACTGTTGCATTACAAATGTTTTGAGCTGCTGTAGCTCTTGATTACTTGCTTGCAAATCACTTACTTTGTGCAAATATTTTTCTAACAACCCTGGTCCTAGTTGAAAATAACCTTTGTGAGCCGAGTAGATTGCATTGATCAACTCTTTTTCAGGAGTATTTTTTAACAGATATCCTTTGGCACCTACGCGCAAAGCCGCGTTCAAATATTTATCGTCATTATGGACGGTAACAACAAGTACTTTTGTATTGATATATTTTTCGGCAATAATTTCTGTTGCCGCCATGCCGTCTAATACAGGCATTTCAATATCCATCAAAACTATATCTGGTCTGTGTAGCTCGACCATATCTAAAGCTTCTTGACCGTTGTTAGCACAACCGACAATTTTTAATATAGGATCTGTCTCTATATAACCTTTTATAATTTCTTGGACTGTTTTTTGATCGTCTACTACTAAGACTCCAATCATTGAATTAAAAGATGATTATTTACAATAGTATGATTTGAGTTTCAAATATTTATAGGAATAATTAATGTACTATCTTAATTATGAACAATTACTTTTATATAGAACTTACGCATTGACAAAAAAATAATATTGTGGGTGCTAAATAGTACAGGTAGTTGAAAGATTACTGAGAATATATTCACTGATAACTAAGGT
>JBCDCO010000282.1:0-6669 GCA_039181635.1 Cyanobacteria bacterium P01_G01_bin.19 | reverse complement strand
GTTTTGAGTTGATTATCGAGCGTGTTTTTAGGCATGTTTTTAGGTTTTAAGGAAAACTAATAAAAATAATTAAATATTTATCATTGAACATTGAACATTAAACAGTTAATTTAAAGCAAATTTGTGTAGGTATAATTTTTAAGATTATTTTTCCCCAATCGACAGTCTATTCTAACCTTAAAAAATCATTCTATCTACTACAAAACGCTTGGTGTAGATTAGCTTCGTTTAAAAGCGATTGGTTCGCAGCTTTAAGCCTTAAGCTAAGTAGATTGACCCAATTAAACGTAAAATAAAGTCCCCTACTCCCTTATTGCCCTAAGAATAATTATCGGTTCAATGTTTAATTAGCGCGGAAGTACTCATAGCAATTTTCGAACTCGTGAGGTACACCCAAATAATAACTAACGACCAACGACTAACGACTAACGACTAACAACAGCAAAGTAAGACAAGTAAGATCTATAAATCATTTAACTCTCAGTTTTGGTGAGCATTCTCATTAATCTCAAAGAGCGATCGCTTCGAGAGAAAATCGATCAAGATATTTTCGCACTAGTGTTTTTAGTCAAATTTTGTTAGGCTAAAACACCGTATGTAGTGTCAAAAACACCAAGGTTTATAGAAAATTTTATATGACTTCATTCTTATCCTCTTCTCAACCAATGTCAGCTAACCCCATCTTCAATCCTAGTGGGGATGACAAGATAGAAAATCGCTCGATCTGGTTTGGTAATACGACCAATTTGATGCAGCTAAACGACGTGCGTTATTCATGGGCGATCGGTTTGTATCAGCAGATGCGCGAAAATTTCTGGATTCCCCAAAAGCTAGATTTAACTCAAGATGTAACTGATTATTGGAACCTTACAGCAAAGGAACGTCGGGCATATGACGGAATTTTAAGCTATCTAACTTTCCTCGACTCGGTACAGACTTGCAATATCCCCCACATCAAAAGCTGCGTTACTGCACCAGAAGTGAGCGTTTGTATGGCAGAGCAGATCAGTCAGGAAGGGATGCACAATCAAAGCTATCAGTACATTATTGAGACAGTAATACCCAGCGATCGCCGCAGCACAGTTTATGATTTTTGGCGTACTGATAAGGTACTAGCTGATCGCTGCGAGTTTATTGCAGGAATATATCAAAAGTATGTCGATAATCCTACCCCTGAGAATTATTTTGTTTCTTTGCTGGCAGATTATCTATTAGAAGGAATTTATTTTTACAATGGCTTTATTTACTTCTACAATTTGGCTTCGAGAATGTTAATGCCTGGTAGTGCCGATATTTTTAAAATGATCAATCGTGATGAGCTTTCTCACGTTAGACTCTATCAGAAACTGCTTCCTGAAGCCATGCAGCTATTCCCTCACTCTGTCGAACAAATCTATGAAATGTTTGATACTGCCGTACAGCATGAATGTCGCTGGACAGATCATATAGTAGGCGACAGCGTTTTGGGAATCACCGAAGCTAGCACCGAACACTACACGAAGTACATGGCTAATATGCGTCTGCGTTCGATTGGTCTAGAACCACTATACAAAGATGAAAAATATAAAAAGAGTCCCTACAGACACTTAGAAAGATTTTCCGATACCAAAAAAGATGGTCATACTAAAGCCAACTTTTTCGAGGCTGGCGTTACTAGCTACGTCATGTCAAGTGGTGTAGGCGGTTGGGATGAGATTTAGAACTTTTTAGCGGTCAAATCGACAATCACATTCAATTAAATCCAAGTAGATGAGCGCCTTCACGCTCATTTTTTTTGCTTGCCGATACCAAAAAGTACCCTAGTCCAGAATCTAACTTAAAATAAAAAAACAGAATAAGTTAAGATTCTCAGACTTAGTTACAAAAACGATACAAAGAATACGTCCTAAAATATAAAGGATAGTATTTTTTGTTACGTAATTACACTATTTTTCCGCGAGTTTATTTAGCCAAAATCGGGACTTATACCTTTTTAATATTTAATTCAAGTAAAAAATAACTGTAATAGATATCTTCTAAATGATAAAGATTGAGTAAAATCAAGGTAAATGCCTTTAAGATTTAGTAAACACAAAGATACAAATAATAATTTTTTAGTATCTTATATTGAGATAGCTGTAACTTACTCAAGCTTTTTCTCTCAAAATAAATCTTACTTATTACTCTAAACTTCAAACTTCAGTAGATTGACTTAGGTAAAAATATTTATATATTCATGTAGTTGGCTAATGTTCAAGTTATTCAAAAACCTTCTTCCTGCGGAATCTACTAGAGATTCTGATTCTGCCTTGACAATTTCTCAGTCTGGCTTATCGGAATCTTTGAAAGCCCAAATCTCTCAGGCTGATGCTTTATGGGAACAAGGTAAGCTAAGTGATGCTCTAGCAATATACGGTTTAGCCATCGAACAAAACCCAGATTTACCAGAAATTCAACGGCGTTTAGCTGCACGTATAAAGCATCAGGGCGATCTAGCCATAGCTTATGAAAAGCTAGCTACAGAGTTAAAAAATAACGGCAAAATAAAGCAAGCAGCAAACTACTATCGTCAGGCAATCTACATCAAAGCGATCGCTGGCAACACTAGCGAGCAGTTGCTCAACAGATCGAGTACCTTTAACGGAAAAAAAACTCCCATTCCTCTCGCCAGTTTGAAAGAAACAGCATTTTCTTTTCAACCTTTGGTTAATGCTAATTCTCAGATCGTTAGAGTTAATTCCCCCCAAGTTGAAATAGCATCTGATGATATATCACCTTCTTTTGCTCGTCGTATTAAGGCAATCAATCCGCAACAGGCAAAAGATATTGATTGGGAAACAGCGCAAGTCTACTTACAAAAAGCTTTAGATCATCTGGAAAAACAAGAGTGGGAACAATCAGCGCTCGCCTGCAAACAAGCTACTCTAGTTTTACCTAATATGGCAGAAGCCTACAAAATTTGGGGTAATGCGCTGCAGCGAATGGGAAAAACTGCCGATGCGATGTCTTGTTACGCTAAGGCAGTAGAAATAAAGCCCAATTTAGCAGAAGTTTATGCTGGATTGGCTGATATCTATGCCGAACAAAATAAACTGCAGCAAGCAGTAAAGCACTATCAAAAAGCAATTATCATTAGACCCAGTGCCAAGGTATATCGAAGTATGGCGAAAGTATGGCAAAAATTGGGAGATCTCGAGCAAAGTCGCTACAGCATTTCTAAAGCTTTAGAGTTGGAATCCCCAGAACTAGACACAAATGCGTTAGAAATAATCACTGGTTCAGATGCAGTTGATCGCCAGTCCGAATCAATTAAAACTGTGGACGTATATTGCACTATGGCACGCCAGCTAGAACAGCAAAATGAATGGCAAAAAGCGGCACAATATTATCGCAAAGCACTAGATGTTAGCGTTGCTCTGGTTGCTTTGCCAGCTAGCAAAAATAAAGGCGTTTCTGCACCAGTGATTGCTGCTGATCGCCAGAGGAGTTATGGCAATGGCAAGCTGAAAAAAGACTCGGATTCAAACCAGCAAAAATTAGAACTTTCACCAAACGATATTTCTCGGGTAGAAACATTGTCTAAAAAATCGGAAACTCAACTAGATAAGGCAATTAGGCGTTACTATAAACAGTCTAAACTACAGCCTAACTCGCCTAAAATTCACACCGATTTAGGTAATTTATATTCTAGAAAAGGAGTCTGGCAAAATGCGATCGCCTGTTATCGTCAAGCAATTACTCTCAAGCCTGGGTATGCTAACGCCCATCTAAATTACGCCAGAGTTTTATTGAAAATAGGCAAAAAAGAACAGTTTATTCAAGAGATGAAACTGGCATTAAACATTAAAGCCAAAATAGGTTCGGCGCTCGACCGCTTTTATTTAGCTAATGCTTTAGCCGAGCAGGGAGACAACCAGCAGGCAATTGGTTTTTACTGTCAGGCGATCGCTCTAAATCCCAAACTAGTTCAAGCTTACCATCGAGTGGCAGAGGTTTTAAGCAAGCAGTATAAATATCAGCAGGCAATAGAATTTCTCAAACAAGGAATTAGCGAAAATTCTCATGATGTAGAGTCCTTTTATCTTTTAGGTCAACAGTTTGAAGCGATCGAAAGTTGGGATAATGCTGTCAAAATATACAGCAAAGTCATGCAATTAGATCCTCAGTTTCCAGGAGCATCTCAAAAACTGAATCGCGCCTTGGCACAGAAACTTAAGCTGAGCAAAAGATAAAACCACAGAGGTGTTAGTTTATCTAACAATAAAACGTTTGAAGATAGACAGCTATAGCTTCTTCGTCAATATCTGCAAATCGGGCATAATTTGAGCAAAAGCTACACCACGATGACTAATTTTTCCTTTTGTAGATGCTGACATTTGAGCAAAAGTTTTTTCAACTGTCGGAACATAAAAAACTGGATCGTATCCAAAACCATTTTTTCCTCTTGGCTCGGTCAAAATTTCCCCATAACAGATGCCTTCAGTCTCAGCCGCTATTTCGCCTTGAGGACTGGAAATGGCGATCGCGCAAATAAACTGTGCCTGTCTGTCGTCGGCATTACCTAATTCTCTAAGCAAACGAGAGATCCGTTCTTCATCTGTTTTGCCATAGCGGGATGAATATAATCCTGGCGCACCATTTAGAGCATTTACTGCCAATCCAGAGTCATCGGCAATTGACCATTTCCCCAAAGCCTTGGCAACTTCAGACGCTTTGAGCCGTGCATTTTCGATAAAAGTAGTTCCTGTTTCCTCTACATCCAATTCTGAAGGTTTTAATTCTAACTGCAAAGGTAGATCCACAAGATATTCTTGTATTTCGTCTAATTTACCAGGATTGCCCGTAGCGACTACTAGTTTACGCACTGTTTAAAATGTGTTTTACACCTTAGCTTAATTTAGCATCAAAGGGCTATTTTGGCTTCACTACGGTAACAGCATAACGCTCGGGAGATAAATATTTTAGTGCTATATGCTGTAATTCTTCTGGCTGCAGTTGGCTGACTATCTGAGGATACAAAGCTGAGTCGGCAGCACTGGCAATAATATTATAAAAGCCATAAATACTGGCTAGTTGGCTGGGAGTTTCGGTCGAAAAAATATAGTCATTGATCAATTGGCGTCGAGCGCGATGTAGCTCTCTTCCAGGAATCGGACTGTGCTGGAGTTTGTCTAAGCGATCTGCAATTATTTTTTCTACCATGTCCAAGTTTTGAGTCTCTAGCCAAGTACTAATCACGAACAGGCTAGAATCTTTTTGCAAGGATAGGTTACAGTCAATATCCATTACCAACTGTCTCTCTTCTCGTAGCTCTCTAACTAGTCCAGAACTACGCCCTCCCGTTAATATAAGCGCGATCGTATCTAGAGCGATCGCCTCTCGCAAATTTTGCGCACCAGGACAAATCCAAGCCATCAGTAAACGAGCCTGTTGGATTCTGGGGAGATGTATTTCCTGTCGACGGACGGCAACTGCTGGCGGTTCGACAGCGGAAATCACTGGAGGACATTCCGAACGGACGCTAAAATTGCTAAAATTATCTTCCACTAACGTCAATGCCTCTTCCTGCTTGATTCCGCCTACAATAGCCACTGTCATATTTTCTGGCTGATAGTGAGTACGGTGAAAGCAGCGCATTTGGTTAGGGGTATGTGCCAGTAATAATTCTTTATCGCCCAAAATGGAGCGTCGATAAGGATGACATTGATAGGTATTTTGGCAAAGAGCCTGAAATCCTAAAAAGTCTGGATCGTCATGGCTAGAATAAATCTCTTCTAAAACCACTTCTCGTTCGCGAATAAACTCTTCATCGGGAATTTCGGCTCTTAATAGAATATCGGCTAAGGCAGGTAATGTTTGCTCCAGATGTTGTGCAGCGGTAGCCAAATAAAAGTGCGCGTAGTCATAGCTAGTAGCTGCGTTAGCGACGCCTCCCGTATTTTCAATCAACCAGTCGAATTCTCCTATCATCACATTAGGAGATCCTTTAAAAATCATATGCTCCAAAAAGTGAGCCATTCCAGACCACTCCTGAGGTTCTGCAGTAGCACCCGCTTTTACCCAGATGTCTGCTACCACGACTGACGTTGCAGGTAAATACTGATGAATAACTGTCAATCCGTTGTCTAACTCTAATGTCTGTCCGTTAAACTGAGCTTTGTAAGAAGATTCTAATTGCTTTGGCATTAAATAGCTATATTATCGCTGCTAATAGCTAATCATACCCTCCGTGTATCGTTTATCTGGTTACATTTTTAACAGTTTATCAGTCTTTAACACACTGACATCTGTCGAGTTAACTTATTGTCAGCAATTATGAGCGGTAGCCCACCGCCACGCCGTTTTACCTAAGTTTATGACCTGGAAGTCCAGGGTGGGAATTGGCTGCTAATGTATCCATTTCCGAGAGCTAGCTCGGTATACTTCCACAAAAACTATTGCTATTCCCTTCATAAATCAAGCATAGATCAATAAACTTGGAAGGTAGTCACCAACGCGGTAGTGGTACTGTATATATAATAATCAGTTTTCAAAATTTGGCAACAATATCAACGAGCAACAGTTAGGACAGTTAGGACAGTTAGGACAGTTTTAAGAGACTGATAATTGATTGATTTTGGTATCAAACCACTATTCTCTCGCTACTAGTTCAATTTTGTCCGAACCATTGAACCCACATTCCGCAGACAC
>JBCDCO010000281.1:0-6682 GCA_039181635.1 Cyanobacteria bacterium P01_G01_bin.19 | reverse complement strand
GCGACTCCCGATAAACCTCCTCCAACCACCAGTAGCTCGCATTCAACCGTACGGTCTGGAGTGGGTTGAGATGCAGCTTGAGCCACCGATTCTAAATTCCAAGTTAGTAAACTGATAGGAACTGAAACTAAAAATCCGATCTGTCTTAATAACATTTTGCACCCCCACACTTATACACATCCAATTGAGCTAGTTCCCAACCAAAAGATTTGTCTCTAGTTTTGAATTTGACTAAATCAAGTGAATGATATTTTTTATACTGATTTATCTTAAACGTTTAATCTAAATTAGTGCAGGTGTTTATAAGTGTCAATTTATCTTGCCTCTTATAAAAGGCATCGAACTTAGACTTGTTCTCAACACGACTTAGCTAAAAACGTCCTTATAGAACTAACGACAATAGAGCTAGCTAAACGTTAACAGCTTCGGTGAAGTTAGTCCCAGAAAGACGTATTAGAGCAAGGACTAACTTCCAGCAAGATAACTCCTGGTGAATGCTGCCCAGGCTTACATACTAGGTTAATATACTTATCTTCTGCCAGGCATTAAGCTAAAGATAGATTTGGAGAGAATTTAGCGATCGCCAGAGTTAATCACCCGACGAATATTTAAAATATCGCTCATGCTTTTGATCCTTTGAAACACATATTCAAGCTGTTGGCGGTCTCTAATATCCAGGCTTAGGGAAATCAGGGCGGGTTTATTACGGCTAGTTTTCACCCCTGCATTACGAATATTAATGCCGCGATCGCTCAATCGCGCCAAGATATCTTTGAGCACTCCAACTCGATCGACAGCTTCAATTTGAATGTCTACAGGATAGGTAAGCGGCTTGCTTTCTTCCGTACCGTTGTTCCAGCTAACGGGAATAATCCTTTCTCCTGGCACGTTTTCAACATTTTGACAGCCCTGACAGTGGATTGAAATGCCTCTAGAACTCAAGGTTACGACACCAATAATTGATTCTCCTGGTAGGGGCTTGCAGCAACCCGCAAGATGGTAAAGCATTCCTTCAACTCCGACTATGGGAGAGTCTCCTTTAGGCTGCTCTCGATGATCGGGAACGTAGTTAGAGATTTCGACGTCTTCTTCTGTAGTTGTTTCCAAGGTTTCTACGGGCTGCTGCTCTTTAACCGCATCCCGCAGGCGGTTAACCACATGATTTTGGGTGATCTCTCCGTAGCCCAAAGCGGCAAGCATATCATCTACAGAATGATAGTTACAGCGTTGAGCCACAATTTGCATTGGCTCTGATTTGAGCAAGGAGTCAAAACCACTCTTGCCCATTTCCTTTTCTAATAATTCTTTGCCTCTGGCAATATTTTCATCTCGGTGTGATCGCTTATACCATTGTCTGATGCGGTTTCGAGCTGTAGGGGAAACGACAAAATTAAGCCAGTCCAGACTGGGATGACTGTTTTTCTGGGTCACAATTTCGACAATATCCCCATTTTCCAATGGTTTAGATAAAACCGACCAGCGACCGTTAACTCGCGCTCCCTTCATGTGGTTGCCTACTTCGCTATGGATGCGGTAGGCAAAATCGACAGGAGTTGCACCATGAGCCAAAGGAATCACATCTCCATCAGGAGTAAAGACATATACATCATCTTCAAACAGATTCTCCTTGACATTTTCCATGTAGTCTTGAGCGTCATTGACGTCTTTTTGCCACTCCAGTAACTGACGCAGCCAAGTAAACTTACTATCTTCTGTCGACAGTGCTTGATTGCTGGAGCCTGTTTCCTTGTATTTCCAGTGAGCGGCAATACCGTATTCGGCAATTTGGTGCATTTCCATCGTTCGAATCTGCACTTCAATCGGACGACCATTGGAGCCTACTACAGTGGTGTGCAGCGACTGATAGCGGTTGGGTTTGGGCAAGCCAATATAGTCTTTAAAGCGACCTGGAATTGGTTTGAACGCATCATGAACTACCGCCAAAGAACGATAGCATTCTTCATTGGTTTCGACGATGATTCTAAAGGCAGCAATATCGTATATCTGGCTAAATTCTTTTTGCTGACGCTGCATTTTCTGGTAAATACCGTATAAATGCTTTGGTCTGCCTTTAAGCTCGATTACCTTTACCTTGAGTTTCTCCAATCGCGATCGCAGTGTTTCTGTAACTTCAGCAATTCTGGCTTCGCGATCTGCTCTCCTCTCAGCAACTAGAGCTTTGATCTCTTCGTAGGCTTCTGGCTCTAAATATTTAAAGCACAGATCTTCTAGTTCCCACTTAAAACGACCAATACCCAGTCGATTGGCTAAGGGAGCAAAAATATCTCTCGTTTCTCGGCTGATGCGTCGCTGTTTTTCTGGCTTGAGGTGGTGAAGAGTTCGCATGTTGTGTAGTCTATCGGCTAGCTTGACTACAATTACACGAATGTCCGTCGCCATCGCCAAAAACATCTTACGAAAGTTTTCTGCCTGACGTTCTGTGGTGCTGGAAAAATTGAATTTGGATAGTTTGGTTACCCCTTCGACTAGCTGGCGTACCTGTACGCCAAACATCTCTTCTATCTCTTCGGGAGTTACCTCGGTGTCCTCTACCACATCATGCAAAAAGCCAGCTGCAATAGTAACGCTATCTCCACCAAGATTTCGCAGCAGGCTGGCAACTGCAATAGGATGAGCTATGTAAGGTTCTCCTGATTTGCGATATTGACCTTCATGGAGCTCGTAGGCAAAACTAAAAGCCTTACAAATCAAAGCTTCGTCCGATTCTGGCTGCTCTGGCTGTTGAGCAATCAGACATTCTCTTAACCAGCTAGGAAGCTGAACTTCTTTTGCTTGATTTTCTATGATAGAGATTGCGGTCATATAGCAATAAATTATTTATTAATTATGAGAAAACGAAATAGATGAAAAAATTCTAGAATCGAAGTAACTGTTAGCTTGATTTCTAACCGATTTACCTCCTTGGGACTGCTTAAGCTTAAATTTCTAAGCGGAAGTTGAACCCCTTCTTATTAGACCGCAATCTAATTTTGAGATCGGATTAAGCATCAATATTCAAAATCAACTTATTCTTTTAATAATAAAATATCTACCGTTTAGGTGGTGCTTTTGACTGCCAAATCCCACCAGTAGTTATATGATGCTTGTTTAAATTTTACCTTATTTATTACCTAATCTTAAACTTTAATAATGTTACCTACGACACATAATCGAGCATATCAGGATTTTATAACTTTGTTAACAAAATTCTCTAACTTTGTCCAAAATTCGCTGGAATTAGCCGATTTATCGGCTATTAAACAGGAGTTTTTTAGCTTAAAGCAATGGTTTGAAGTAAACATCGATAACTTGAATGACCGAGAAATTGAAGCGGCATATATACCTAGATGGCAGTCAATTCAAAGAGAAATCAATCGTGAGTTTAGATTGTTAACTACAGATATTCTGTTTTTAGCTTCTGCTCGTCAAAGTGCGACAAAAACCAAGAGATTGACAGCTATATTGGATCGTTTAAATAAAATAACTAGTTATTGTCAGGGAATAATTGCCGAAAATAATGGTAAAGAATGACCGCAAACAAGGCATAAACAAAAAGACTATATTCAGATTGATCGCCATATTTACTATTTTGTTATTTAGTTACAAAATATTATTCAAACCTTCTCCAATTTTGATTCGCGGTTTATCTCTGTTTATTTGTCCTCAAGCAAAATATTTTTTTAAGACAGAAAAAAAGTCGATCGCGTTGACTATCGATGATATTCCCGACAATAATCGGCTTTTTCCCCATACTACTCTAGAGATTCTCGATGTCTTAAATCGATACGAAGCAAAAGCCACCTTTTTTGTAATTACCAACCAGGCTAAAGATTTTCCCCTTCTAATGAAGTCGATAGTCGAACAGGGACACGAATTGGGCAATCATCTTACTAATGACGAGCCTAGTATAGAACTGCAGGAACGATTTGAGACAGAGTTTGTGAAAGCCGATAAATTTTTGAGTCAGTTTGCTACGGTGAGGTGGTTTCGCCCAGGTCATGGCTTTTGTAATGTCAAAATGAGTGAAATTGTCCAAAAGTACAGCTACAAAATAGCCTTAGGATCTGTCTGGTCTTACGACACCAACAGTCTGGTTTCACCTCGGTTTTCTAGCTGGTATATCAAGCAAAATATTCGTCCTGGAGCAATTATCATTTTGCACGACAGTCAGGCAAAAAGCGATCGCCGAGGACAAAATACAATCAAGACTCTCAATCACATCATTCCCCAACTACAGCAGCAGGGATATCGTTTTGTTACTCTTTCCGAGCTAGATCGAGAGGCACAACAACGTTAAATATAATATTCGATTTAAAATCTGGCGTTGGTAAATCAGGATATGAAAATTAGATTCATTTACTCGATCTAGATTTCTTAAAAGCTGAGAGCTAAAAGCTACGAACCGAAACGCTTTATAAGTCATACATTAAATTACCAACGCCTAAAATCTTAAAACAGACCGAGATTCTCAACAAAAAAGCTAGTTGCGTGAGATAAAGTCTTAATAGTAAAGATAGACAACTCGATCGCGCGCTAATATATGTCCTCGGAAAAGCACAATCAAACAGACAGAAAAATTATTACTGACTGTACCAACATCGATAAATCTAAACTTTCCCCCATGTATCAACATTATGTGGAAGTAAAAGAACAATATCCTAATGCACTATTGTTATATCGAGTAGGTGATTTTTTTGAATGCTTTTTCCAAGATGCGGTTACTATCGCCAGAGAACTCGAACTGGTGCAAACCAGCAAAGAAGGCGGTAAAGAATTGGGGCGGGTAGCCATGACAGGAGTCCCCCATCATGCCCTAGAACGCTACAGTACCATGTTGGTTGAAAAAGGCTATGCCGTAGCTATCTGCGATCAGGTAGAAGATGCTAAGGTGGCTACTGCTGAAAGACGCATGGTACGTCGAGAAATCCAAAAGTTGTTGACTCCTGGCACTCTTACCGATGACGGGATGTTGCAAGCTCGCAAAAATAACTTCCTCGCAGCGATCGCCATTGCGGGCGATCATTGGGGTTTGGCGTATGCAGATATCTCTACAGGAGAATTTTTTACTACCCAATCAACCGACTTGAACAGTTTAACTCTAGAATTGTTGCGCTTACAGCCTTCAGAAGTGTTAATTCCTGCTAATGCACCAGATGTCAGCGGTCTACTCCGCCCAGGGGAGAAATCTGAGTATTTAGCCGATTATTTGCCTGATAGTTTTTGTTATTCACTGCGATCGCAACAGCCTTTTGCTTTAGTCGATGCCAGTCAAAGACTAAAAGACACTTTTAACGTCACTTCTTTAGAAGGGATGGGATGTGCTGATATGCCTTTAGCAGTTAGGGCGGCGGGCGGTTTATTGGAGTATGTAGAGGACACGCAAAAAGCCTATCAAGTAACGTTACAAACTCTTCGCACCTATAGTTTGGCGGACTATTTGGTTTTAGATCATCAAACGCGGCGTAACCTAGAAATCACTCAAACTATTCGCGACAACACCTTTCACGGCTCTCTATTATGGGCATTAGATCGCACCATGACGGCTATGGGTGGCAGAACATTACGCCGTTGGATCTTGCAACCGTTAATCGATATCAAGGGAATTGCTGCTAGGCAAAATACGATTAAGGAGCTAGTAGGAAATACCTCAATGCGTCAAGATTTGCGCTCGATGCTGCGTAAAATATACGATATCGAACGATTATCGGGGAGAGTCGGTTCGGGTTCGGCAAATGCCAGAGATTTGTTAGCTTTAGCCGAGTCTTTGATTAAGTTGAGCGATTTATCGGCGATCGCCTCTTTTGGTTCTTCTCCTTACTTAAAAGCCCTGCACAACATTCCTCCAGAGTTAGAACAGTTGGGAGTGTATGTAGTCGAAAGGCTTGTGGACGCGCCGCCAATTTTGTTAAAAGAAGGCGGTATTATCAAAGACGGTATTGATTCTAGACTGGATGAAATTCGTCAGAGACTAGAAGACGATAAGCAATGGCTGACAAACCTGGAAACAACCGAACGAGAAAAACTGGGCATAGCCAACATCAAAGTGGGCTACAACAAAACGTTTGGCTACTATATCAGCATGCCTCGCTCGAAAGCCAGTCAAGCTCCCGATAACTACCAGCGCAAGCAAACCCTAACCAACGAAGAAAGATACATCACTTCGGAATTAAAAGAAAGAGAGACGAGGATTTTAACGGCAAAAGACGACTTAAATACTTTAGAATATGAAATATTTGCCGAATTACGGGCAACGGTAGCCGAAAAAGCTCAAGAAATCCGCAGTATCTCCAAAGCAGTAGCAGCGATCGATGTTTTGGCAGGATTGGCTGAAATCGCCGTATATCAGAACTACTGTTGCCCTGAAATGGTCAAGGGAAGAGAAATAACCATAGTCGAAGGGAGACATCCTGTCGTCGAGCAATCTTTGGGAGAAGGGTTCTTTGTCCCTAATTCAGCCAATTTGGGCAGCCAAGATCCCTCCCTACCATCCTCAGAAAAAGGGGTAGCTGCTCCAGATCTAATTATTCTGACTGGACCTAATGCTAGCGGAAAAAGCTGCTATCTAAGGCAAATTGGTTTGATTCAGCTTGTTGCTCAAATCGGTAGTTATGTCCCCGCTACAGAAGCAAGATTAGCCATATGCGATCGCATTTTTACCCGTGTTGGTGCAGTAGACGATTTG
>JBCDCO010000280.1:0-6713 GCA_039181635.1 Cyanobacteria bacterium P01_G01_bin.19 | reverse complement strand
CAATTTCACCGTATGGTTGAAAGACTAATGTTTGTGTCATGATTCTTTATTGGTTAATTGCTGATAGTTGATAGTTGATAGTTGATAGTTAATAGCTGATAGTTGATAGTTGATAGCTGATGATTATTTGTCCTACGTTCTATGTCTTACATGCGGCTTATCCAAAGATGTAGATGTATTCTTTAGGGATAGCCTTTGCGCCTTTTAACGACTAATTGCCATTGACTGATGACTAATGACATCTAATTCCGTTGACCAACATCTCTCCAACCATTCGATTGATTCAGAGCGGGTGCTGACAAATTGCTGTATGGTACTGCGGAGTAAGATGGCATGAATGCAACTATCAATTTCAATCCAGAGTGCTCCATCTGCGGGACACCAACTAGGAATATTTAGTTCTTTTAGTCGGCGATGAACGCTCCAGCGATCGCTACGCTGGATTTTGGTAACCTGACTGACAAAGTTGTCAGGAAGAGTTGATTTGCACATGATATTCTCCTTATTGAGTAGATAAATTCTGTATCGTTTGTTCCAAACTCTCGATACGATCAAGTAAGGAACGAATAACTTTTGCTTGGGGATCGGGTAAGTGACCGTGTTCGAGAGGACAGCCATGACCAGTTCGAGAAACGATACGTCCTGGAACTCCTACTACCGTTGAATCGTCTGGTACATCCCGCAGGACTATAGAACCTGCTCCAACCCGAACATCATTACCCAGATTAATATTTCCTAAAACTTTTGCACCAGTCCCAACTACAACATTCTTACCGAGAGTTGGGTGACGTTTGCCTGTTTGTTTTCCTGTTCCTCCCAGAGTGACATTTTGGTAGATTAGGCAATAATCGCCGACGATCGCCGTTTCACCAATTACTACTCCCATACCGTGATCGATAAACACTCCTTTACCAATGGTTGCACCAGGATGAATTTCAATACCAGTGAAAAATCTACTTAAGTGGGACACAAAACGAGGGAGTAAAGGCAATTGCCTCTGCCAAAGCCAGTTTGCCACGCGATGTAATGTCAAAGCATGAACCCCAGGATAGCAAATTAGTACCTCTAGCCAATTAGTGGCTGCTGGATCGCGATCAAAGATAATCTTAAAATCCGACCAGATTGCCCTTAACCAGGGGATATTCACTAATAGTTTAGGGTGCTGACTGTTCGCCTCTGACTCTTGGTTAATAGTTAATGACTGTTGCATGGTTTTGGTTTGTCTTTGGCACCACAAGGGTATTACCTCTTTTGTTATCAGTCATTTGTCTTTTATTTAGTAACTAATGGCTAATAACTAATGACCAATGACTTGTATATAATGCTTATACCAACAGCCCATACTTTGGTTTTAGAGATCGCAAAAAGTTAGATTGATTAGATTTATTGTTTTGTACTCATGCATTGAAAAGTCATGTGGCACAAGAGATTGCAGACTTTGAAAGTTTTTCTTGGGGTATGGCTACTAGTATATTCTCTGACAGGTCTGAGTATTGTTTAGCAAAGGCATTAGTATTTAGCACTCAAAAGGATATTCAATACAACCTAGTTATCATAGTGGATTGCCCAAGATAGTGAGACAAAAATTGTCCACTCAAAATGCAAATAATAGTCATTAACCCAAAACTTAAGCGAGATAAGCTTTGTAGCTTTTGCTACTGTTTAATTCAATCTGGGTTTTGCATATATCAAACTCAAATAAATATTAATGCTAATTTAGATACAGATTAGAGATAAAACAAATTTTCTCCACAACAACAACAACAATTGAATTCCGCAACTTTTTCTGGAGAGGTCTGACAAGCCTACTCCAGTTTTTGTTTTAAATTGATAAATTATCAAAAACAATAATAGCGGTTCCATATTTATAAAAGCTAATATGTTGCCTGAAGACGACTGAAAAGATAATGTCCAGCAACGTGCAGCAGTTTTCGGTTGACTAGATATACGGTCTTTAAAGCGATCGCTATATATCAATCTACTATCTGTGAAATAGGGCGATCGCTGTTTTTATTTGCTTTTATATTTCAATTTGCATGAGATTTTTTCTCGTACCTTGAGATTTTTAAAAAGTAAAAATTCATACAAAAATAACTTGTTTGGTAACATTTACAACCATATTAATGATTGATTTCTAATCTAAAAAATATAGGTAGAACCAAAATAAATATGAGGTTTCTCTAATCATAGCAATCGCTACGACTAGCTTGCAATCTAATATAGATAGATACAATTTCTGAGTAGGGCAAATACCAGAGTCTTAAGAAATAAATACTAGTCACCGAGCGTCAAAATACTAGCCATCTAAACCAGTAAAAAAAAATTCTCTTTACCAATCAAGGGTTTGAGAGGTTGAGTACATTTTAATCAATCCAAATAAGAATAACCGAGTGCAAATCTTATATTCGGCAAAAAGGTAGATGATATAACTTTTATAACGACATCGAACTTCTAGATTTTATGCACATCAAACAGTAATTCGATATTTACTTCTGAGAAAAAAAATTTAGAGTTCAATAACAGTTTCAAGTATTTTCAATTTCTATCTCAGCTTAGTTAATGTACTTTATTTGCGGAATTCAATTCAATGCCTCCAACTACTACCTTAGTAACAAAATCGAAGACTAAAGCCAAGAAATATTCTAAAGGCTGTGGCTGTAGCTCTAGCAAACCTCAACCAACAATCGACCCCAAAATTCAAGAAAGAATCGAGAAGCATCCCTGTTATAGCGAAGAAGCGCATCACCATTATGCACGGATGCACGTTGCAGTTGCACCAGCCTGTAATATTCAGTGTAATTTTTGCAATCGCAAGTATGATTGTGCCAACGAAAGTCGTCCTGGGGTAGTTAGCGAACTCCTCACCCCCGAGGAAGC
The DNA here is from genome assembly GCA_039181635.1 of Cyanobacteria bacterium P01_G01_bin.19. Classification (GTDB taxonomy): domain Bacteria; phylum Cyanobacteriota; class Cyanobacteriia; order Cyanobacteriales; family Xenococcaceae; genus Waterburya. The sequence goes on along the minus strand of JBCDCO010000280.1, from coordinate 3,836 downwards.
AGCTCACAAAGCATTGGTAATTGCGGGTAAAATTCCCCAAATGACAGTTTTAGGTATTGCTGGTCCTGGAGATCCTTTAGCCAACCCCAAACAAACTTTTAGCACTTTTGAATTAGTAGCTGACAAAGCACCAGATATTAAATTGTGCCTTTCTACTAACGGTTTAATGCTCCCCGATCACATTGACAAAATTAAAGAATTAAACGTCGATCACGTCACCATGACGATTAATATGGTTGACCCCGAAGTCGGTACAAAAATCTATCCCTGGGTGCGTTACAATCGCAAGCGTTGGAAGGGAGTGGAAGCAGCCCAAATCCTTCACGAACGCCAGATGGAAGGTATTCAAGCACTACAAGAAAACGATATCCTCTGTAAAGTCAATTCGGTAATGATTCCAGGGATTAACGACGAACACTTAGTCGAAGTAGACGAGGTGATTCGTTCTAAGGGGGCATTCCTCCACAATATAATGCCTCTGATCTCTGCCCCCGAACACGGTACTTACTTTGGCTTGACAGGACAAAGAGGTCCTACACCAAAAGAATTAAAAGCACTACAAGACAACTGTTCGGGCAACATGAAAATGATGCGCCACTGTCGTCAGTGTCGTGCTGATGCAGTCGGTTTATTGGGTGAAGATCGTTCTCAAGAGTTTACCAAAGAAAAATTCTTAGAAATGACTCCCGAATACGATCTCGAAAAACGCCAAGAAGTTCATGCAGGCATCAAACAAATTAAAGAGGCTATGCAAGCTGCTAAAGCAGAACGTGCAGCCAAGAAAAAACCTAGAGGCGAGAAAATCTTAGTTGCTGTTGCTACTAAAGGCGGTGGCGTAGTTAATCAACACTTTGGTCATGCCAAAGAGTTCCAAATCTTTGAAGTTGATGGCGTAGAAGTTAAATTTGTTGGACACCGCAAAGTAGACCACTACTGTCAAGGTGGTTACGGCGAAGATGCGATGCTAGACAACATCATCAACGCAATTAAAGATTGCAAAGCCGTACTTGCTTCCAAGATTGGTGATTGTCCCCAAGGAATGCTCCGAGAAGCTGGAGTCGAAGCAGTTCAAGGCTACGATACCATCGATAAGATTGCCTTAGCATATTACGAACAGCAGTTCGCTACTAGTCATTAGTCATTAGTTATTAGTTATTGGTTATTGGTCATTGTTCATTGGTCATTAGTTATCTGCACGAACGACAAAGGACAAAAGACGAAGGACAAAAGATGTTATGCCCTTGTGGTACAGAGGACAAAAGACAAACAACAAAGGACAAAAAAATCATGACAGACACCATTTATCTAGACAACAACGCCACCACCAAAATAGATGAAGATGTCTTAGCAGCAATGCTACCCTACTTGACAATCTATTACGGTAATCCTTCCAGTATGCATACCTTTGGCGGACAAGTGGGCAAAGTAGTTCGTCAAGCCAGACATCAGGTAGCTTCTCTATTGGGTGCGGAAGATTCGGAAATTGTTTTTACCAGTTGCGGTACAGAAGGAGATAATGCAGCGATTATGGCTGCACTAAAAGCTCAACCGAATAAGAAACACATTATTACTACTGAGGTCGAACATCCCGCAATTTTAAATCTCTGTCGCCGACTAGAAAGAGATGGTTACACTACTACTTATCTTTCAGTTAACGATGAAGGACAATTAGACTTAGACGAGCTTGAAGCCTCTTTAACGGGCAATACCGCAGTGGTTTCGGTAATGTATGCCAACAACGAAACTGGCGTTATTTTCCCCATTGAACAAATCGGACAGATAGTTAAAGAATATGGTGCACTGTTTCATGTTGATGCAGTGCAAGCCGTAGGGAAAGTTCCCCTTGATATGAAAACCAGCACTATCGATCTGTTAACCCTTTCTGGTCACAAAATCCACGCTCCCAAAGGTATTGGTGCTTTATATGTGCGTAAAGGTGTTAGATTTCGTCCTTTGTTAATCGGCGGACACCAAGAAAGAGGACGGAGAGGCGGTACAGAAAATGTCGCGGGTATAGTTGCGTTAGGTAAAGCTGCCGAATTAGCTCAGGAACATTTACCTGGCACTGTTTGGGAACAAAGATTGCGAGATAAACTCGAACAAGGCATTCTCGATATTATTCCTAATACAGTAGTTAATGGCGATCGCAATAATCGTTTACCCAACACTACTAACATCGGCTTTAAATATATCGAAGGCGAAGCAATCTTACTTTCTTTAGACGAATTTGGTATCTGTGCCTCTTCTGGTTCGGCTTGTACTTCTGGATCGCTTGAACCTTCTCACGTCCTGAGAGCTTTAGGCTTACCCTATAGCGTACTGCATGGTTCAATTCGCTTTAGCCTCTCCCGTTATACCACCGAAGCAGAAATTGATCGCGTCTTAGAAGTTCTCCCTAGTATTATCAACCGTCTGCGCGAACTTTCACCCTTTAACAGCGACGATGCAGATTGGCTCAAAGAACAGGAAGAAGCTGTACTGGCTAGATAGATAACCGTAAGTCAGGTGGGCAAATTTTCAAAGCTGTTAGTAATAGATTTGCAAAAGTTATTTTTGCCCACCCTACCACTAACCACTAACCACTAACTACTAACTAGAGAAAATGTGGGACTATACAGACAAAGTAATGGAACATTTCCATAATCCCCGCAATCAAGGGACGATTAAGGAAAAACAAGAAGGCGAAGAAATCGTAACAGGACAAGTAGGCAGTATTGCCTGTGGGGATGCTTTAAAGCTTCACCTCAAGATTGACGAATCGACTCAAACTATCAAAGACGCTACCTTTCAAACTTTTGGCTGTGCTAGCGCGATCGCCTCTTCTTCGGCTTTAACTGAATTGCTCAAAGGGAAAAAAGTCGATGAAGCAATGAAAGTAACTAACAAAGAAATTGCTGAATCTCTTGGTGGCCTACCTGAAGAAAAAATGCACTGTTCGGTCATGGGACAGGAAGCTTTAGAAGCGGCAATCTTTACCTACAAAGGGATTACCCTAGACACCCACGAAGAAGATGAAGGAAACCTTATATGTCGTTGTTTTGGTGTCTCTGATACAAAAATCAAAAGAATCATTCGCGAGAATGATCTGACAACCGCAGAACAAGTTACCAACTACGTAAAAGCAGGTGGTGGATGTAGCTCTTGTTTGCCCGATATTGATGACCTGATTGAAGAAGCAATCACTCAACAAGCACAAATCAAAGCCGAACAAGAAAAAAGTGTTGCAGTAGCAACCGCTATGGCAACGGCCAAAAAAAATGCAACAACTCAGACAACCAGAACTTTAAACAACTTACAAAAAATCACCTTAATTCAAAAAGTAATCGATTTAGAAATCCGCCCAATCCTAATGGAAGATGGCGGTGACATGGAACTATTTGATATCGATGGCGATGTAGTCAAAGTAATTCTCAAAGGTGCTTGTAGTGGCTGTGCTTCTTCCACCGAGACTCTAAAACTGGCCATTGAAGCAACTTTACAAGATAGAGTATCCCCTACATTAACTGTGGAATCAGTCTGAAGCACCCAGAAGGAAAGTAAGTAAAACTTACTGCCTATTACTCACGATTAACCAATAAAAATTATGCTATTACCCAACCACTACAATTGCGGAGAGCGATCGCCACCAAAACTAATTTAGTCATTAGTCACAACCATTTCGATACTTGTGATCGACACTCAACATATAACTATTGAGAACTACCCCTGTTAAGGTGACCAAATGTACTATCTCGAATTCAAAGGGTTTAAAGAATGCGATCGCTATTCTTGGAGAATTACCTTTTGAAACATTATGTGTTTGACAGGAGAAATATTGAATACGAAGTAGTCAAAAT
>JBCDCO010000279.1:0-6751 GCA_039181635.1 Cyanobacteria bacterium P01_G01_bin.19 | reverse complement strand
GCTACACTCCCCCCAAAAATAATTGATGGCGTTAAGTCGGTTCGGGAGATGGAGAATTTGAATCGGTTGTTACAACAGGCGATCGCTATAAATAATTTAGATGAATTTTTTAAGGATTAAATATCCAAAAAAGTATTTTTATTTATCAATAGAATTGATTTTCTTTGAATAATTTTAGCTGAATTAGTTTTTGGCTTGGAGAATATTATCAATAACATAAATTTTTCTGTATATAATATTACTTTATTCCAAGAACAATAATCTTTTCCGCAAAATATTACTGCTATGTCATGGTATTATAACTATGCAATTGTATTTTAAAGCTATTATGCTTAAGGCTGCTATTGGAGCATTGATTTTGGCGTTTATTTCGACTAGCTATAAAAACAGGGAGAGCCCTGGTAATAGCAAAAGACCACTTTATCTTCTCTTTATTTATATTGTTAAACTTTTCGCTCGGGTTGCTTAAGTTATCATCTTAAAACTTTATCTTTGGCAAATAATAATCTTGCTAATATCCAAATAATTCACTTCAAGACATCATTGCTTTTTCTACATTACGTGGGGTTTTAAGACAACATTATTCCCGATCTCAGATAACCATAACAATTATCCTTAAGTTAATAGCTTAAGTTGGCTTTTTAGCTTGTACAAACAAGGCAGCCATTTCATAGTGAAATTACTTACGCAACAGCAGGATATTATTACTATGGGATACGAGCCAAGAACTCAAGCAATTTATCAAGTTACCGAGAGGGAAGCAATTCCAGTAAAGCCCCCCGAAACTTTAGAAGACATGTGGGCGACTGACGTATTTAGTCTGAGTAAAATGCAGGCTTGTCTGCCCAAAGCAGTTTACAGATCCCTGAAAAATACCATCAAATCCGATGCCAAACTAGATTCGACCGTAGCTGATATTGTGGCAGCAGCCATGAAAGACTGGGCAATGTCTAAAGGTGCGTTGTATTATGCTCATGTTTTTTATCCTTTAACTAATGCCACCGCCGAAAAGCATGATGGTTTTATCTCAGTACAAAGCGATGGCACGGTAATTTCTGAGTTTTCAGGCAAGACCCTGATCAAAGGCGAACCCGACGGCTCATCTTTCCCCAATGGCGGTATCCGCTCTACTTTTGAAGCTCGTGGCTACACTGCTTGGGATGTTACCTCTCCAGCATACGTCATGGAAACCGATAATGGCGTAACTCTATGTATCCCTACTGTCTTTGTTTCTTGGACTGGGGAAGCTTTAGACAAGAAAATTCCTCTGCTGCGATCAATCGATGCAATGGATAAATCAGCGAGGAAAGTTCTCGGATTACTAGGCTATAGTGATATAGCTCCCGTTAGCTCTAGCTGCGGGGCAGAGCAAGAATACTTCTTAGTTGATGCTGCTTTTGCCAGCAGTCGCCCCGATTTACTTCTAACTGGCAGAACCCTGTTTGGTAAAATTCCCGCCAAAGGTCAGCAATTTGACGACCATTACTTTGGGGCTATTCCCGAGCGAGTTCAGGTCTTCATGCAGGAAGTGGAACGCAAAATGTATCGTCTGGGTATTCCTGCTAAAACCAGACACAACGAAGTAGCACCAGGTCAGTTTGAACTTGCTCCTTATTTTGAATCTGCCGATGCTGCTGCAGATCACCAGCAGTTAACCATGACCATTTTACGCAATACTGCCAAAAAACATGGTTTTGCCTGCTTGCTACACGAAAAACCCTTTGCAGGTATTAATGGTTCGGGAAAACACGTCAATTGGTCGGTCAGTAACTCCACTCAAGGTAACTTATTAGATCCTAGTGACGATCCTCATAAAAACATTCAATTTTTAACCTTCTGCGCTGCGGTAATTCGCGGAGTCCATAAGTTTGGTCCTTTACTAAGAGCGGTAGTAGCTACTGCCAGTAACGACCACCGATTGGGTGCAAATGAAGCTCCACCTGCAATTATTTCTGTTTATCTTGGCACTCAACTAGAAGATGTGTTCGATCAGATTCAAAAAGGAGATCTTACAGGTTGTAAACCTAATGGAGTAATGGATTTTGGCGTACCTACCCTACCCTCATTTGTTAAAGATTCTGGGGATAGGAATCGTACTTCACCTTTCGCCTTTACTGGTAATCGTTTTGAGTTTCGCGCTGTAGGTTCTCATCAATCTGTGGCAGGGCCATTAATTGCGATGAATACAATTTTGGCAGACTCTTTAGATTGGATATCTAATAAATTAGAAGCTGACTTGTCTGCTGGTACTGAACTAGAACCTGCTATCTTTGGCATCATCAAAGAAATTATGGACGACCACGGTGCAGTTGTCTTTGGTGGAGATGGTTACTCAGAGGAATGGCACAAGATGGCTGTGGAAGAAAGAGGGTTGTTAAATTTACCCACCACTGCTGATGCGCTACCGTATTTAAAAGATCCAGAGATCGAAGAGTTATTCCATAAAACTGGAGTTCTTTCCCCAACCGAGTTGGAAAGCCGTTTTGAAGTCTATGCCGAACAATACATTCTTTCCATTGAGGTAGAAGCTAATCTCGTGGTAGACATGGCAAAAACCTTGATTTATCCCGCAGCAGTCAAATATGTAACCGATCTGACTTCAGCGATTTCAGGATTTAAAGAACTAGGCATTGACTTCAACCTCAAAATTGCCAAAAAGTCTGGAGAGCTGACTAACAAAATAGTCGATCTAACTGATGAATTGTCGATCGCTTTGGAAAAAGAGGATTTTGGATCTACAGAAGAACACATGCAGTACTTTGCTCAAACTATTCGTCCTTTAATGGATAAAATCCGCGTCTGTGCCGATACGTTAGAAGGAGAATTATCTGACGAACTTTGGCCCTTACCCAAATATCAGGAAATGTTGTTTATTAAATAGCTATTAGCTCTGAAGACGATTTAAGCAAAAGAATAATAGCTTTTCTCCCCCTGCCGAGCGATCGCTCAGTACTCGTTCGCTCGGCAATATTTGAATCTGGCGATCGCTCTTTAAATCGCAACTATAGTTCCATATCCACTCTCAGAATTAATGAATTTCAAGTCTTTTTCTACCAAAAAAATACAATTGCCCAAAAACAAAGATAACTTATCAAAGTCAAACGTTTCCCTTCCCCAACCATTAAGGGCAATCATAAAATCTTTCTCCCCTACATGGTTGATTTGTATTCCTCTCTCCGCTGCGATCGTTATGCTTTGGAATACGGCTGCTTCTGCCCAAGGTCTTGACGCGCCTAGCAGTTTAGAAGAAATTCGAGTTGTTTTAGACTCAATTTTTCTCTTATTTTGTTCTGTTCTCGTCATCTTTATGAATGCAGGATTTGGGATGTTAGAAGCGGGTTTTTGCCGTCAGAAAAATGCGGTAAATATTTTAGCCAAAAACCTAATTGTCTTTGGCATTGCCACTTTGGCATATTGGGCAATTGGTTACGGTTTGATGTATGGAGAAGGCAATGCTTTCTTCGGTACTCAAGGATTCTTTTTTAATGGCGATCCGACTCCCTATGGTGATGATGCCTATCCTGCAGCTGTCCCTGCTGCTATTTCCTTTTTGTTTCAGGTAGCCTTTGCTGCCACTGCTGCTACGATTGTTTCGGGGGCGGTAGCAGAAAGAATTGAGTTTAGCGCGTTTTTAATTTTTAGTACCCTGCTGGTAGCTATTTCTTATGCCATCACAGGTCACTGGGTATGGGATGGCGGTTGGTTGAGCAACTTAGGCTTTTCTGACTTTGCAGGTTCGACGGTAGTTCACTCCGTTGGGGGTTGGGCTGCTTTGGTTGGTGCGGCGATTCTCGGACCGAGATTGGGTAAATATCGAAATGGCAGAATTAATGCTATCCCAGGACATAATATGGGATTTGCTACTTTAGGTTGTCTAATTCTTTGGATCGGCTGGTTTGGTTTTAACCCTGGTTCGGAATTAGCAGCAACGGCTAACGTTCCTTATATTGCTGTAACCACTAATCTAGCGGCGGCAGCAGGTGGTGTAGCTGCAACCTTTAGCTCCTGGATAAAAGACGGTAAGCCTGACTTGTCCATGATTATTAACGGTGTTCTTGCTGGTTTGGTAGGTATTACTGCTGGCTGTGCTAGTGTTGGCTATTTGCCTGCGATAATAATTGGCTTAATTGCGGGAATTTTGGTCGTCTTTTCTGTGGCTTTCTTTGATGCCATTAAAATTGATGACCCTGTAGGTGCAACTTCGGTTCACTTGGTTTGTGGAATTTGGGGAACCCTAGCAGTAGGATTGTTTGCTACTGAAGGTGGCTTATTTTATGGTGGTGGTGTTGCTCTACTGATTGCCCAAATTATTGGTATTGCCGCTGTTGGTGCTTTTACCGTAATCTTTAGTGCCATTGTTTGGAGCACTCTCAAAGCAACTATTGGTATTCGCGTCCACGAAGAAGATGAAAGACTCGGTTTGGACATCAGCGAACACGGTATGGAAGCTTACAGTGGTTTTGTTAAAGAAGCTGATGTTCTATCTGGGGGCACTGCCAGCCAAAAACCTGACAGGGAAATTAGTCAGGTTAGTTAAATGGACAGTTGACAATGGGCAATTAACAATTACCGATCGCTCGTACTTTTGGGAAACGATCCATAAAGTTAATTGTCCGTCTTTTATAGATTTCGATTGTATGACGCTTTTCAATAGCTTAGGTTCAAACAGAGATAAAAATGAGTAAAGAACATCTTAACGGCAAACACGGTTCGAGTGAAAAAACTAAAAAACTGAGCAAGAAAAAATACGAAAAAGAACTGGCAAAACTGCAAATAGAATTAGTCAACTTACAAAGATGGGTACAATACGCAGGGTTAAAAGTTGTGGTTCTGTTTGAAGGCAGAGATGCAGCAGGAAAAGGAGGGGCAATCAAGCGCATTAGCGAATGTCTCAACCCCCGCGTATGTAGAGTAGTAGCGTTAGGGACGCCCAGCGATCGCCAGAAAACTCAGTGGTACTTTCAAAGATATGTCGCTCATCTTCCCGCAGCAGGAGAAATCGTCTTGTTTGATCGCAGTTGGTACAATCGGGCAGGTGTAGAGAAAGTAATGGGCTTTTGCACCTATGATGAATACAACGAATTTATGCGATCTTGTCCTCAGTTTGAAACCATGATTCAGCGATCGGGTATTATTCTGATAAAGTATTGGTTTTCAGTTAGCGATGCCGAACAAGAAAAACGCTTTCAAGACCGCATCAAAAATCCGACCAAACGCTGGAAAATTAGCCCGATGGACTTAAAAGCCAGAGAGAAATGGGTTGATTATTCCAGGGCAAAAGATGATATGTTTGCTGCCACAGATATTCCTGAGTCTCCTTGGAATGTGGTTGAGGCAGATGACAAAAAAAGTGCCAGGCTAAACTGTATCAACCATCTTTTAGCAACTGTCCCTTACGAACTCATTCCACCCAAGAAAATCGAATTGCCTCCACGTCAAAAGGAAATTGATTACGAGCGACCTCCTATGACTACCCAGAATTTTGTACCAGCCAAATATTAAATTCCAATCGCCCAAATTAAAAGCCATTGTCTTCTACTGTTAAGCTTCAATTATGGCTTAGGATCGCAATATTGCTATAGCTAACAAAGCAGCAGACTGCGATTGTTCGATTTTCTTGAGATAAAAGACTATATGAGCTTTTAAAATTGCTTTTCAATTTGGCGTGGACTTCTCCTGAAAATTGCCGAGAGTGTATCTTCGTGCCGTCTTCTAATATTTGGCATTGCCATTCTGAAAAATTGGCGATTATTCCATTGAGTAGATCCATTGTTCTGCAAACCATACTTTAATAACTGCGATCTAGAAAGTATTCCAGTAGTCAAAGTATTCCCATTATGCTTTGATTCGCTCACAAACCAGTCTAAAAACATATCGTGACATGCTAATAAACAATCTCAATCCTTTCACAAGATAGACTTTTAGGGCTGGCTGATGGACAGCTTAACAGGTAAATAAGCAGAAAGGCGATCGCTGGAACGACTTCAAGATTCGGAATTTGGGCTTATGGAGTGAAGCATCCTGTAGGGGAAGTTTTAAACGATATAGGGATACAACGTCCGCCAGTACAAAGAGGTGATTTTTATTTTCTCGATAATATATCTGAAGAAACGCTGTCCAATATTGATGGCGATATTCTTTTCTTAATCTCATTGGGTAGAGATAAAGATCTTGAAATAATAGAAAAACTGAGGCAAAAACCCTTGTGGCAGAAACTTGAGGTAGTGCAACAAGAACGAGTATATGTTGTCGGTCAATATTGGCATGATGCAACAAGCATCTGGGCAGTTAACGCAATTCTCGACGATCTTGAGCAATATCTGGTCAATGAATGAAGGCGATCGCACTTACCATAACTCAACCTGTTAGGGCGATCGCATTTACTTATTGTTTTCTAGGCGATCGCTTTAAACTCCTAATCCATATTCTCTCGGAAAAAGTACCTATTGTTCATTCTTTTAGTGGTAAATCTTTACCTCTAGGCAAGCATAAGATCGGGTTGAGAATTTCTGAAATGAATTTTCTACAACTAAAATCGAGGTTGCGGTTTAATACCATTTCTCTTTAATACGACTACAGATAACTTTAGGGCTGGGAATTAGGGATTGGGCATCGGTGACAAGTTAAGGGACTACGTTGTTTGTCAAATTGTTCGTAGCTCTAAGCTCTAAGCTTTAAGCTATAAGCTTTAGAAATATTTCAAGGTCAATCTCTTTTTAAATAAGCGATCGCGTCCAAAGTTGAACTTAAT
>JBCDCO010000278.1:0-6873 GCA_039181635.1 Cyanobacteria bacterium P01_G01_bin.19 | reverse complement strand
TTTTGCCTGAATTATATGGTCTCTACCACCATATATCAACAGAGAAGGCGGCAAATCCGAACGAGTATAGTTAATCGGCGAAGCTTGTTTATAGAGTTCTGGTTCTTCTTCTGGCGAGCCGCCTAAAAAGTCATTGAGAATTGCTTGAACGTCAATTGGATCTGGATTGGGAAGATCGTAATATCCCTTAGCTAGATTGACAGGGCTGTAATGACTCACTACTGCTTTAAAAGAAACTTCACCCGATTTGTATGCAGCTATTTTCGCTAACTGTCCTCCTGCAGATCTGCCTATGACTGCCATCTTTGCCAAATCGACTTCTAAATCGTCTGCGTGAGTTTGAATGTATTCTAAGGCTGTATCGACATCTTCGATCTGGGTGGGAAACTTGTACTTTGGCATATGCCGATAATCGATCGCGATGACAGTATATCCTCTTGCTGCCATGTACAAATTAAACTGTTCGTAATCATCGGGACTGCCCGATCGCCACGCTCCCCCATAGATAACAATTAAAGTGGGATTGTTGCCAGATTTTGCTAGTGGTCGATAGGTGTTTAGCTTGAGATCGACTCCATCAGGACTGGCAAAAACAATACCTCTTTCGACTCTAATATCCGATTCTGATGTGGGAATACCGCGAAAAACATCAAGGATAGATAGAGGTTGGGAACGCATTTTATCCCTGGTGACAGCAGGAATTTTGTCTAAATAATCCGAACCTAAAGTTTGTTCCATTTCCGCTTCAAAGGCGCGATTGGTATCGGAAAACTGTATCAAGGGTAGAAAGCTAATCAGCAAGCTGACTAGGCTACAGATGATAATTAGGTTAGACCACCAACCTTTATTTGTGGGAATGGCTAGAGATAAAGCGATCGCATTTAAGACAATTAGCCAAGGGCTAACTTCTGGCGCACACACTCCAAAAGGCAATAACAACCAATTAGGAGCAGGGATAATAATCCACAAACTAAGAAAAAGTCCTAAAATGCTCAAAATTGAGGGGATAAGCCACCAAAATTGGAATATTTCTACTGATTTTGTATTCATTCTAATAAATTTACTTTTAATACAGCGGTTTTTATTTGGTTTTAGTACATTTTATAGTTGTTGGGGATTGGGGACTGGGGATTTAACGGTTTTTAATGTCATTTTATTTTTGTACTAAATGGATTTGAAATCCGCTGTATCTCTTTCAAGGGTATTTAAACGATCGCCAAATTTTATCCGAGTTTAATATCGAACTTTGGCGTTGCTTATTTTCTCAACAAACATAGGTTGAATCAAAAAAAATGTCAGAACACAATCAATGTAAACTTAATTGGGTAAGTATTAACAAGCAATTATGTCCATCCTCGAAGGGAAGGTAGTATTAGTCACGGGTGCAACTAGAGGAGTTGGCAAAGGAATTGCAATCGGATTGGGTGAAGCTGGGGCAACAGTGTACATTACAGGACGCAGCCTAGAATCATATAGCAGCAACTTGTCAGGTAGTCTTGAGGAAACTAAAACAGCGATCGAAGCTGTGGGGGGAAAATGCGTTCCTGTAAGGGTAGATCACGCTGATGACGAACAGGTACGTCAACTGTTCGAGCAAATTAAAAACGAGCAGGGCAAGTTAGATTTGTTGGTGAACAACGTTTTTTCGGGAGTTCGAGCAATTAACGAAGCTTATGGCAAACCCTTTTGGCAAGCCGAACCAGATCTTTGGGATGCGATTAATAATGTTGGTTTGCGCAGTCACTATGTTGCTAGTATCTATGCCGCTAGGTTGATGAGCGATCGCTCTGAGGGAATTATCTGTACTATATCTTCTTGGGGTGGTCTGTCTTATATCTTTGGTGCGGCTTATGGTGCGGGAAAAGCTGCCTGCGATCGCCTTGCTGCCGATATGGCAGTAGAATTAAAGCCTGAAAATATCGCTTCGATCTCTATTTACCCTGGCATTGTCGGCACAGAGCAAATTATCGACTTTGCCGAGCAAGCTGATGATGATTCTGGCTGGACAGATGGCTATAATTGGGAAACTCCCTTATTTGCTGGTAGAGCGATCGCTGCTTTGGCTGCTGACCCCAACGTAATGAAGTATACGGGTAAGATGCAGATTGTGGCTGAGTTAGCCGAGAGATATAATCTGACAGATAAAGATGGAAATCGCCCCGTGTCTATGCGTTCTTTAAGATTTTTACTGCCGTTTGTCTTTCCGCCGATGAAAAATTACGCTCGACTTATCCCTAATGTGAAATTGCCCTGGCTGATTTTGCTATGGGGAATGTTGCGATCGCCCAAGATTAATTAAACATTGAACATTAAACATTGAACATTGAGCATTAAAGACACTAAATGGTAAATGATAAATGGCAAATGAATTATGACTGAATTAAACAACGCAGTAATAGTTTTAACAGGGGCAACGGGAGGATTTGGCAGAGAACTGACGAACCAATTGTTGCAGGCGGGGAGTCGATTGATTTTGACCGATATCAGTCAGACAGGCTTGGATGAATATGCAGCGGAAGTAAGTAGAGAAATAGATTCGGGTAAGATCATTGCCTGTATTGCCAGCGATCTATCTAGCAGGGAAGGTTGCCAAACTTTGTTCCAAGAAATCGAAGCATTAAATACCCCTGTAGATATTTTGATTAACAATGCAGGAATAGCCTTATTTGGTCGGATGGATGAAGTTCCCGCTGATAAATGGGAAAGATTAATGGAGGTTAATTTGATGACGCCGATGCGTTTGAGTTCTTTATTTAGTGCTGGAATGATCGAACGACGCAAAGGACACATCGTCAATATATCTTCACTAGCTGGATGGATCTCACCTGCGGGGATGGCACACTATTCTAGCAGCAAGTTTGGCTTGCGGGGTTTTAGTGAAGGGCTTTTTAATGAGGTAAAGCCCTACGGAGTAAAAGTCACCGCAGTTTATCCTTTTTTCAGCCGTACACCTATTTTACAGTCCGAAAGCTTTGGCACTCTGGCAAAAGATGGTGGGGGCAACTTTCCCGAAAATTTGGCTACAGATCCTGCCAAGGTGATGGCAAAAACGATTAAAGCGATTCAAAAAAATAAGCTGCAAGTATTTCCCGATCGCATGGCAAATACCATTCACATCCTCAAGCAGTACTTTCCCGCAGGATTTGACCTAATAAGCGATCTCTTTAGCACCAATTAAACCGCATCTAGTTTGAGCGTGGGGTATGCTGCCCTACAGGATACCGCTTCGCATAAGGTTTCCTAAGCTTATACAACCACGCTGTTGAAACCAGGAGTGTTGATGTTCAATGCTCAATGCTCAATGCTCAATCTTCCTCCACGTCAATCATGGCAGGGTCGATCAAAGTAATATCATAAGGATCGTCTGGGGGAATAGTGGGGAATAGATCGTATTCTCGATATTCGTAAGTGGCTTCGACTTGAGGACCAAAAATTACTTTGTCTCCCTGTTTTAAATCGTGAAATCTGACTTTTTTACCGTTGATTAAAAGTCCATTGACGCTAGTTTTTCCTGTAGAATCGCCATCAATAATACGATAATAGCTCTGATTCTCTTCTTCTCTTCTAATCAACGTAGCATGATGGCGAGAAACAAACTGAGATTGTAAAACAATACTGCACTGAACTCCCCTACCCAGAGAGTAGGTTTCGCTCTTGAGTTGAATTTCCCGATGTCCTTTACCATCGGTAACGATGAGAATATGTTCTTCACGATGTTTGATTGGTTTTGCAGTCATAAGCCAAGCCACTTCCTCTGACAACACATTATTATTCACTATTTTTCAAGCAAGATCGATTCTTCCAGAGCATCTCCTCAGTCTTTGCCTTCTACGAGAAAAGACTCGGTCTTGTGATGTTTAATGAATGGTTTAAAAGCAACCTATTGCTATTTTAACGGTCTAATTGCAGAGAATTAAACGCTTCTATTGAAATTTAATAACAGAGAATTAGTTACCACGATTAGAGAACTAGACGCCATGGCAATCGCAGCCAACACGGGAGATAGTAATAATCCATAATGAGGTAGTAAAATACCTGCTGCTACAGGAATAGCAAATAGATTATATGCCAAAGCCCAAAGCAGGTTTTGCTTAATTTTATTGACTGTAGCTTGACTGAGATCGATCGCCGTCACAATATCCGATAGCTTATTTTGCATCAGAATAACATCGGCAGTCGCGATCGCCACATCGGTGCTGCCTTTGAGTGATATGCCTACATCGGCACTAGCTAAGGCAGGGGCATCATTAATACCATCTCCAATCATTGCCACGTTGCGCTCTTGTTGCAGCGAGCGAATTACCTCGACTTTTCCCTCTGGCTTTACTTCAGCAAACACCTCAGAGATTTTCAGCTCTTTGGCGATCGCTCGTGCTGCTTCTGGGCGATCGCCTGTTAGTAGGACAAGATCTAAACCCAACCCTTTAAGGCGATCGATAGTTTCTTGGGCATCGGGACGAATAGTATCTTTTAGAGCAAGGATACCGATTAAATTGGCTTTTGTTGCTATATAAATTGTGGTTTTGCCGTCTCTAGCTAAAACTAGAGCCTTGGACTTAGCTTCTTCAGCAATCTCTAGATCTTGTGCGATCAAATAAGATGCGTTTCCTACAAATATTTTTTCTCCCCTTACCATTGCCGACGTTCCCTGCCCCGCAACCGTCTGAAAGTTATCGGTTTCCAGTAGGGTTAAATTTTTTTCTAGAGCGGTTTTAACGATCGCCTTAGCCAAGGGGTGATTGCTGCCGTTTTCTACCGATGCAGCTAACTGTAGCAAATCATCAGTCGATAAATCTTCAGCTAAAGCAATAAAGTCAGTTACTTGGGGTTTTCCTTCCGTTAGCGTACCTGTTTTATCAAAGACTAAAGTATCCAACTTCTGAACCCGTTCGAGAATGTCACCGCCTTTGATTAAAATACCTTTTTCTGCCCCGACGCTAGTTCCTACCAAAATAGCCGTGGGAGTTGCCAAACCAAGGGCGCAAGGACAGGCAATTACTAATACAGCGATCGCTAGCTTTAAACTGAGCAGCAAGGGAGAAGTTTCTCCCGTCATTTCTCCCATGGGCATAGTCATGCTACTCGACGCACTAATCAGCACCGACTGCCAAACCTCAGTGCCATAAAAATACCAAAAGCAAAAGGTTAAAATGGCGATCGTCATTACGCCATAGGCAAAGTAGCCTGCGATCGTATCGGCTAGTTTTTGTACTGGTGCTTTGCGAGTTTGAGCGTCTTCCACCAAGTTAATAATTTTTGCCAGGGTAGTGTCTCGACCAATTCCCGTCACTTCTACGGAGATCGCCCCAGACTGATTGATTGTTCCTGCATACACTGTATCGGAGTCTGTTTTAGTCACTGCAACAGATTCTCCTGTTAGCATTGACTCGTCTATGGTGGTTGTCCCTGCAATGATTTTGCCGTCGACAGGAATTTTTTCTCCTGGTAAGACACGCAGCCATTCTCCAGCTTTGACCCGATCTACGGGTATTTCAATTGTTTCTGCCTCATTATTTTTACCGATCAAACGAGCCAAAGGAGGTTGCAGAGAAACCAGCTTTTCTAGTGCTGCCGAGGCACGATTGCGGGCTTTGCCTTCTAAGGTGCGCCCTAGTAAGATAAAGCCCAAAAGCATTACGGGTTCGTCAAAAAAGCACTCCCAACCCAACTGAGGAAAAAACAAGGCAAAACAGCTAGCAAGATAAGCACTTGTCGTTCCCAATCCTACCAAAGTATTCATGTTGGGCATTCCCCCTGTAAGGCTGCGCCAGCCATCTACCAAAAGCGATCGCCCTGGAATCAATAAAGCCAAGGTTGCCAAGCTAAAATGAATCCAGATATTGCTTAAGACAGGGATATAGGGCAAGCCTAGATGATGCAGATGTCCGATGCTAGAAAAGACGATTAAAATAGCAGCGGTAATTAATTGTTCTACCTGTTTTTGAGATTTTTGTTCTCGTTTTGCCCTTTCTTCTGCTGCTGCTTGATAAATACTGCGATCGCTTTGCCGTAATTCTGAAGGAAAACCTGTTTTGGTCAGCCTGTCGGCTAAAGCTTGGGGCGCAACGCTGTTAACCTCGTATTCAACTACTGCCACCTCTGTAATTAGATTAACGCAGGCAGAAACAACCCCCGCATTTTGCTCTAGCTGTCTTTCTACGGCTTTGACACAACCCGCACACTTCATGCCGTTAACATCTAAAACAATGGTTTCTAGCTCGGATTCGGCAAGATTGTCAGTGTTTTTATTTATTGGCGAGGAGAGAGACTTGACCATAAAATGCGTATCTAAAAAGATTTACCTGTTAAAGATCTTAGTCTAACCAATCGAGGAAAGACAGAAGTTATTTGGCTGCCATAACAGATAAAAATTATGAATGTGAAGTGGTAGTCCAATTTACTAAGCGATCGCTCCGTGACACAGACAGTAAAAAACGCCTCAAAAGCAACCAAGCTATTGTCAACGAAATAATGGGTCTTAGAGACTCAAAAAATCAACTTTCAACCACTTAAAACTGCCCTAACTGTTCTAACTGTCCTAACTGCTCTAACTGCCCTAACTGTTCTAACTGCTCTAACTGTTCTAACTGTTCTAACTGCTCTAACTGCCCTAACTGTTCTAACTGCTCTAACTGTTCTAACTGTTCTAACTGTTCTAACTGCCCTAACTGTTCTAACTGTTCTAACTGTCCTAACTGCTCTAACTGTTGTTATGATTAACAACCCAATAATCAGTTACCTTAATTGACATACTCCCGCACTGAAAGATGCGGGATTCTCCTCAGCCCATTATATCTTTGAGGGAAGGGAGCGTTTTAGACTGACGACTGCCCACCGCCAGTTTTTTGATTAGCATTGCTGAATTGTAGTCTC
>JBCDCO010000277.1:0-6902 GCA_039181635.1 Cyanobacteria bacterium P01_G01_bin.19 | reverse complement strand
GTTTAGGCTTCTTTTTTTGCCTTGGAGAAGAACAAAACCCAAACCGACTTATGACCCCAGACATCCTCATCGCTCTACGGCTCGCCTTCTTCACCAGCAAAAGCAGTACAAACGCTCACCTTAACAGGGGTACACCTAAGAGCCTAGCACCTGAGAGGTTAGTACCTGAGAGGTAAGCACCATCAAGCCTAGCACCATCGAGCCTAGCACCTGAGAGGTTAGTACCTGAGAGGTAAGCATCACGGAGGTTAGCACCCTCGAGGTTAGCACCATCGAGCCTAGCACCATCGAGCCTAGCACCTGAGAGCCTAGCACCTGAGAGGTTAGCATCACGGAGGTTAGCATCACGGAGAAAGTTACCTACAATATCTCTGAAACCAGAAGCTCCAACACATTGACAGTAACCAATTATTGTTGACAATTTTGTTGAATCTTCAAGTTTTCCTGATTGATTTGGTTCACCACAGGGATAAAAAGTTAATTTATGCTTGATATCTTCATCTGAAAGAGATTGTCCATAGCGATGTAATTCCAAGAGCAGAATCATAATATTTAATCCTGCATATATATCTACCTGTCTTTGTCCCAAGTTAGTTTCTCTGTCTGGACATTGTTCATCTAACTCATGCATCTTTTGCTGAGGAAGGGTTATTCCTTTAGCATCTATAAATTCCCCATCGCACCATCGCTCATAAAAATCCAATAATCGCTCGAATAACTTTACTGGTTGAAATTCATTGTTTTTTAATAACAAACCCCATAAATATTCGACTATTTCAACAGTCAATCCGCCATAACCCAGCAAGTCATAAATTTGTCTTGCTAACTCTTGATCGTCAATTATTAACCTTTTACGTCTGCCACCTGTTTCTGTCCATTCTTCTAAGCTGACTAACAATCTTTTGGCACACAAAAACTCACTAAAACTCTTGTGATAAAATTCAAAGCCACCGCCTTTTTTTCCTGCTGCAGGTCGAATATAAAATGCTCCCAAAGCCGTGCTTAAAGCTTGTTCTCCACTTTTTTCTCTCAAATCTTTAATAGCTTGGGCTGCATCAGAATCATCTTTTTCTAGCCTAGTTTCAATCATTCCTACCCTGGCATACTCTCCACCAGATTGAACTACGCACAACCCAGCCTCCATTAGAATCCTTTCTAAACTATCTGTTTTTAATTTAGTAATTTGATATTGTAGTGATTCCTCTCGTTGCTCTTTTAAGACTAATTCCAGGGACTTTTCATAGATTATAATTTTAGGCTGAGTACTATTTTCAGCCCGATCAAAATCTTCTTGCTTAATTGCCTTCTCTCGATGTAGTCTACCTAGCAAATACAACAGCAATGGTTCTCTAGCTAGGTCATTCTTAATGTCATCGGGACAATTCTCTGATGAGAGAAACGCTTTAAACATCTCTGTTTCTTTCGATCCTGCCATCGAATCGTCTGGAATGACTATTTTTGACCACTTTTCCAACCACTCCTGCTGAATTTCATCATTCATGGGCAAGAGTTTCACTCTTTCCAAGTTATCGGGCAGGAGACTGATTCCTTTCAGAGCAATTGGTCTTCCTGTCATAATTACTCGATGCCCTGTTTCTTTCCCTCTGAATTGTTCTTGAAATTGTCCTACCTGTCGGATGAATCGCTCAATACCACCACTAGCCCTACCTTCCATCCGTAACTCATCAAAACCATCGAGTAAAAACAAATACTGAGTATTGCGATCCGTTAACCAGCCATTATCACTACTGACAAAATCACAATCGCTCAAGGCATCAGATAGTGTTTTGACAAAACTTTGCTCAAAATTTTCTATGTCTCTTAGTCTAATAACTATGGGCGTTAGTAATGGGTGTAAATTTTGTCTCACCCAATCGGCAAACATACGACAAAAGACGCTTTTTCCTCTACCTGCACCAGCTTGAATGAATAATACCTTGTCAGATTTTTTCGGGTCGATAATAAACTTTTGCACCCATTCTTCTAATACAAAATTATCTGAATATCTAATCTCTTCTCCATTCTTATCTAGAGAAGTCGCTTGAAGAGGAACATAAATATCTTGAAAGGTGAATTGTTCTTTAAAGACTAATGCTTTGGGTAATGATTCTATTTCTTCTAGATAGCGATCTATGCTCTGATACTTCTCTTCTTCTCCCCTGCCATCAGAACTATACCAATCAATTAATTGCTGTACTCCTTCTTTGCTGTCTACTAATGCTGAAATCATATATCTCTGGGTATTCATTGCCACTCTTTTGACCCATATATCAGTCTTAGATTGATTAATTCCTATCTCCAGTAATTTGGCGGATAAAACTTCCCCAAATGCCTTTGCAAGTTTAGATTCATGGAAACAAATTAATGTAGCCCTTAGTTCGCGATCGCTGATTTCTAATTCTTCTAATTCGGCTAATTGTTGCTGAACTTGTTGGGATTGTTTGGTTGTATCGTTTTTAAAAACTGACTCAGAAGCTAATAGTTCTTTGATACTTTCTATATAAGCTACTTGAGAGACAATTGCCACGGTTTCAAATAGTGTTGGCTTTCTTTCATTGACTTCAATGGCAAATTTAATCAGTCCTGCTGCAATGGGCAAAAAGGGGACACTCGACTTAACAACCTGTCCTAAAGGTGAATCGAGGGCACTAAGTAATGAAGGAATACTATCTACTAACTCTTTTATCTGGAGATTTTTTTGATTATCTGAATCGTTTAAGGTCTCGGCTAAATCAAATACTTTTTCTGAGGCATTGGCAATTCCTTCTGCTGTTTCTGTTGTAATAACTCGTTTCCAAAGTTGCTTGAATTTCGCTAGCATAAATCCACGAAGCTTTATTTGATCCTTAAGCTTTATTGTGTCTAACTTCTTATGATTACGAGTTGAATACATTCTTAAGAAGGCAGAAACCTTTTTACCGCTTGAATACTTCAGCAGACTTTTAAGATATTTAGGTCAACGTCAAAAGCTCGGACAAAAGACAGGTCAAGCGCAAGAAATTTTGGTAAGTTGATTATAAGCAAAACAACGGGTTATGCTGCTAGATGGCTATTCCGTTTATTAAAAAAATTCTGCCAAAGTTAATGAGTGAAGACAATTCCCGCAATCAGCCCCAGGGTGGATCTAATTTAGAAGAAATTCGCGCTACCAGAATTGAAAAAGTATCCCAAATCAAGGAGTTGGGACTCAATCCCTATGCTTATAAATGGAAATCTAGCCATCATGCTGCTGAGTTGCAAGAGAAATATGTCGAACTTGCTGCGGGAGAAGAGGTAGAAGATGCAGTTGCGATCGCTGGTAGAATTGTTGCACGTCGCGTTTTTGGTAAGCTGGCGTTTTTTGAACTGCAGGACGAAACGGGAAAAATTCAGCTTTATCTAGAAAAGAAAAGAATCAACAACACCATGTCAGAAGACTTGGTGGGGGCATTCAATCACTTAAAGAAACTTTCCGACACTGGGGATATTTTAGGCGTCAAAGGTACGATCAAAAGAACCGAGAAAGGCGAACTCTCTGTTTATGTCAGCGAATACAAAATTCTGACCAAATCTTTGCTGCCTCTCCCCGATAAATGGCATGGTTTGACAGATACTGAAAAACGCTACCGTCAGCGTTATGTAGACTTGATTGTCAATCCTCAAGTTCGGGAAACCTTCCGTATCAGAGCAAAAATTACCGCAGGAATACGCCGCTATCTCGAAACCAGAGAGTTTTTGGAAATTGAAACTCCCGTATTGCAAAGTGAGGCTGGCGGTGCAGAAGCGCGCCCGTTTATTACCTATCACAATACTTTGGAGATGGATCTGTATCTCCGCATCGCCACAGAATTACACCTCAAGCGGCTAATCGTCGGTGGCTTTGAACGAGTATTTGAAATGGGCAGAATTTTTCGTAATGAAGGAGTATCGACGCGCCACAACCCTGAATTTACTTCAATTGAGGTATATCAAGCCTATGCTGACTATGATGACATGATGGCGTTGACGGAAAACATGATTGGCGATGTTGCTAAAGAAGTTTTGGGGACGACTAAAGTCAGCTATCAAGGTGAGGAAATCGATCTGACTCCACCCTGGCGTAGAGTTACCATGCACGACGTGGTCAAAGATGCCACGGGAGTAGATTTTGCCGAGTTCGATGATTTTGAGTCAGCAAAAACCGCCGCTAAAGACGCGGGCATAGAAGTACCCGCAGACTGTAAAACAATCGGCAAGCTACTCAATGAGGCTTTTGAGCAAAAAGTAGAAACGACTCTCATCCAGCCTACTTTTGTCATTGACTACCCTGTAGAAATATCTCCTTTAGCAAAACCTCACCGCGATAAGGCTGGGTTAGTCGAAAGATTTGAATTGTTTATCGTCGGTAGAGAAACCGCTAACAGCTTTTCTGAGTTAACCGATCCCCTAGATCAGCGCGCTAGATTGGAAGCCCAAGCAGCTAAAAAAGCAGCAGGAGACTTGGAAGCTAACGACATCGATGAAGATTTCCTTGCCGCTTTAGAATATGGAATGCCTCCTACTGGTGGTTTGGGTATTGGCATAGATCGCTTGGTAATGCTGCTCACCGATTCTCCTAGCATTCGCGACGTAATTGCTTTCCCTTTACTAAAAAACCAAAGTGCAGTTATCAAGGACTTTGACTATGATTCCGACCAGCAAATTCTGCGCCTTACTTTTAGTAATGGCAATGTTTATAAATATTCTGACGTTCCCGAACGTATCTATAAAGAGTTAAAGGAAACCAGTTCTGTGGGTCAATATTTTAACTCTCAGATTAAAGATAAGTTTGGTTGCGATCGCGAAATCTAACTGATTCAAACCTAATGTTTGTCCAGGGCGATACCTAAATGTTTATTGCCCTCATTTTGCGATCGCAAAGCAGTATTGTCCCCATTACCCATTACCCATTACTTATTACTCACGAGCAATCTAATAAACCTATTCCCAGTCAGCCTTGTACGACTAACAGTGGGCAGATATAAAATAATTCTTTAAAATTGTATGGATATTCACGATCAACATCCTAAATGAATAAAGATATATCCAACAAGAATCTAAAGCAGGGTTTGGGGTTTTTTACCGCCGCAATTGACGCTACTTTAATCTACAATTTTAGCCAAAGCTTTTCTGAGGATATCAAGCTATTCATTCTCAGATTACTGCTAACTATTTTTATTTCTGCAGGTATCTGGCTGATTGTTTGCTACGTTATCGATCGCCTGGATGCCAATACTTGATCGAGTCAAATTTGAATTTATTCTAGCTTTTCAAATAAAGTTGCCAAGATCGTGTTGGAAAAAAGAAAGCCTTCGGGATCTTGTAAGCGTATTCTCGCCACATCTGATAATGAGTTGTTCTTAAAAGCACTATCAGCTGACTCGATTAATTTACCTTTATCATCTACCACTTCAATCCATCCCTGATGATAATAGGGATTGAGGCACGACCAAATTTTATTCAAAATATCTGGCTCAAATCTGGCTACAGCTATCCCCTCCGCCAAACGCAAACCCAGCATCAAAGTTTCCAAAAGGCGATCGCTAGATGATATTTTCGGGGTGTCGATTACCGCACCTGCTGCTAACCAGGCATAATATTCTCTGCGAGTACGAGGGCGAGTAAATCTTTTACCATCTACATAACTAGCCGCACCCATACCAAAACCATAGTAAGGCTTGTTTTCCCAGTAAACTCGATTATGACGACACTGATAGCCTGGCTTGGCATAGTTAGATACTTCGTAGTGCTGATAGCCTGCACCCGTCAAAGTCTGTCGAGTCAAGCGATACATTTCGGCTGTATCTTCATCGTCTGGTAAGGGAGTTTCTCCTGGTTGATACTGTTTGCCAAATGCCGTTACGGGTTCTAATACCAGATCGTAGCAAGACAAATGCTGGGGCGCGATCGCGATCGCTCGTTCCAAAGATTTCTGGGCGTGCTGGAGGGTTTGATGGGGTAAGCCAGTAATTAAATCCAAACTAAAGTTATCGACGTTAAGCTGATAAATTGTGTCCACAGCTTTAGTTACATCATCCAAATTGTGGGAACGTCCGCATACTTCTAGCAATTGAGGTTCAAAGGTTTGTACTCCGAGGCTAAAACGATTTAATCCCGCCTCTAAATATCCCTTTAGGCGATCGCGATCAAATGTACCTGGATCTATTTCCATCGATATCTCGACATCTGTGGTGATGCCAAATTGCGATGATATTGCTTTAACGATGCGAGACAATTCTGTAGGGGACAGTAAAGAAGGAGTACCACCGCCAAAAAAAATTGTTTCAATTGGCTGCTGATGCGAAGGAGTAGATTGAATATCCTTAAGCAATGCAGATATATATTCTTCCACCATAACGGAAGCCGATGTTCCTCCTTTATCCCCGACAACTGAAATGGGAAAATCGCAGTAGTAGCAACGACGACGGCAAAAAGGAATATGAACGTATACCGATCTTGGAGCGATCGCTTGAGAATTGTTAATCAAGGTATAAGTATAATTAAAGCTAACTATTTGCCGATCTAATATTTGCTCGAATTATCTCTGGCAATTGAAGATATATTATTAATTATTACTCGATTTTTCAGGATCTTAAAAATTATATTTGTCCCGTTTTTTTTCGCTAATTTCGTAGCTATTTTAATCAAGCCAAAGTCTTTCTTATCATAGATTGCACCGATCAATCCATGAGTAAAAACCGATCGAGTCTATATTAAGAACTACCCGATCCTTTCACAGAGTTGCCAATAATTTATTAAAGTAAAGAGGAAATATATCCTTTATCATAAAACTCAACTAAAACAATGGTTGATGCCATCATAATTATCATCTGTATCTTCGCAGCAGTAAACATCGGATTCGATGGTTTGCAGTTGCTTCCTCCCGATATATTGGAAGGAGTATC
>JBCDCO010000276.1:0-6929 GCA_039181635.1 Cyanobacteria bacterium P01_G01_bin.19 | reverse complement strand
GCCTAATTTCTCGATCAGCTGCAAAGATATTCCCGCATCTTCTGGACGACCAGGACCAGGAGAAATTAAAATGCCATCTGGCTTGAGCCGATCTATGGTTTCGATATCTATGGCATCATTGCGATAAACGCGAATATCAGATGCTACGGGCAGTTCTTGTCCCAATTCCCCAAGATATTGAACCAAATTATATGTAAAACTATCGTAGTTATCTATAACGATAATCAAGTCAAATCTCCACTACAACATTAAAGCAATGCGTTGCAACAAAGGGGGAAGCAGAATACAGGCTGCCACTACTACCGCTGCGATCGCACTTATTAAGACCGCACCAGCAGCACAGTCCTTAGCTATTTTAGCTAGCTCGTGGTAAGTTTGCTTAACTGTTAGATCTACAACTGATTCGATCGCAGTATTGAGCAATTCTAGAACCATTACAATGGCACAGGTCATAACGATAATTGCTAATTCCACTAGTTCGATTTGCAACAATAAGCCAAGGCTGACGGCGACAACACCTATGAATGTGTGAATGCGAAAGTTTCTTTGAGTGACAAAAGCATAACGAACTCCAGCCCAAGCATATTTAAAGCTGAGAAACAAATTGGGAGCTACTTGCCAAGCTAAATTGCGAATAATTTTCTGCTTGCTAGAATTAGATTCTGTTGCGGTGGAGACAATAGTAGAAGATTTCATACTTTTATTTAAATATAAATAAAGACAATGGCGAATTCTTTTTTTGATTTGCTCTGCTTGCATTCCAAGAAATAACTACCATCCCTCAATGTACCTGACGTATAAAGCTATATTAGCCCAATAATACAAAAAGAATATGTTTGCGTACAACAGTTTGAGGTAGAATTTCTCATCAAATAGCCTATATCTTCAGTAGATCTATTAGTTGAGATTGTCGCTGCAACATTTGTTCCAAGCTAGCTTCATCGGGATGATCCCATCCCAGTAAGTGGAGCAGTCCGTGACTGCTCAACCAAGCTAGTTCAGTAACCAAAGAATGATTTTGCATTTGCGCTTGTCTATTGGCTGTATCTAGAGAAATGATAATATCCCCCAAATAAAGCGGTTCGTCCATTTCTGGAGGAATAACAATCTCTGACTCTGTTGTGGCAAAAGCCAGAACGTCGGTAGGCTTGTCGATTGAGCGATATTTTGCATTTAAGCTCTGAATTTGGCGATCGCTAGTAAGTCTCAAGCTAATTTCACAATCTTGCCCTATTTTATTTTCTTTACCCAAAGATTTCATCCAAGTTTGGAACCAGCCTTTCCAAGATATGGCAGCAATATCAATCGAGCTATTAACATTCAGATTTTCTTCATAAAGGTTCTCAACATATATGACAACATCGCAAGATTGTGTCGCAGTTAAATCCATCGATAAATTTGCTTATGGTTTAGTTAAATAAGCCAGACCAACCAAGAGTCCAACTAGACCAGCGGTGGTTAAAAAGAAATGCCAAAGTGACTGTCTTCCTTTACGCACCATGTTCCGCATTGCCAATTTAACATAGCTGTCTTTAGGTTTTGTTTCCAAGGATGATTCTATAGATGTAGCTTCTTGGTTTTTACTACTAGTTATGGTCGATTTGGGTGCGGAATCAGGCATTTTTAGTATGTTGCTTAAAATAATGTAAATCAGTTAATTTTAAATTTGCACGGTCGCGTAACTTTGTCTTTCATCATAATGCCTGAATGCAAAAAAAACATATAAATCCACTACTGAGAGGAACGGTCAGGTTATCTATTCCTAGCTTAGAGAAAGCCTCTAGAAACGTTGCTACTGTTGCAGCTAGGCAAGAAATAGCCAATATTTGCCAGCTAGCACCTTCTACCGCCAGCAAAGTTAATACCGTAACGACCAAACTAGCGGCTGTCATTGCCAACGAACCTTCCCAGCTTTTGGTAATTTGTCCGATTTGATACTTGTGTTTGCCAAAGCGCTGACCGATAATAGCTGCCAGACCGTCTCCCCAAGCCATGACCAAGATACCAATGACAGCATACTGGGGAGTATTTTCCCAAAAACAGGCGGTCAACACACCCATGCTGATAGCGTAAAATAACGTGCCAAAGCTTTTACGTCCTACGCTCTCGATACTAGGTAAGATTGGCACTACATAAGACACGATCGCAATTCCTGCCGCAATAATAGCGGCACTAACGATCACTTGAGCCGAGATATCGAACCACCAAGCCAAAAGAATCACGTTTCCACTACCTATATGAACTATCTTTCTAGTTAACTCAGGATCGTCTGTTAATACTCGACTTAAGACGTCAGCGATAAAAACCAGCATGCTCAAGTACAGGAAAACAGCACCTAGAGGATAAACCAGGTTTACGATTGGATTATCTGGTAGAAATGACAGCATTAGAGATTAGGTGTAGATAGAAAGTTATATATTTTCGACCGTTCTGGAGGTAGAAAATACATTCTTTGTTAGACTTTCAGTTTCCCACAGATGCGGACAAGGATAAAAATACCCGCCGAACCTCTCTATTATTTATATGGGTAACTTTAAATTTTGGGATCTTTATGATATGTCTCCACTGCTTGATCGAGTCATGGCGAGCGCTATTAGAGAGCAAACTATACACAAGAGGATAATTTGACTGAATATATTGTTATCCACTGTCTTCCAATTCCAACCCTTGCAGATAAAACCCATGAAAACTTTAATACTCTGGACGATTAAAGGATATCGCCGCTTTATTTCGCCACTTTTTCCTCCCAGCTGTCGTTTTCAGCCTACTTGTTCCCAATATGTCTTAGAAGCGATCGCAACCCATGGCACGGTTAAAGGCGGTTGGCTGGCAACAAAACGAATACTACGCTGCCATCCTTTTCATCCAGGAGGATACGATCCCGTCCCACCTCAGGAAAACTCCTCCAAATTGGATTAAAGCCTGAGATATTTATCTCGATATCGGAACTTTCACCTACATCTTGCTAGTCTAAGTAGACGGAATAGACTAATTTGATTATGAATAAGATTACTCAGGGGTTAATCTCTGCGATTACTGCTGCTGGAGCGATTTTAGGTGTTGGGGATCGAGTTGCTTTAGCTAGGTCGGACTTTTACTTTATAAAAGCCAGGCACAGCGGACAGTGTTTAAACGTTTTCAACTACGGGCAAAGGAATGGAGATAACGTTGTCCAGGGTGAAGATTGCGATAATACTAACTTTCAATGGTCGATTATTCCTGCCAATAGCAAATACTATTACATCAAAGCTAGACATAGCGGACAGTGCTTAAACGTGCTTAATTCTGGTAGAAGGAATGGAGATAATGTTGTCCAGGGTGAAAATTGTGATACTTCTAATTTTCAGTGGTCGATCGATCCTGTAGGGAATGGACTCTACTATATTCGAGCCAGACATAGCGGACAGTGCTTAAACGTGCTTAATTCTGGCAAAAAAAACGGAGATAATGTAGTTCAAGGCGACCAATGTAACTCTACTAATTTTCAATGGGCGATTAATCCCACTTACAACCGCCCTACAGGTTCGAGTTTTGAACGCAACCGCAGTAGACATCAGAATCGGGATTTTGAACGCCGAAATCAAGATTTCAACAACAATCGTGAAGAAGATGGCGGTCAAATTAAAAAGCAAATACGTATTCTGCAAGAAAGTAGATAAGAGAAATCAATTCGAGATCGAGCGCTTGAATATACCTTGCTGCTTACTTCACATCTAATGAGATAGAGGTTATAAAAGCAATAGAAAATAGATAGTAGGCAATAGAGACTTCTAATGTTTAGCTGGATTAAATTTGTGCGTTGTCTCGACTGGACGATAGTACAAAAAACTATTGCCTCTGTTATCCAAAAAAGATTGACAGGTTTAGCAGCAGAAATGGCTTTTCATGCCATGTTAGGTTTATTTCCCGCTATTATTGCCGTTTTGACCGCTATTAGCCTGTTCGAAGAGTCTGTAGAATCTACCTTTGCCAGCTTTGCAATTCATTTTGCTGGAATTATTCCGATTCAAATTTGGACTTTACTTTTAGACTTTATTGAAAATATCAAATCCGTAGAAGGAAAAAGCTGGTTTTCCCTGAGTTCGGTAACTACTATTTGGATCATTTCTGGAGTGTTGAGCGCAGCAATGAACGCTTTAGACCAAATTCATCAAGTAGATCCAGCAGATCGCAGATCCTATCTACAAACAAAAAAGATTGCTATTTCCTTGACCGTGCTCACTTTGAATTTTTTGATTATCGCTTGCTTTTTGCTTTGGGTAGGCGATTTTTTATTGCAGGTGGCATTACAACAAAGTTGGAATGCTTTATTACTTTCTACATGGAAGGCATTTAGCATCATTGTTGCTATTGCAGTTATAACTACTGGCGCGGGCATAATATATCAATTTCAAACAGGCTTGAGAAGAAAAAGAGATCGAGAATTTAAGTCTACGGTTACGGCAATTGTAGCGATTGTTTCGATTGTCTCCATCCAACTTATTTATGCCTGTTTTTTAATGATTAAAAGGGTCATAGTCCACTCTCACCTAGAAGTCGATTTTAGCGAGATGCTAATCGATCTCTGGCGTATTTTGGGGTTTCCCATCGCTTTGGGAATTGTGGCGATCGCTTTTAGCTTGATTTATCGATATGGGGCTAGCGATCGCATTAAAAATATTCCCACTTTTCCAGGAGCATTTTTAGCTGCTATTTCTTGGGCGATCGTTTCTTTAATTTTCCGCTTTTATGTTTCCCATATTGGCATCTATAGCAAACTTTATGGCGCAGTGGGAACGGCAATTATTTTGATGCTTTGGCTTTATCTAAGTTCTTTAGTAATGCTAATTGGCGAACAGGTTAATGTAATTGTGGGACAAGCGATGAACGGCAAACAATGAACCAAACACCGTCGTAAGGTGGGCATCATTGCAATATTAGGCATTTAAATAATTAATTTATTTAAATTCCCACCCTACTAAAGCTCTTCAATTTCCATCTTCCTTCGTAAAGGAATCTGCAAAGGCTGAGGTTCGGCTTGGGGCAATTCCACCAGCTCTTTTTCTTTCTGCTTGACCTCTTTGGGTAACAAGACAGGTAGAGGATCTTTCTCCTGTTCCATCCAGTAGTTGGCTACGGGTAAAGTATGTTCCAAATCTTCCAATAATCGAGGAATAACCATTACTGCATGTAGTTCGCCAATTCTTTCTGCTTCCTGCATTCCCGCATCAATCGCCATCGCTACATTGGCGATCGAACCACGAATTATTGCCGTACACAAGCCATCGCCAATTTTTTCATAGGAAGCTAACTGTACATCGGCAGACTTGAGCATCGCATCAGCACCACCTACCATCGCTGGAAAGCCTCTGGTTTCCAATAAGCCAATCGAACGATTGCTTAGACGACTGTAGCCTCTTCTTTTTTGAGTTAGCTCGATTAAGTGACTGCCAATAGGAAAGATCGCCTCTAAATTGGGCATGGGGCGGGCGATCACGAGCTTAGAAACCAGTTGACCAAATTTCTCTGCGGTTTTAGCTCCTTCTTCCACTGCTAGCCGCACATCGGCAATGTTTCCTCTTACTACAGCGGTGCAGTGCCCGCTACCAATCTTTTCGTAACCCACCATCGTGACTTCTGCTGATTTGAGCATCATGTCTGCTGTACCCACAATTGCGGGAAAACTCGTGGTAGAAACCAAGCCTAATGCGCTGTCTTTGAAAGGATGTTCGCTATAATGACTCGATGATTGCCTACTGACCTGATTTAGGGGTGTTCTTCTGCGTTCTAAATTAGACATTCAGTATTTCTTTCCTCTACAAGTGCGCCACGATGGGCGAGTATACATTTTTCTGTATTAGGTCTAATCAGAAAAATCAATTGAGCTGCTAGTTTATAGTTTAGCCGATCGCGCTGGTGACAAATGGAGTTCTAGTAGTCAAATGTATGATATTTAATATTAAACGAAGTTATGGTTAATCGACTATGCTAGATTTAGCCAAAATAGCGGGACAAATCCCTGGCATCAGCCAGCACATGCATCGAGAGGCGCTCGCTTCTGGTCAAAGATTTGATTTAGCTCAAAGGTTACAGCAGCAAGCAGCCAGCCGACAAGCAGAATTGATCGCAGCCCAGGCTGATTTTCGCGATCGCGCCCTTTTTGCCTCAGCAACTCCGATCGAGCCTTTAAATAGTTGCTTTGATATTCAACCAGCGCCCTATAGCCATAGCGTTTTTGCTACAGATGGCTCGCAAATTTCTCCTTCTCATCATGAAATTGCTTACTGCTATCTAATCAATATCGGTCAGGTAATGCTGCACTACGGGCAGAGCCTACATCCTTTATTAGATAGCGTTCCCGAAGTTTTTTATAAAAAAGAAGACCTTTATGTTTCCAAACAGTGGGGCATTCGCTTGGAAGAATGGATGGGACATCGCCGTACTGTATCGGAAGCAGAAACTTTAGCGGAAATGGCTTGTAACTGGGTATTACCTCCAGGACAACACCACGATACTCCCAATTTAGCTTTGGTAGATGGTTCGCTAATTTATTGGTTTTTAGATAGTTTGCCTAACGAAGCCAGAGACAAAATACTACCGCCGATACTTACTTCCTGTGAAAAACTCAGACAAACGCAAATACCGATGATGGGCTATGTTAGTGCATCTCGCAGTACGGAAGGGCTAAACTTTTTAAGGTTCGAGGCTTGCGAATACGATCATCCCAACTGCGTGGTTAACTGTGGTGATTTGACCGAACAATACCCATGTCAAAAGATTGATTCTCTGCGAGATTCTACTTTCTGGGCGGGACAGCTACAGCCTGGGCAAAGAAGCCCCTTATATCGCAGTAATCTAAGGATTTTAGATCTTTATGAAGAAGCCCAGCGAGTCTATTTCTGCTATGTCAATGTGGGAACAGAAATAGCCCGTGTAGAAGTGCCACAATG
>JBCDCO010000275.1:0-6934 GCA_039181635.1 Cyanobacteria bacterium P01_G01_bin.19 | reverse complement strand
ATATCAGAGCTAGATTTGGGTGAGGTCAGAATAGGGCAAGAGGTGAGAGTCAGCCTAGACGCATTTCAAAATCAAAAGTTTGCAGGAAGAGTCAGCCGTATTTCGCCGACAACAAATTTGCAGTCTCGTCAAATACCAATAGAAATACTGTTGGACAATCCCGATCGCAAAATCAAAGCGGGACTGTTGGGAAGGGTTAGTTTTTTTGCCGAACGAGAGTCTAATGTAGTGGTTCCCAAAACTGCGATTGTTAATCAAGCAGGTACTAACTATATATTTGTGACGACCAACAAAAACAAGGATAATCAAAGCAATGTTAGCAAGCGAAAAGTAATCATTAAAAATAGCTCAAGTGAAGAAAAGGTAGAAATAATTGCGGGATTACTACCAGGAGAAAGATACGTGATTCGCAGCAGCAAACCACTGCAGGATAAAGATGTTGTCAGCCTGAGTATAATTTCTCAATAAAGAATCATTTGAGAGTTGTTACTACCCTCTCAAGATTGCAAAAAAGGCTTATCATAGCATTTATTAAGGCAGGTAATAAGTAAATGCAGAAACAAAGAGCCTACATTATTTTAATTCTGGTATTGGTCGCAGCAGCGATCGCTATATTAACTACAATTCCTCCTCAATTGGGGCTAGATCTTCGAGGTGGAGCGCAATTAACCATTCAGGTAAATCCTACAAAAGAACAACCTGATGTCAAACCTACTGCAGAAGATGTAGAAGCGGTGCAAAGAGTTTTGGAAAATCGTATCAATGAGTTTGGTGTCTCTGAAACTACCGTGCAAACTATCGGAGAAGATAAAATATTGATCCAATTACCAGGAGAAAGCGAACCCGCAGAAGCAGAAAGACGTTTGAAGGGAACGGCTAAATTAGAATTCAAGCTGCAAAGACAAGGAACAGAAGGTGATTTCATTGCTGAATCTCAGGTAAATCGCCAGCTAAGAGCGCAAAGAATTTTATTGAGTCAAGACGAATCAGAAACTGATAAACAGGCAAAATTGGTAGAAAATCAAGAATCTCTAGCTAAATCAAACCAGGCGATCGCCAAACTATTTGAATCCGTTGGTTTAACTGGCACTAATTTAACCGATGCTCGTCCTCAACCAGACGCAACTGGAAATCGATGGGAAGTTGCGATTAATTTTGACGATGCTGGGGGCAAAAAATTTGCCGAACTAACCAAAAATTTAGCTGGAACTGGTCGGAGTATAGGAATCTTTCTCGATGACGATCTGATTAGTTCTCCTGTTGTTGGTCCAGAATTTGCCGATACGGGAATTGCTGGAGGTAGAGCAGTGATTACTGGCAATTTCGATCTAGAAGGAGCAAGAGATCTGGCAATCCAAATCAAGGGCGGTTCTTTACCATTCCCTGTAGCTGTCGTGGAAAATCGCACTGTTGGAGCAACTTTGGGACAAGACAGTATCCGCAGAAGCATTATTGCTGCTTGTGTTGGGCTAGTTTTAGTTTTGATCTTTATGGTAGTCTACTATCGTTTACCAGGATTGATTGCTGATGGTGCATTGATTGTTTATGCTTTATTAACCCTGGCTTGCTATGCACTAGTCGGTGTAACTCTTACTTTGCCAGGAATTGCTGGCTTTATTCTCAGTATTGGTATGGCAGTAGATGCCAATGTGCTTATTTTTGAACGCACTAGGGAAGAATTAAGGGGAGGTAAAACTCTGTATAGATCTGTGGAGTCTGGCTTTTTTAGAGCTTTTTCAAGCATCCTAGATAGTAATGTCACTACGGCGATCGCTTGTGTGGCATTGTTATGGCTTGGTTCTGGTCTGGTTAAAGGCTTTGCAGTCACGCTTTTAATCGGAGTATTAGTGAGCATGTTTACCGCTGTTACCTGCAGTCGAACTCTAATGTTGTTGGTCGTTCTATCTTTACCAAAGGTGAGACAAAAACCAGAATTATTCTGTCCTAATTTAAACGTCAGTAACTAATAATTGATAATTCATGAAATTCAGCATTACAAGTAAGCGCAATTTATGGTGGGCGATTTCTGGAACAGCTATTTTGGCTAGCATCGTGATGATGGTTGTCTCTTTTAGCAGCCTAAACGCTCCCATTCGTCCTGGTATTGACTTCGTTGGCGGTACGAGAATTCAAATTGCCAGAGACTGTCGGATAGCTGGCAATTGCGACGAGCCCATCGATACAGCTGAGGTACGAACAGTTCTAGATAGTCAAAACCTTGGCAATAGTGCCATTCAACTTTTGGGAGACAACAAGCAAATTCTCTCAGTCAGAACAGAAAATATAGATGGCGATCGCCGTGGCGAATTGCTAAATTCTTTGGGTGAGGCGATCGGTAGGTTTGACAGTGAAACAGTTCAAATAGATTCTGTTGGACCCACCATCGGTGAAGAACTATTTGTTTCTGGTATTCTCGCCTTGTTAGTTGCATTCTTTGGCATCATCGTTTATTTGAGCATTCGGTTTCAATTTGACTATGCTATATTTGCGATCGCAGCCTTATTTCACGATGTTATTATTACGGCGGGCATCTTTGCTCTACTGGGTTTGGTTATGGGTATAGAAGCGGACAGCTTATTCTTAGTATCTTTACTAACCATTATTGGTTTTTCCGTAAATGACACCGTAGTAATTTACGATCGCATTCGTGAGAATATAGTTGCCAATCCCGAACGAGAAATCAATGAAATCGTTGATAATGCCGTCAATCAAACATTAGGACGTTCGATCAATACAACTTTGACAACTTTGTTACCATTGGTTGCTATTTTTCTTTTTGGAGGACAAACTCTAAAATTCTTTGCACTAGCTTTGATAGTCGGATTTCTTTTGGGTGCTTATTCCAGCATTTTTATTGCCAGTACTCTCTTAGCTTGGTGGAGAAATAGCAAAGGAAATCGTCCTGTTATTATCGCCGATACAACTGCTTCAGAATAATCCCATTGCCAAGAACATTCTGCTATCTAAATCTAAACTAATGAGTAAATCTAAATCTGATTTTGAGCAGAAAGTAAGTAAGCTCTATATGTTATCAATGTATGGTCGTTGGGCGCTTGCCATACTGAGTTGGCTTACCCTGGGAGTATATGCTGTCTGGAGTTTGCAGGAGGAAATTGCCATTTGCCTAAATTATTTTACCTGGGCAGCAGTATATTACGGACTACACTTTAATTTTTTGCCGACTCTTTGTTTGGCTTTTTGCATGGGTACTACCTTGACAGTAGCCTGGCGACAAATTCACGATCTGATTTGGGGATTACCTAAAACCGAAAAACGTCAGCTAGAAAAACAAGTGCGTAAAATTATGTCAAAAGGAAAAAGCCATTTTCTTTGGAAATGGATTGATAATTAAATAAACTTTGACAGGCTTAGTTTCTGCTTCAGCTTAGTTACCCAATGAAATTTTTACTCATTAACGATCTAGTTAATTGAGCTGACTAAAGCCACTAGTAGCAGTTTTCTTTTATGGTTGACGGAAATACTCTAACTATTCTTCGGATGATTTATCTTGAAGTCTTTGTCGAATGTCAACCGCATTACAAATATCAAAGAATTAGAACCTGCTACTTTTATCCTTACAAAAAAACTGAAATTTTATTATGTTGATATGCAGACATTATTCCAAGTTGCAATTTTTAGTTGCTTCTTGTTCGTAAATGGTCCAGCTACCAAACCAATCTCTTGATAAAGTCTGAATCCTTTGACTTCCAATGACCCGATTTATAAAATTTTTCCATTGAAAATCTTGACCTCTAATAATCATTCCATACAGATCGCAAGTTAGAGGAGTTCTTGGAATCAGAGGATATTGCGAAGAAGATAATCTTTGCTTTTGAGCTTCTGCTCTTAATAGAATACCATCGCTAGCCATTGCATCGATTTTTCCTTGAGATAATGCTTGTACGCCTCTGTTTCTCGCAGTAGCTCCGCTAAATAAAGAAATGATAGCCAAAGGATAAGATTTTCTGACAAATTCTTCTGTAGTGGTACCTTTGATTACTCCAACTCTGATCTGGTTTAAGTCTCGCTCTAACCGTATACTACCTCTATTTTCTCTATTGACTAAAAACTGAGTTCCAGTAGCAAAAAATGCTGTAGAAAAGTCAGTCTCACTAGAAGCAGACTCGACAATGGTATTTGGTCCACACTCCAAATGAACAATACTATTCTCCACCAAAGAAAAACGGTTTCTCGCTGTAGACTTGAACAATTTTATTGTTACTGTATTGCGTTCTAGCTCTTCGAGTAGCTGCTGTTCGAGAACAGCGAAAAAATCTAAACAATATCCTTGTAAAGCACCGTTTGCATTTAAATAACCCAAGGGTGCTGCATCTTCGCGAATAGCGACTTTTAAAATTCCTGTGTCTTGAATACTATCCAAAATGCTTTCTGCCGCCGCTGGAGACATTGAAAAACAGAAAAATAAGCTACCACTCAAAAAAGATACAACTTTTCTTTTCATATCAAAATCTGCACGTTGTTCTAGGGATAGAAAGCTAGCTTTGGCAAACCCATTCCTTCATCCCAACCCATCATTAGATTTAAGCATTGAACTGCTTGACCTGCCTGACCTTTAATCAAATTATCGATTGCAGACAGTACAATTACTCTTCCCGTACGAGCATCTACTTGAAGACCGATATAAGCTAAGTTAGTGTTGCAAGCCCATTTTGTTTGAGGATAAATACCGTTTGGCAGTATCTTTACAAAAGGAGAAGAACGATAAAAAGCATTATAAATGGTAATTAAATCTTCTCTGACCAAGCCAGGATCTCTAAGAGTGGCATAAACTGTTGACAAAATTCCCCTAGGCATGGGAATTAAATGAGGAGTAAACTGAACTGTTACATCTTGACGAGCTAAATTGCCGCATATCTGCTCTATTTCTGGTGTATGACGGTGGCTGGCTACTCCATAAGCCCCAAGAGAGCTATCTGCTTCAGACAAAAGCATATTGATTTTTCCTTGCCGCCCACCACCAGAGGTACCAGATTTAGCGTCTATGATTACTGTAGATGTATCGATTAAACCCTGCTTTAATAACGGTGAAAGAGCTAGCAAACTAGCCGTCGGATAACATCCTGGACAACCAACCAACTGAGCTTGTTGTATTCTATCTCTGTATAGTTCTGGTAAACCATACACCGCCATACCAGCAATTTTTGTGTCTGTGCGTTCTTTCTTGTACCAGTCGGTATAGGTATTTAAATTTTCAAAGCGGTAATCTGCAGATAGATCTAATACCTTACATCCTCTTTCTATTAGAATTGGCGCAATATCACAAGCTAAACCGTTAGGGAGTCCCAAAAAAACTGCTTCGCAACGATTGGCAACCTCATCTACAGCGATTTTTTCTATATTGAGATCGATACAGTGGGCTAGGTGAGGATAAATAGAGCTGTATTGTTTTCCAGCGCTGCTATCGCCTCCCAAGTAAGCAATCTCTACTTCAGGATGCTCTAGTAACAGCCTAACTAGTTGAACTCCACCATATCCAGAAGCTCCTATTATACCGACTGGTTTTTTGACCGTATCATTCATGATGTTGCGCTGCGAACTTGCTATTGATTGAGAATGCTTTTTCCGAAGATCTATAGTTTACGCACAATCAGGTGATTTTATACAAGTAAAATTGCAGCATTGTGTTTCAAATTGTTCTCATGCTCAGATCTAACCAATGAGATCTGGTTATTGGCGCGCTAGTAGAAATATAATCTACACCAGTTTCTGCTACGGCTCGAATGTTCTCAAGAGTGATATTACCCGAAGCCTCAATTTTGATTTCGGAATTTGCTTCACGAATTTTTTTTATAGCCTCTATCATATTTTCACAAGACATATTATCGAGCATAATGATGTCAGCTCCACATTCCACAGCTTCCTTTACCTCTGATAAGTTTGTAGTTTCGACTTCAATACTCAAAGGATAGGGAAGGTTTTTTCTTAGAAGAGTGACTGCCCGTTTAATGCCTCCTGCAGCTTTAATATGATTATCTTTAATCATAGCCGCATCATCTAATCCCATGCGATGATTAATGGCTCCTCCGACTCTCGACGCATACTTTTCCAGGACCCTCAATCCAGGCGTTGTTTTTCTAGTGTCCACTAATTTAGCGTGTAAATCTTTGATTTTTTCCTCGTATTTACGTGTAGCTGTTGCGATTCCACTTAGGCGCATTGCTAAATTCAAAGCAACCCTTTCTCCACTTAACAATGTCTGTTGAGTACTTTCTATGCTGGCTATTTTGGTTCCCGCTTTACAAAATTTACCTTCTTCAACTATTGATGTAAATCTCGTATTTTTATCCAGTAGTTCAAACGCTCTGGCTGCGATTGGCAGCCCTGCAATTACGCCATCTTCTTTTATTACCCAAACTGCTTCTGTGTTTTTCTGTTCGTTCGAAAATAGCCCTTGAGTCGTGCAATCTCCTCTACCGATATCTTCCAACAGCCAATTTTCTATCAAGCGATCGATAATTATTAAGGAAGGTAAACTAGTCATCAGAATTTTTTTGCTTTTTTTTTGAGAAAATATTTAGCCCAAACAAGATAGCACGAGAGGATTTGAGAAAAAAGAGAAAAACAATTTCCCAAAACTTAAAAAAAAAGGTTGACAGAGATAAATAGATTGCTTATATTGGTAAATGCGCGGTTGAGAGACAAGAGTCACTCTTCAGCGGACAGAACCTAGACAAATCAATAGTTTGACGGTTTTTTAAACACAGCTTTTTGGATTAGAAAACAATTAAAATCCATCCCGTTAAAGAAACTTAACTTTGGTTAAGGGCAATTAATAATGGTAACAAGAAAAGAGCGAAAAATCAATCATCGAATTGATGGAGTAAGTTCATCATGGAGAGTTTGATCCTGGCTCAGGATGAACGCTGGCGGTATGCCTAACACATGCAAGTCGAACGAAATCTTCGGAT
Organism: Cyanobacteria bacterium P01_G01_bin.19; assembly: GCA_039181635.1. GTDB lineage: Bacteria > Cyanobacteriota > Cyanobacteriia > Cyanobacteriales > Xenococcaceae > Waterburya. The sequence continues at coordinate 5 of JBCDCO010000275.1, read as the reverse complement.
TTAGT
>JBCDCO010000274.1:0-6952 GCA_039181635.1 Cyanobacteria bacterium P01_G01_bin.19 | reverse complement strand
TTCGTTTTAGCGGGGGTCTTAAACCCAAATGCTCGGACGGCAATAGGGCTACTCAACCGACAACTCAACCTACATGCGGCGAACTATGCGCCTTTGTGCCTCCTGCCCTCTGCCCTCTGCCTTCCTCGCGCAGCGAGATAAAAGAGGGATGAATATATAGTGGCGACTTATTCAGCAAGCATTAAGTAGCGAGCCTTTGGTTCAAATCTTTCCGATAGGTGCAATGTACTCGCACGATGTCTAGATTGAGCTTTTCGTAGATACTACGAATTTGATGATTTTGGGTAGCAATTCCTGCTAAATAAATTTGAGGGTAGCGTCGAAGATTCCATTGGGAACATAAAAAATCAATCAACAAAGCAACGATACCCCGTTCTTGATAATCGGGATGAATACCGATACTAATTCCTTTAGCCGAAGCGAGCGCCAACTGCTTTTGCAGCCAAAATAACGGTAAATTCCAAAAGCTTAATTTACCCCTAGCACTTTTCAACCAAGGATTGATATTGGGATAAAGAACAATATAACCCGCAGGTCGATCTTGATAATAGCCAATACACATCAAATTAGGATCGAGAATATCTTTAGTGCGATCGAGCATTTGATTGACTTGCTCGTAAGATACAGGGTTATGAGGAAAAGTTGCTTGAGAAATTATGCAAAAATCTCGCACGAAACGCTCCTGTTCTTTCCAGTCAAATTTCTTGACGTATATAGGTTGTCGCTGTTTTAATCTTTGAGCTATGTTGCGCAACCGCTTGAAAGGCATTTCTGCCACATTACCCCCATAGGTTAAAATCTGTTCTTGGAGTTGATAATTATTCTGTAAAAATAACTGTTGATAATAGGGTGGATGATAGTTTTCCTGAAATAAAGGAGGCTCAAACCCCTTAATTAATAGACCCCAATATCGATCTCGACTGCCAAAATTAATCGGGGCATCGATGGAGGTTACTCCTTGGGATTGTAAATATTGTTCTGCTGCTGCAAATAGACTGCTGGCGTGACTTGGGTTATCAAAACATTCAAAAAACCCGATTCCTCCCAGTATCCGACCGTCAATGGGTTCTCGATCGCTGATAAATGCTGCTATCCGACCACAAAGGCGATCGCTTTCTGTCAGAACAAAACATTTTGCCGCACCTTTTTGCAACAGGATATTTTGTTGGGGGTCGAAAATACTTTCAATATCCGATTCTAAGGGAGCAATCCAGTTAACATCTCCTTGGTATACCAAATGCGGTACGCGATGGAAAAGTTGCCAATCTTGCTTGGTTTTGACTTTAATAATTGTCATAGAGTTACTGATAAAATTGACTTACCCAACGCCGACTCTGTCCAATAGGACCATCTTCTTTGACTAAGCACGGACGAGTTTGATAAATCTTGTGTTCTAAAATCGGAATATCCTGTTGAAAAGTGGCGATCGTGTCTTTTTTGAGCATGACTGCTAAGAGACGATTTAAGGGAGGTGGCAGAACTTTCTTGACGCTTAGAAATATTTGAATGTCCAAATAGTTATCATCTATGGGAGTTCCCGTAAATATTTGCAGCAAACCAAGCTCTAATTTACCCTTGGTATAGTAATAACTAACGTCATATCCAGGTCCATAATAAGTTGTAGTTGCCGAGCCATGTTCGCCAATCAATCCCCCCGAAGCCATAGAGGACAAATTGTACTTTTGGGTCATTCGATGGGTAAAAACAGGTCCTTCGATATCTACCACATCAGACTGGGCTGCGGAAAAGGTCTGACTGTGAACCTGAGATAGATGAGCTACATCCACACTGTTATCTAAATAATTTTTTAAATCGGTACGCGTTTTCCAGCGACGAACGAACTTTAAAGGAGTCCATTGAGGTGAATTATATTCTTTAAGAGCAGGAATTTCCCAATTAGGAGCTTCTGCGCGATTGTGATAATACATAAAAATTAGCCCATTAACTTCCAAGGTGGGATAACTTTTTATTTGTGTGCAAGGCTGGCGATCGCTGTAAGGAATGTGAACACAATTGCCCTTCTCATCCCAAATCCAACCGTGATAGGGACAGCGAATCGTATTCTTTTCTAGCTTCCCCCCGTATCCTAAATGCGCTCCCAAATGAGGACAATGGGCATTAAGAACATGAGGTTTTCCCTCTGCATTACGAAATAAAATTAAATCTTGGTTGAAGTAACGAAGAGAGACAATTCGATCTGCGGTAATTTCTTTACTAGTGGCAATGCGAAACCAACTATTGGGAAAAATGGATTTTGCTGATGACTCCATTAGTTCTAGCTAAAATTTGCGATGATCGATCTGCATGCTTTTTCACATAATTTTAGATAAATCAAATTGCCATTGAGTTAATTTTTAGTAATATTTTGATTAAAATTTTGCTTTAGTTCAAAAACTACGGTTTTCTATATAAACGGAGTATAAAAAACGTAGGGACGTTTCATGAAACGTCCCTACGGTGAAATTACTAAATTGCCCAAATTGCAAAACCAAATTAATTATTAATCTGCTTTGCAATGCGATCGCGATTGTCTTGATTCAATGAATAAAATTGATGTTAATGTCAAATCTGAAAATTTCACAATAAAAAATCCAATACTATTTCTAAAATATTGCTTCCTGATTCTTCTGCTATTTCACTTGATGCAATATCGCTTATTTCACTAGCTATGGATTGACTTATGAATCCAACGAAACCCATAACTAAAGTTAAAATTGCTAATATAGGTTTTAACAAAAATAACACAGTAGGTTTTAATGAAACTGCCATAGAGGATAGAATAGGCATGATCGCATCTATTAACCAGTGAAGAATAATCTTTCTATAAATTCTTTTGATAATAGATACTTTTTTATTTTTACTTAAATCGTTTTCCATATTTGTATATTTAATCCACTATATCTTCAATTAAATCGATAACAGTATCTGCATCGTCTATGGCTAGAATCAATAAACCTAGTTTAGTAGTACCTGATATTAAATTGCTAATTCCACTAACAGCTTTATCTGCGAATGTTTTGGTATCTACGTAAGCATCACAATCTCGACATTGGTATAAAGTTTGAGAATCTTTTATATCTAACCTCGAACTACCACAATGAGGACATATAATTGCTTTAGCCATTTTGATTACAAGCTGGTTACATATATAAATATTCTATTTGGCGATTTGATAAAATCAGGTGATATCGATCGTATTTATTTTTCAATTCACAAAAAATGCACGATCATTTATTGTAACGACCGTGCAGGTTATGTTATCAAATTGCTCAAATTGAATTAACTATTAATCAATACCTTCAATCTTGTCTTCCACTTCTTGATACAGTTCGCGCAGGCGATCGAGGTTTTCTTCGCTGGTTTCCCAGTAACCGCGACCGTTGACTTCTAGTAGAGTACCGACGATTTTACGGAAGGAGTTGGGGTTCATGTCCATAAGACGTTTGCACATTTCAGGATCGTCGATAAAGGTAGTATTGACATCTTCATACACCCAGTTATCTACTGCATCGGCTGTAGCAGACCAACCCATAGTGTTAACCAAACGCTTAGATAGTTCCCGCACCCCTTCATAGCCGTTGCTCAACATACCTTCGTACCATTTGGGGTTGAGTAGTTTAGTACGAGCGTCTAAACGTACTGTTTCAGAAAGAGTACGAACTTGAGCATTAGCGGTAGTAGTGTCGGCGATGTAAGCGGTGGGTTTTTTACCATCATCGCGGAGGCTGGAGACGATCTTAGTCGGGTCGGAATCGAAGTAGTGAGATACGTCGGTTAAAGATATCTCAGAAGAGTCTAGGTTTTGGAAAGTAACGTCGGCTTTCTTCAAGGAAGATTCAAATAGACGGCGATTTTCATCCATTACCCCAGGATTATCAGAGTTAAAGGAGAAGGATTTACGGTTGAGATACATATCCTGTAGCTCATTTTCTTCTTCCCAACTGCTGTTTTCTACTGCGAGGTTGATATTGGAGGAGTAAGAACCAGAAGCGTTAGAGAAGATACGAGTCGCTGCTTGGCGGACGTTGATACCCATTTCCTCTGCTTGTTCTAAAGCGTGTTTGCGCACAAAGTTCATTTCGATGGGTTCGTCAGCTTCCGCTGCCATTTTCACCCCGCGATCTAACAAGTTCATTTGATTGATAAACAAGTCACGGAAGACACCAGAACAGTTAACTACCACGTCGATGCGAGGACGACCTAGTTCTTCTAAAGGAATTAACTCTAGCTTGTTAACTCTACCTAATGCATCGGGTACGGGACGTACGCCAACCATCCACATAATTTGTGCCAGAGATTCGCCATAGGTTTTGATGTTGTCCGTTCCCCAAAGGACGCAAGCAATACTTTCAGGGTAGTTACCACCGTTGTCAATTCTTTGACGTTCTACCAAGCGATCTACGACTATTTTCGCTGACTGTACCGCAGCCAAAGTAGGAATAGATTGCGGATCTAGAGCGTGGATGTTTTTCCCAGTAGGTAAGACATTGGGGTTACGGATGGGGTCGCCACCAGGACCAGGCATGACATATTCACCTTCAAGAGCTTTTAATAGTCCACCCAATTCGTTATCGGCACATACTTGTTCTAGGCAGAATTCTAAGTACTCTACTAGTGGTTTGACTGCATCGGCATCAATATTGTTGTAGCCATGTTCATTCAAAGCCTCCATCCAGGGTGCTTTTTTACCGATGTTAAAGAAGTTAAGCTTGGAAACCATCGATACTCGACCTTCAGCGTCGATTTGTGCTTTAACCAACGCACCTACCGCAGCGCGAGTAGCCTGGGTGATATCTTGGAATAATTGAACGTCTGCTAAAACACCGCGATCGTTATTGTTGTAAATTTCATCGATATCTCTACCAATGCTGTTGGCAATGATGCGAGGGAAGGAAATAATTCCATCTTCTTCGCGATCAAGGTTAGAGATATTAACTAAGGTTGCGATCGCCTCTTCTGCTGTGGGAGGTTTACCAATAATATGTAGACCACAGGGTAACAAGCGAGATTCGATTTCCATTAGCTGTTTGTAAACCAAACCGATAATCGTATCTCTTTCTTCTTGGGTCATTTCCTTAGCGGAATGGTCAGGGAATTGAATATCTTTATCTAGGTTACAAATACGCGCCTGATCCATTACAGTGTCAACGATTTGAATGCCTCGTCCGCCATCTTTCAAGCTTTGGTAAGAACCAATTAGTTCTCCTAGTTCTTTCAAACCTTTATATAGTCCAGCGTTTTCGGCGGGAGGAGTGAGGTAAGAAATAGTAGAAGCATAGCTGCGACGTTTGGCAATAGTTGCTTCAGAAGGATTATTAGCAGCGTAATAATAGATATTAGGAATGCTACCAATTAAGCTATCAGGGTAGCAGTCCCCAGACATACCCATTTGCTTCCCAGGCATAAATTCCAGAGATCCGTGAGTACCAAAGTGCAGTACTGCATCGGCTTGCCAAATATGCTCTAGATAAGTGTAGTAAGCTGCAAAACCGTGATGGGGAGAAGCAGATCTAGAGAACAATAAGCGCATCGGATCGCCTTCATAGCCAAAGGTAGGCTGTACGCCGATAAAGACATTACCAAACTCTTTCCCGTAGATCAAAAGGTTTTGACCGTCACTATTTAGATTTCCTGGTGGGGGACCCCAGTTTTCTTCTAGCTTCACAGAATAAGGAGTTAGTCTTTCGTATTGTTCCACCGACATCCGATGAGCGATATTTAACTCAGGAGAAGCATACTGCGCCTGCGCGTCATGAATTACCGCCTGCATTAATTCTTCGGCAGAATCGGGCAAATCTTGAATATCATAGCCATTATCTCGCAAGCCTTTCATCGCTTCGTAGATCGAACCAAAGACGTTGAGATAAGCAGCCGTACCCACATTACCTTTATCGGGAGGGAAACTAAAGACAGTAATGGCTACTTTCTTCTGTAGCTTAGGTTTCTTACGCAAACTGCCCCATTTCATCGCCCGACGTGCGATCGCTTCAACTCTATCTTGCAGAGCAATAGATTTACCAGTTGCCCCATCTCTACCAGAAGCAATAATCGGCTCGATCGCGCCATCTAATTCGGGAATGGCAATCTGCAATGCTACCTGTACTGGGTGCAAACCGAGTTCGCTTTCTTCCCACTCTTCCGTAGTCTGAAATACTAAAGGTAACGCCACCATATAAGGGCGGTTAAGGCGTTGCAAGGACTCGATCGCTTTGGGATGATCTTGTCTGGCGGGTCCTCCTACCAAGGCAAAACCAGTCAGGGATACTACAGTATCCACGATCGCATTTTCGCTATCTCCATTCCAGAAATATTCGTCTACTGGTTTAGAAAAGTCCAATCCCCCTGCAAAGACGGGAATAACCCTCGCACCCATACATTCTAGTTCCTGTACCATCGCCACATAATGAGCATTGTCTCCAGTAACTAGGTGAGTCCGTTGCAATACCAAACCAACGCAGGGTGCTAAAGGATCTTTAAGATCATCGCTGATATCCTGACGACTGTTAAACCAGTCTAAATACTCCTTAATATCCTCAAACATCTTGGGTGCAAGCGGATGCCATATCCCCATGTCTGGGTAAACAATGGGTTCTTCGTATTTAAATTCTTTATTTTGCTTCCCTGGATAAACATACTTATCGGAAAGCATCAATAAAAAGTTTTCTAAATTGTCTGAATTGCCACCCAGCCAATATTGGAAGCTCAACATAAAGTTACGAGCATCCTGGGCTTTCTCTACAGGCAAATATTTTAATACTTTAGGCAGGGTACGCAATAACTTGAGCATTGCATCCTGGAAAGAACTACCAGAATTTTCTTTACGCTTGCGCATAAATTGGGCGATCGCACTTTTAGACTGTCCCAACTGTGCCATCGAGAAGCTACCCAACTTATTCAGACGCATAACTTCGGGCATGGAAGGAAAGACTACCGCTGCGTCTAAATTATCGCG